>NZ_JHBX01000078.1:0-86871 GCF_001273855.1 Leucobacter japonicus | reverse complement strand
GGTGGCTGGCTGACCGCGAACCGAAACCCGATTTGAAGTGATCGGACAGGCGAGCGGCTGCCGGCTCACGTCCACGAGAAGGGTGCAAGGCATGAGCAGCGCGACTGCGAAGACGGTAATCGTTTCAGGAGGCGCACGGGGCATGGGTTCCGCTCACGCCCGAGCGCTGGTTGATCAGGGCTTCCGTGTGGTGATCGGCGATCTGCTCGAAGACGAGGGAGCGGCATTGGCCGCGGCACTCGGTGACAATTGCATTTTCGCGCGTCTCGACGTAACGAGCCCAGAATCCTGGGCGCGCATCGTCGATACGGCGATCCGCGAGTTCGGCAGAATCGACGGCCTGGTGAATAATGCCGGGGTGCTCGTCGAAGAACGTCTCGAAACGACCGCGTTGGAGTCATGGCAACGCACCATCGCCGTTAACCAGACCGGGCCGTTCCTCGGCATGCAGGCAGTCCTGCCCCATATCCGCGCAGTCGGCGGGGGTTCGATCGTCAACGTCTCGTCCATAGCTGGCCTTGTCGGCTTCCCCGATGCCTTCTCGTATGTGGCATCGAAGTGGGCGCTCCGCGGCATTACCAAGGCCGCGGCCATCGAACTCGGCAAAGATGGCATCCGCGTCAACTCCATCCATCCCGGCGACACTGAGACCCCCATGATCGCCGGTTCAATCGGCAGCAGCGGCGCCGTGGTCTCGCCCACTTCTATCCCACTGGGCAGATTCGGTCAGCCAGGTGACGTCGCAGGCCTTGTCGCTTTTCTCATCGGTGACGACTCGTCCTACATCAGCGGCGCCGAGATCGCGATAGACGGCGCTACCACGGCTGGCATGACCGTACTCGAGTAGCGACTGTAGTCGCAGCTGAATGCAGAAGGTTTCGAGTGGAACTGAGGTTCCACTCGAAACCTTCTGCATTTCGAACCAAGCGCTTCACGCAGCAGTGGCCCGCATACTCAGCACGACACGGCCGCTGACGGCGCGATCCGACAGTTCCTGAAGCACGGTGCCGTATCGCGCGGCGTCCCCGCCTGGGATTATTTGGGGGCGGATATGACCGTCCGCCCGCATCCTCATGAGATGTTCCCAGGCAGCCCGGCTGGACTGACGGTCGAAGATGAGCCTGGCGGAGTCCACTCCTCGCACATCGGTGTTATTGAGCAGCAACCGGTTCACCTTTACCACGGGAATCTCACCCGAAGCGAAGCCGACGATCATGATTCGCCCGAGCGGCGCGAGTACTCTCAGTAGATTCGTGACGTCACCTCCGACTACATCGACTGCTATATCGATCCCGGCACCATTGGTTAGCGACTTCACTTCCGTCGGCATCTGCTGCGGCAGAATCACAAAATCGGCTCCAGCTTCTTCGGCGACCGCCCGACGGCGCTCATTCGACACCAGCGCGATCACCTTGCAGCCGAGCCCCTTGGCCACCTGGATCGCCGCCACGCCAACGCCGCCGGACGCCCCCGTGATCAGCACCCAGTCACCCGACTCCGCCGCCCCTCGTTGCGCAAGCGCGAAGTAGGCCGTGAAGTAGTTCATCGGCAGCGCCGCGGCCTCAGCCGTTTCCAGCGAGTCGGGAAGCCCGAATAGGCGGTCCGCATGCACCGATACCAGTTCGGCTGCGGCACCGTACATGAGGCAACCTGCCACCCGCTGCCCCTGCTTGAAACCTGATTCCGCGTCGGCATCGACTACCACTCCGGCGAAATCGGATCCTGGCGAGAACGGCAGGTCGGGTTTCACCTGATATTCACCACGCGACAGCAGCAGATCGGGGAAGGCCGGAGCGACCGAATGGACTTCGACCAGCACCTCGCCGGCGCCACGTGAAGGGCGGGGCAATTCAGTCACCGCGTAGGAGCCAGGCCCGTCCAGGCGGGAGATCGTGATAGCGCGCAAGGTTCCTCCTCTATCACCGACAGGAGTCGGGTGTTCGATCAGGCGATGGGTGCGGCTGTGCGCATCTCGTGCGCCGCAAGCAGATCGCGAATACGGGCGCGCTCGGTAATCTCACCGTCCCGTGTGCGATAGGCGGTCATGCCGCCGCCACCGGCAGAGACGTCGCGCAGACGGGTGAAGAAATCAGCTGGATTCAGCACCTCCGGAGATACGACACCCGGGCCAGGCACCGCACCGTCGAGAGAGAGCAAAGCTCCCGCAGCTGCCGGAGTTCCCGTCGCATCATCCTGGCTCATCTTCCCGCCGGAGAGGAATCTAATGCCATCAGCACCGACCCGAACATCGACGATGAGGCCCGACCCAGTCGCTTCGCGACCCGCGTACTGCGAACGCACGGTCTCGAACACCGAGGCCGTCGTCCTGGCACGGTCAACGCTCTCCGGAGTACGCGACAGCACCCAGCCGAGATGAGTGAAATCCTCCGGAATGAGCCCCCCGCGGTTCACCACGCGCTTCGCGCGGGTGAACCGCGGCAGGGTCATCACTTCGGGGTGACTCAACGTGAGGACCAGCTGCTCCCCGATGGGTTCAGGGAACACCACTCGCCGAGGCTCGAGATCTTCCCAGCCTGGGTTTGCACCGGCTTCCGGCAAGGCGGTGCTGAAGGAATGCGCGAAGTGAGGGACCACGGCGCCGACCATGTCATTCGCGTCCACGCACCAGGAGATCTCCACCGAGGCTTCCTCGTCAGGCAACGCATCGAGCGCGAGGCGCACCAGGACGTTCGTGGTGCCGGGAGCGGAGCCCATGCCGATGAGAGCCGTCACCCCGGCCGCCTTTGCAGCGTCCCCTCGTGCGAGCAGCAGTTCGGTCGCGTCGGCATCATCGCAGATGTCGACGTAATCCGTGCCTGCCGCAATAGCCGCATCTAGGATGATCGGTCCCAGGGTGTAGTAGGGACCCGTGCAGTTGATCACGAGATCTGCAGACGACAGTATCGCCCGAAGCCTATCCGGCTCGGCGATCAAATCGAAGTCGATGAGTTCGACCTCCTGTTCGCCCGCACGGGTGTTATCCGGTGTTCGAAACTGACGGTCGCACGCCAGTATCCTCACGTCCTCGGGTGCACGACCGAGTCCGCGAAGGACACCCGACGCTTGCGCGCCGCCCGCGCCGAGAACTGCAATGGTCTTCTTCGACACCTATTCACTCCTTCGGATTCTTCGAGCCGTCAGACTCGAGGCACTTCTGTTCTCGCGGTCGACCAGAGAGGTCAGCTCGCGGCCTTCGCTCGCAGTCGTGCGGTGGCATCGCGATCGATCGTCAGTCCCTCTGGAGTCTCTACGATGGCAACACCGTAGGTCTCGACCGCGCGCTCACGGGTCTCCCAGAGCTCCACGACATCCTTCAACACCAACTCGGGATCGCGTTCCAGGGGCGAGCCGTAACCGCCTCCGGACGCATCGACGCCGATGATGGTCTGCCCCTTTTCCATGAGGAAGGCCGCCGTGTTCGGCAGCTTCTCCTTGGTGCCGTCAGGGTGCTCCAGCCAGGTCTCCGCAACCAGTCCGTTCGCGCCGCCGAGCACACCCTTCGCCGGTTCGATCTGCCCGTCGCAGGGATAGATTACGGTGATTGGATCCTCCCTCGGCGTGTATGCATACTCGAACGCCGGGCCGCCACGGAACTTGCCTTCCCCACCCGTCCCCGGCTTGAACTTCAAGTACTTGTAGACGATCGGCATCTTGATCTCATCGATCTCGACGGAGTCGCGGTACATCAGGCCACCGGTGCAGGGAACCTGCCAATTCACCCAGCCGTCGGCGTAGGCGCTGCCGGGTCCGCCGTTGGCGGTCACCACGACTTGGTTGACAAAGCCCTCGCCGGTACGCCGGTCGGTACCCGAGAGCACCGCGAAACCCGCCCCGACTCCGACCGCGCCTTCAGCAACACCGTAGGGCTCCCCCAGCTGGGCAAAGGCCGAGCCGACGCAGTTGATGAGCCGGTCGGTCACGTTCGTGGTCGCGACCGAGCAGCTGTGCGGGAACTTCGGCTTGCCAACTGCCGAGCCTTCGTTCATCTCGATCGTGATCCGACGGAAGGCCCCCGAGTTCTTCGGTAGCTTGTGCGGGATCGCATTGAAGATCCCGCCGTACACAGCCGCACTGGTGGTGGATTCGGTGAGGTTCAGGCCGCAATCGACGTTTGGGCCGTTCTCGGTGAGGTCGACATGGATCATGCCGTCCTCGGGTTTGATGTGGATCCTGACGTTGAAGTCGAGCCCGTCAGGCAGGTAGGGCAGGAACGCATCGTGGCGCCCGGTGTTGTAGAGTTCCGCTGCCGGCAGGGATTCGATCGCAGCCTTGGTGAGTGCCTCCGAGTAGTTGAGCCAGTCCTTCATGAACTGCTTCACTGTGTCGATTCCGTGCTTCGCAACGAACTGCTTCAGGCGCTTCTCGGCCACGCGGGCGGCACCGAGTTCAGCGAGGAAGTCTCCATACCACTGCGACGGCACCCGGATGCGAGACTGGCACATGCGAATGATGTCTTCGTTGTTCTGGTAGTCGGACTGCACCTTCACGACGGGGAAGATCAGGGTTCCCTCTTCGTATACGTCTTTGGCAGCCGCGTGATAGGTCGTGGGAAGCGAATTGCCCGTGTCGGCCTGATGGGCTTTGGCGACCGCGGTGAACAGATGCTCGCCGTCGATGAAGACGGGAACGAGAATGGTGTGGTCTGCCGCGTGGGAGTTGCCGACGTAGGGGTTGTTGTCGAGGTAGGCATCGCCCTCGCGCATACCGGGGTGCGCTTCGATCATGGCCTGCCCCTGAAGCTGGGCGCCGAAGATGTGCACGGGGATGCCCTCCGCCGCGGCCAGCAGCTCATTCTCGTGTGTCAGGATGGCGCACGAGAAATCACGGGCGCTGTTGATGACCGCGGACCGCGCTGAGCGGAGTAGCGTGTTGGTCATCTCTCGGACGATGCTATCGATTCCATTCGCCAGCACCGCGGTGCGGATGGAATCGAATTTCTGCTCGGTCATGCGGTGACCTCCTCGATCTGCAGCAAGTAATTTCCGGTGCCAGATACCTGGGCAGCCATGCCCGGGTAGATCACCAACGTGGTCGTGGGTTCTTCGATAATGGCGGGCCCCGAGATATGGGCGCCGAGGCCGAGATGCTCCGGCTTGTAGATAGGAGTCGATACTCGGCCCGTGCTCCCGAAGTAGCAGTCGCGGGTGTGTGGCGAACTCGCCTGATAGTTCTCGACGCTCTGGTAGCTCAGCGGACTGCGCGGAATATCGATCGTGGCTCGGGCGATCCAGTTCAAGAACTCGATGTCCGACCCCTCATCGCGAACTGCGTAGACGCGCTGGTGCAGATCGTGGAAGCCGCTGACCAGCTGGTCGAAATCGGCACCGGATTCGAACCGTTTGCATGGCAGCGGCAACTCGATCGTCCAGATCTGATTCTGGTATCGGGCCTCGACGCTGTACTCGATCTTGAAAGTCGGGTACTGGTGCGTGAAGCGATCAACGAAGGTGAGCAGCTTCTCGTCGAGCGATTCGAGCAAGCCGTTGATCTGCGCAGCGTCGAAGCGATGGGACGAGGTGATCAGGGCAGCGGATTCATCCTTGACGATATCGGCGAAGTGCATGCCGGAGGCCGACAGCGCAGAAGCCATCTTCGGCAGCACTGCCCGCTCGGAGCCGAGTTCTTCGGCGATGAGCATGATGTTGATGCCTGCCGCGCCGCCGCCGGCCACGAGTGTGCTGTCCTTGGGATTGAGGCCCTGGGCGACGGTGATCTCGTGCACCGCCTTGACCATCTCCTGGCTGGCGAGGGTGATGATGCCCCAGGCCACCTCCTCGACCGAAATATCGAGTTGTTCGGCGAGTGTGCCAAGCGCCGTACGCGCGGCTTCGACATCGAGCTGCATGCGTCCGCCGAGGAAGTAATCAGGATCGAAGTATCCGAGCACGCAAGCGGCATCGGACACGGTCGGTTCGGTTCCGCCGCGTCCGTAGCACGCCGGACCGGGCTCGGATCCCGCCGACTGCGGGCCGACCTTCAGCAGGCCACCCGCATCGATGTGCGCGATGGATCCGCCGCCCGCACCAAGCGAGCGGATGTCGACCGAGGAGATACCCAGAAGGTCGCCTTCGAACTCGGGACCGAGCCAGGTATCACGGGTCTTTACGACGGAGCCGTCCCGAGAGATTCCGGCGTCGAACGTGGTGCCACCGGTGTCCGCCACGATCATGTCTTCGCCGAGCCCCTCGACGCTCGAGTACTGGATGCCCGCCAGCGGAGCCATCGAAGGGCCACTCCGCGCAGCGTAGATGGGCGCCTCGATGATCTCGTCGATGCTCATGACACCGCCGAGGCTGGTCGACACCAGAATCTCGCCCTGATAGCCGAAGTCGCGCAGGTCGCTCTCGAGCTCGCGGAAGTGGCGCTGCATCAGCGGTTTCAGAGAGGCATCGATCGCCGCCGCCGAGGTGCGGCGGTACTCGCGAATGATCGGAGCGATCTGGTGAGAGAGGGTGACCGGGATCTGCGGCGCGATCTCTGCGATGATCTCGGCGACCCTGAGCTCGTGCGAGGGATTGACCACCGACCACAGCAGGGAGACGGCAATCGCTTCGATGCCATCATCGACGATGCGCTGGATGAGATCGCGCAGATGACTCTCGTCGAGTTCGCGCAGCACCTGGGCTTCGGAATCGATGCGCTCGCGCACGCCGAAGGTGTAGCGGCGGGGAATGTAAGGATCGGGGTACTGCTTCGAGTAGTCGTAGCCGTCTTGCTTGCCGCCCTCCTTCAGGACAAGGGTCTCCTCGAAGCCTTCGGTAGTCAGCAGTGCCGTCTTCGCGGTATTGCGTGTGACGATCGCGTTCGTGGCCCGTGTGGTGCCATAGATGAACAAGTCAGCCTGAGAGATCAGCTGCTCCGCAGTGAGATCGAGCTGCTCCGCGGCGAACTCGAGCGCACTCGAGAGCCCACGGAACACCCGGTCGTGAGTGGTCAGTGACTTCCCGATGATGGGCTCAGGGCCGCCCTGGACGACGACGTCGATGAACGTTCCGCCCGTGTCTGCGGAGATCTGATAGCTCATATGGCTACTCCTTTGTAATCCGAACCAACTGGCACTTTGACTGGGCCATATGTTCATTCTTTAACGTTAATTAATGTGCTGTCAAGCCCAAGTGGCACTTGGTTGGGTTTTGGGGTGTCGCCATCGCCAGAATGGCGAGGGATTAGTTACTTGCCGGAGTGGACAGACGGGAGATGCACCTGGCGGGGACGCTGGTGATTGACAGAAAGGCAGAAGGCCTCCGTCATGAGTGGTGTCTAGCGTCACTCACGATGGAGGTCTTCTTCCTTTCAACGTCCCAACCGGATACCATTGGCTACTTACAAGTCAGGTCCAGGGTTTCCGGGCCCGGACCTCCGGCACATCTTTTGTCGGTCGTGAGTAATCTCCGTTACATCACTGCATGATCCGCGGCTCGCCGACGTTGGCAATCTCGGTGGGGAGCCCCCAGGTATCCAAGATCTTCTCCATCGATCCATTCTCATGCAGAGACTTGACGTAGTCGTCGAAGGCCTCGCGCAGTTCCGGGAAATCCTTGTTGAAGGGCAGAGATGATTGACCCGCCTCGAGAGTCGCTTGCACCCGCTCATCCGGTTTGACGGTGGTCACCGTGAAGTCCTTGAACCGGGGCGCGCCAGTGGCGATCTCGACGACCGCGTCGAGCCGCCCGGCCTCGAGATCCTGCAGCAGGAGCTGAGACTCGGAGTAGAGCGACAGATCGTCGCCGAACAGCGATTGCAGGTCTTCCGTGAACATGTAGCCTTCGACGCAGCCGATCTTCTTGCCCTTGAGATCATCGAAGTTGTCATACTTCTTATCGGCCGCGATGATGACCTGGTCGAGATACATCGGATAGCCCATCGAGACGACCTTTTCGCGAGCCGCGGTCCGGTACCAACCTCCGAGCACCGTGTCGGTTCTGCCCTGCTCCACGCTGGTGACCCCTGCGGACGAAGCGACCGGCTGCGCGTCGACCTTGAGGCATTCCTCCTTTGCGAAGCCGCGGATGACGTCGGCGTCCACTCCTTCGTACCCCTCGTCTCCCGACGGCATCGTGAGCGGGGGCGAGTCCGGCACACCGACGGTGAGTACGCCCGCCGTGAGCGTCGTGATCCCATCGCGTTTAGGAGTGCAGTCTTGAGAAGCGACATCGCTCGAAGCGCCGCCGGAGCACCCGGCGAGTCCGATGACCAATGCGGCGGCTGCGCCGCAGGCCAGCAACGGGGTGAACGGTTTCATTTCTAATCTCCTTTGATTGATTGTTCAGAGTGGGGCTGGCACGCTGGGCTGGGATTCTCTGACCGGGCGGGCAGAGCCTTTCGGCCTACTCATCCGCTGCACGAGCGTACTCAGCGGAAGCGTGATGACAAGGTAGAGGAGTCCCGTCATGATCAATGCGGGCATGAACTCGAACGTGCGCGCTCCGATCGCATAGGCCCTCGAGAGGAGTTCGGGGAGCGCGATCGAATAGGCGAGTGCAGTGGCCTGGAAGATCTGCGTGGACAAGCCGATGAGCGAAGGCAGCGAGATCTTGATCGCCTGAGGGAGCACGACGTCGAATACGGTGTGGCGCCGTGAGAGTCCAAGGGCCTGCGCGGCTTCGATCTCGCCCTGCGGAACTGCCTGAATCCCCGCTCGGAAGAGCTCGCTCGAGTAGGCGGCGGCTGTCACCGACAGTGCGAGGAATGCGGAGACCATGCTGGAGAGTGTGATACCGACATCCGGCAAGCCGTAGTAGATGAAGTAGAGGAAGATCAGCGCGGGGATGCCCCGTCCGATTTCGATGAGCGCGATCGCTGCGAAACGCAGAGCGACAAGCCCTGTGGTGCTCAGCAACCCGAGGAGAGCGCCGAGCGGGAGCCCGATGAGGAGGCTGACCACCGCTACCTGCAGACTGATCCAGAGCCCGCCGAGCATCTCGGGCAGCCAGGACAACCAGGTCGAGATGTCGCTCATGCCAGCACCTTCTTGCGGAACAACCGCTCGAGTCCCCGTGAGGCAAGAGCGAGCGGAACGCTCAGCACAAGGTAGAGCGCAGCGGCGATGAAGAAGGGCGTCATGGAATCCGCGCCCGGTTGTCTCGCGGCCGAGCTCGCTACGAATACGATGTCCACAACGCCGATCACGGAGACGATCGACGTGTCCTTGAGCAGACCGATCGCATAGGTCACGATGCCCGGCAGTGCGACCCGAAAGGCCTGAGGGGCCAGAACGGCTCCGAAAGCACTCCTGCGCGAGAGCGCCAGTGCCATCGCCGCTTCGAACTGTCCTTTGTGAACTGCGAGATACCCTCCCCGATACACCTCGGCCAGGTAGGCCGTGGAAATGAGGCCGAAACCCATCACAGCGGTCTCTATCGTGCCGAAACGGAACTGACCGACTTTGATTCCGTAGTAGATGATGAAGATCCAGACCAGGGGCGGGACGCCTCTCACGACGTCGATGAACACAGCGGCGCACCGGCTCAATGCGCGCGAGGACGAGATACGGGCGAGCATCAACGGCACGGCGAGCAACGACCCCGCCAGTAGGGACAGAATCGTGATCAGGATGGTGTTGAGCACTGCTGATGGCAGCGCGGCGATGAACTGCGTCATCGATGAGTCACCGCCTTCAGGAACCGTTGCGTTCTCGGATGCTGCGGTCGATCGAGAACGTCGTCGGGTCGACCGGACTCGATGATCCCGCCATCCGCCATGACGACGAGTCGATCCCCGACCTGGCGCGCGAATTCGATCTCATGGGTGACGATGATCATGGTCATACCCGAGCGAGCCAGTTCTTGCATGACGGCGAGCACCTCCAGACCCACCTCGGGGTCGAGTGCAGAAGTGGGCTCGTCGAAGAGCATGACCTTGGGATCCATTGCGAGCGCGCGGGCTATGGCGATGCGTTGCTGCTGTCCTCCGGAGAGCCGGCTCGGATACTCATCCGCCTTGCCCAAGAGTTCCATTCTTTCCAGGAGCTCCTTCGAACGCCGGGCTGCCTCGTCGGTGGAGCGCCCGAGCACCCGTCTCTGGGCGAGGTTGATGTTCTCGAGGACCGTCAGGTGAGGGAAGAGGTTGAACGATTGGAACACCATCCCGACGTCTTTTCTGAGTACCTGCAACTGGGTCGGGGAGGGGGTCGAGGCGGCATCGATGACGTGATCCATGATCTGGACGGTGCCGCTGTCCGGTTGCTCCAGAAAGTTCGCGCATCGTAGAAACGTGCTCTTTCCCGCTCCGCTGGGCCCGATGATCGAGACGACCTCGCCTTGGCCCACGTGGAGGGTCACTCCGTCGAGGACCGTCTGCCCGGCGTAGGACTTGGTGATCCGATCGAGCTTCACGACGTACTGCGCCGCATCCGGAGAACCCTGGACTTGTTCAGACATGATCGCCTCCCACGGCCGATTGCGCGAGATGCGAACTCAGACTCGATGCGAATGCCTCGATGATCTGCTCGATATCCGTCTCGGTGTGCGCAGCGTTCAGGAAGAACAGACCTTTGCGGTGGGTGTAGACACCGCGTCGGATCATGCCCTCCATGACGGCGGTCACGGCGTCGCGATTCGAGCGGTAGACACCGGGCATCGAATGAGGATCGCGGATATCGCCCCACAGTATTTGGACCAGGGAGCCGATCTGATTGCAGGTGATCGGCACGCCCTGCGCTGCTGCTGCGGATTCGAGCCCGCGTTTGAGCTCCGTGCCGAGCGCTTCGAGATACGGATAGAGCGATCCCTCGTTTCGCTCCAGGTGGGCGAGCACGGCGGTCCCCGCCGCAACCGCGAGCGAATTCCCGCTGTACGTCCCCGCGACGGGAACCCGTCCGTCGACGATCGATTGCATCACCTGCTCAGTGCCGGCGACCATGGCGATCGGGAAGCCGTTTCCGAGGGCCTTGGCGTAGATCCCGAGATCGGGCGATACTCCGAGCTGCTGAGCAGCGCCTCCGCGGGCGACTCTGAATCCGGTTACGACCTCGTCGAAGATGAGGAGTGCTCCGTGCCAATGCGCAATGTCCTTGAGCGATGCCAGATAACTCGCGGGAGGGGGAAACGTTCCGAAATTCGTGACGTAGGGTTCGGCGATGACCGCAGCGACGTGGTCTCCGATTCTCTCCATGAGCTCGCGGAAATGCTCGATATCGTTCCAGGTTGCGATCACCACACCCTCGGGCGCGCGGCCGTTGGGGAGGAACGGGGTAACGGGGATCTCGCCGGGTTCGAACTCACCCGATGCGGGTTTGGGCGGCTCCATGCCCGCTGTGTTGACGAACACCGGGTCCATCCAGCCGTGGTAGTGGCCTTGGAATTTGACGATGGTGTTCCTGCCGGTGACGCCTCGCGCGATCTTGATGGCGAGCTGTACCGCTTCCGTGCCGGTCGACATCATCGTGACCTTGTCCGCCCAACCGAGTGATCGGAGCGCGGACTCCGCGAATTCGCTCTCGCCGGTCATCGGAGAGCCGGTGAGCACTGCTCGGTTCATCGCTTCGGTCACCGCGGTGTTGACCTCATCGTGCCCGTGGCCGAGAAGGATCGGACCGTGCGCGGAGACCACGTCGATGTATCGCTGGTCGTCGACATCCCAGTAGTAGGCGCCCTTCGCTCGGGTGTATACGACCTGGTTCTCCCGCATGCGGAAGTAGGAGACCAGTCCGCGCGGGATCGAGTGACTCGCGCGGGCGAGTTCCTGCCTCGAGCCGGCGAGGGAGTGCAGGGGTTGCTGTTCCATAGACTTTCCCACCATTCCTTAGGAGAGCCGGAGCCGGGCGAATGGCTCCGTCGCTGACGTGTTCCGGATACGCACGTGTTCCGGAGTGAGTTCGGAGATGCTGGTGCACCCCAACAGGCTCAGGGTGGTCCGCAGTTCGCTCGCGAGCAGATCGATGACCTTGCTCACACCCTGCTGGCCCCCGGCCATCACTCCGTAGAGGTAGGCTCTGCCCAATCCGACGGCCTGGGCGCCGAGCGCCAGAGAGGCGATGATGTCCGTGCTCGACATGATGCCGCCGTCGATGATCACCTGGACTTCGGCAGGAAGACGCTCCCGTATCGGAGAGAGGAGTTCGAGCGGCAAGGGAGCGTGGTCCAGCTGACGGCCTCCGTGAGTGGAGAGGACGATCGCGTCGGCACCCGCCTTCGCGCAGAGTTCGGCGTCCTCGACGGACTGGAGCCCTTTGACGATCAGCGTGCCGTCCCACACGCTCTTCAGCCATTCGATGTCTTCGATCGTGACTCGCGGATCGAATGTGCGCGACATGACAGCCTCGGGGAGCTCCGACGCGGCGTCCACCATTGCGAAGCCCAGGGGATCCGTGGTGAGGACGTTCCAGCACCATCGGGGGCGGCGTGCCATCGGAATGGCTGTGCGCATGGTGAGTTTCGGCGGCATCATGAGTCCGTTGCGGACGTCGCGAAGCCGTTTGCCGGGCACGGGAGCATCGATGGTCACGATGAGCGAGGTGTAACCCGCCGCAGAGGCGCGCTGGAGCAGTTCCGCGCTCCAGGTTCGATCGGACGTGAGATAGAGCTGGAACCACCGGGTGCTGTCAGGCGCGCCTTCCGCGACTCGCTCGATCGTGGTCGTTCCCATCGTCGACAGCGAGTAGGGGATGCCGGCCTGTGTCGCGGCGCGCGCGACGGCGATCTCGCCCTCGTGATGCATGGCGCGGGTGAAACCGGTCGGGGCGAAGAAGAACGGCAGGGGCAGGCGTTCGCCGACCAGGTCGACGGAGGTATCGATCGTGCTCACGTCTCTGAGGGCGTTCGGGCGGAACTCCACTCGGGAGAAGAGTTCCCGGCTCCGGCTGAGGCTGGTCTCCGATCCGGCGGCGCCATCGACGAAGTCGAAGACCGGCCGGGGAACGCGTCGCTGCGCCAGTTCGCGCACGTCGTACAGATCCGCGCAGCGGTCGAGGCGGGCCTTCGTCCGGTCGAGGCTCGGGAATCCGAACCCGAGCAGCGGTCGGATCTCCTTCCACCGAGGAAAGCGTCGAGGCGCGGCCTCGAACGGTGCGGCACTGCGAGGCATGGTTACGAGACCTTCCGATCGGCAGCGGAAGCAGGCGCCTCGGCGGAGCGGACGAACCGGTTCCGCAGGGTGCCGATACCGCTGATCGTCGATACGAGTTCGTCACCGTCCCGCAGGTAGAGCGGTGGAGTGCGCCCGATGCCCACTCCCGACGGCGTGCCTGTGAACACCAGGTCTCCGGGCTGGAGGCGCACGGAGGAGGACAGGGTCGCAATCAGCTCGCCGACGGAGAAGATCATCTGCGAGGTGCGACCCTGCTGCACGACTACCTCGTTGATGGAGCAGCTTAACTCGAGATCGTCGGGGTCGTCGAGTTCGTCGGGCGTGACGAGCACCGGACCGATGGGTCCGAAACCCGGGAGCGATTTGCCGAGGCTGAACTGGGGCGGGGTCATGGCGAATTGCAGCAACCGCTCCGAGATGTCTTGACCCACGGTCACGCCTGCGACGTAGTCCCAGCCCTCTTCTGTCGAGATACGCCAAGCCGGCTTGCCGATGACGACGACGAGCTCTACCTCCCAGTCGACATCCCCCTCAGGAAGCCTGATCTCCCGGTAGGGACCGGTGATACAGCTCGGGAATTTCGTAAACACCGGTGGGTAGGCGGCCGGGACTTCGAAGCCGGACTCGTCGGCGTGCTCGCGGTAATTGAGTCCGATCGCAAATACCTGAGCAGGGCGGGGAGCAGGGGCTTGTAGTGCCTCTCGTTCGAATGGCGACGCCTCAGGCAGTGACGCGTGCTCGGCCCAACTCAGGAAGTCAGACCACCTGTCATAGATGCGCTGAGGGTCGGAGTCGAAACGATTGCCGCTTGCTCCCGCCACATCAACCGCTCCCTCGGGGGTGATGATAACCAGGCGTCCGGCGAGGTTTCCGATCTGCACGTTTCGTCTCTCCTTCGAATCGATAATGAATGATGATTCATTCAGCGGTGAAGCCGATGTCTCGATACTGAATCAACGCTCGCATTCTGTCAAGAAAAGTGTGCACACTTTTTCCACTATTCAGAGACAAGCCCTGATGCAAACAAGCCCTATATGTGTAATCTGGATACAGATCAAGGGAGCATCAATGGCCGCCAGGACCGAGCAGACTGTGCTGAATATCCATGGGCTCGTTCGTGAGCGAATCATTACGGGCCACTACGCCCCCGAGGAGCCACTGTCCCAACTCCCCATCGCCGAGGAGCTGGGTGTGAGCCGCACGCCGGTGCGCGAGGCGTTCCGGCTGCTCGAACAAGAGGGCCTCCTCATCGCTGAGCACAACAAGCGGTTCCGGGTAGCGAGCTTCAGTCCCGCAGATCTGGAGGATCTCTACGTCCTGCGAATCGCGGTCGAATCGGCGGCGATACGACTGAGCGTGCCGCAGATAGAAGAAGAAAACCTGACCGTTCTGCGATCCTACATCGAGGCTATGGACGCGGCGATCGCGACGGGGTCGTACGACGCTTGGCGCGATCCTCACCATGCCTTTCACGAACTGCTGCTGATCCACGCGGGATACCGAGCGCGCTCAAGCGCCAGAGACCTCTCCGTTCACGCCGAGCGCTATCGTTACGCCGTGACTCTCCCGGAGAGCCCGATATCCTGGGCGCAGAGCCACCAGGATCACTGGGATCTCTTCGATTCGGCGAGCAAGCATGATGGCGACCGAGCTTCGCAGCAGATATCACTGCACTACGGTCGAGTGGCGCTCTCGTATTTGTCCTTTTCAGCGCCCCTATACGATCCCCGCATGCTTCGCGTCACATTGGACTCAGTGGACGCTTCGAGCGAACTCTCCTCCGGCTGGTCGCGAAAGCCGCGCTACTCATGACCCGTAGCCTCGTACTCAAACCACCGAAAGGCGTGCTCGCAAGGGACAGCTCAGGTCACCGAAGAACCTTTCGACCTCGGGTAATTCATATCGGCGAGGCGGCTCTCCACGATCTGGTCCCGACGAAGATGGCTGAACGCTCCGGGCTCTCGCCGTCCACGGTCTGTCGGATCTGGAAAGCGTGGGCCCAAACCTCACCGGACTGACAGGTTCCAGCCTTCCACAGACTCGTTGTTCGTGGAGAAGGCGCTGTGAGATCGTCAGCCCCTACCTGGACAAGAACTCCCGGGTGCATACGCTGTCGCGCTCGCAGTCCGAGTTCCCGATATTGCCGGACATGCCCGAGAAGCGCACCCGTGGCTACTTGCGTCACGGCACCACGAACTTGTTCGCCGCACTGTACGTGCGAGATGGAACAGTGCCCGCTTTCACACATTGCCGATATCGCGCGACGGAGTTCCAAAACTCCCCCAGAAGATCGACCGGGTGGCGCTCGACGAGCTCGACCTGCTCAAGATTTGCGATGACTACGGCACCCATAAGCATCACGTCATGAAGGCCCAACTCGAGCGCCACCCGATTCCATCAGCATCTCGCGTCGATCCCTTTGCCGTGGGTCAATAAGGCCTATTGTCTCGTTGCGGAAGTCATCCATGACTCGCTGCAATGCTCGAACCGGCGCTCGATTCAGGTCCTGGATAAAGATCTTCGCGAGTATGCGCGGGGGTGAAACGAGACCCCCAATTCGTTTGTGTCACGTGTGGACTAATATCGCGAACAAGATACTCGCGTCACTCAGCCGATAAATGAACAGAACGACCGGCACAGGAGACTAGTTCACTTGACCCAACCGTGAGAGCCCCCGACTTACCGCCCCACCCAACGGGCCGCCCTGCGCTCGGTGAACGCAGCAACTCCCTCTGCCGCATCCCGTGAATGGATCACGGCACTGACGGCCGGCTCGAGTTCGGTTCTCAGCGCGGCGAAGGCCTCACGCTCGGGAACCCCACGAGTCCTGGAAACTGTCTCGAGAATCGCCTCGACAGCCAGTGGAGCTGCGCGACAGACCCGCTGCGCAAGAGCGAATGCAGTATCCAGCACGTCACCCCCCGGCACGACTGCATTAGCCAACCCCCAGGCATACGCCTCCCGCGCTGTGAATTCACGACCGGTGAGTAGCAATTCCATGGCGATCACTCTAGGCAGGGTCGACGGCAACCGCGTCAAGCCCCCCGCATCAGGCAGGATGCCGAGCCCAGCCTCAGGAAACGCGAATACGGCATGCTCGGCAACAACAGCCAGATGGCAAGCAAGCATGAGCTCGACACCGCCACCATAAGCCGCCCCGTTCACTGCCGCGATTACCGGCTTCCTCAGGTCGAAGTATTCAGTAAGGCCGGCGAAACCCCCTTCACCCTGGTCCGCTCCGTGCTCCTCGCCCTGCGCTGCCGATTTCAGATCCCATCCCGCGCAGAAGAAGCGTTCACCCGATCCGGTCAGGACGCCGACCCGCAGATCATCTCGAGCATCGAGTTCGACGAACGCCTCGTAGAGCGCCGCACTGGTGACGGCATCGACGGCATTCGCTTTTGGGCGATCGAGAGTCACGAGCAGCACCTCCCCGCATACCCGCGTCGTCACGCCAGAGCTATTCTTCATTTACCCTCCACAGCAGTCGGCCGACAGCACGGCCGGTCGACTCGCGACACGAATCGACCACTTGACCGCGCTGCCCGCAGAGAATACATTAACTAATAATAATTAAGTTACTGCTCGACCGCACCACTCAATGAGGAGCCCCCGACCGTGAATCGATCCGGTTTCAGTAGCGAACCCATCCCGTTCCCCACCCTGTCCGCCGCCCTCGCGCACTGGCGCAGCACAACACCAGAGGCACTGGCACTTACGCAAGGTCAGGAGGAGTTGACATGGCATCAACTCTCAGATCAGGTCGCGCGATGCCGCAGTTGGCTTCGCGGCCAAGGTGTCACACAGGGCGACTGCGTGGTCATCGTCGGACACAACTCCATCCCTTGGATCATTCACTATCTCGCGGTCCTCGAGCTGGGCGCCATCATCGCACCAGCCAACAACCGCCTGAATCCGAGCCAATTCTCCACCCAAGTGCGCACGCTCGATGCGGTGATGGTGCTGCGAGACGCTGATCACCACGAGATCACCAATACGGTCGCCGACATCCCGATCCACGACCTCGCGCACGATCTCCCTGCAGCGCACGACACCACACCAGTCGACCTTGGTCATGACATACCGGCGCTCGTCAGTTTCACCTCTGGCACAACAGGCACCCCGAAAGGCGCCACCCTATCGCAAGGTGCCCTTGCTGAAGCCTCATGGGCCTTCGTGCGGGTCATGCACACGACCCAGCACGATTCAACCCTGGTAGTTGTGCCCATGTTTCACAACACAGGGTTCATCGACCAGTTCGGGCAGATGCTGCTCGTCGGCGGCCGCACAGACCTGTTAAAGAAGTACCGCACTGCACTCGCAATAGAGGCCCTGACTACTCGCCCAGTCACTTACCTGGCAGCGGTTCCAAGCATTCACCGGCTCATCATGCTGGCAGACGGGGCCGCTCAGGCTCTGGCGAGCCTGCGCATCCTGCTCTACGGAGGCTCGCCGATGCCCCGGTCCTGGATCGAGGAGTATCTGACGCAATGGCCGAGCATCCAACTATTCCACGGATACGGACTCTCCGAATACGGATCAGCGATATCGTTCCTTCCCCCTGAGTTTGCTCGTGAATGCGGGGAATCCATCGGCATGGCCGTGCCATTTACCTCCATCCGGATCGTCGGCGAAGACGGGAACGAGGCCGCAGAGGGCGAGGTCGGCGAGTTGTGGGCCGCAGGGCCGACGATCATGCTCGGCTACTGGCGTCAGCCCGAACTCACCGCTTCGAAGATCGTCGGCGGCTTCTTGCGCACCGGCGATCTGGCGCGCAGGGTGGGCGACCTGCACTACTTCGAGGGGCGCGTAGACGATGTCATCAATCGCGGTGGAGAGAAGGTACTTCCATCACATGTCGAAAACGTGCTGGCGACCCTTCCCACTGTCTCACTCGGCTGTGCCTTCGCTCTGCCCGACTCAATTCTCCAGAACCGAGTATTCGCCGCCATCGAGGTGCGACCGGGCGCCTCGTTCGACGAAGCTGCTGCTCTCGAGCACATGCGAGAGCATCTCCCCGACTACGCAGTACCCGAACGAATATTCGTGCACGATGAGATGCCTCGGACAGCCAGCGGAAAAGTCGACCGCAAGGCCCTGACCACACAGCATGCCTCTTCCGAAGCCGCGACCGTACGCTGAGCACAGGTCGTTTCTCGAAGGCTGCGCATTCCGCACCGGCCCGGCGAACTAACGTACAGTAAGTTCAACACTCAGGCACATTCTCGAAGCATCTCCCCAGTAAGCGAGGCCACACGTTGAGCTCAATAACTCAAGCACCGAAGAAGACACAGAACAAGGGCCAGAAGGGACGAGGCAACGTCGGTCGCGAGAAGGTGATGGAGGTCGCAACGCAAATGTTCCTGCGGCGCGGCTACCCAGGTACGAGCATGAAGGCGCTCGCCAACGAACTCGGCGTTTCCGCACCAGCTCTCTACTGGTACTTCCCATCCAAGGAGGATCTCTACGTCGAGGTGATCGAGACCTCGATGCGCGACTTCGCAAGCTCCGTCCACGCCGCAGCGACATCGTCTGACCCTGCAATCAAGCTGCAGCAGCTTGTGCGTGCGCATGTGGTCTGGCAACTCGACCAGTCAGATGCCGCCCGCACCTTCGACCTGAGTAGAGCGCACGCGGAGGAGTTCCCCGTCGAGCGCCTTTCGGGGGTGCGACAGCTGCAGATCGACTACCGCGATCAGATCAGGCAGGTGCTTCAGCACGGCTGCGACCAGGGATCCTTCACCGTCGAAGATATCAACGTGACAGCCTTCAGTATTATCACGCTTTGTGAGTACGTGTACTCCTGGTTCAATCCGCACGGAAAACTCAGCACCACGGCAGTAGCCGAACGGTTCGTCACTCTAGTCCTGAACATGGTGAATTACTCGCGACCCACGCAGGGCGCCTAGAACCCAGGAAGTGCCGCCCGGCCCTTCCGCCCCACAAAGAACCCGGAGGGATCAAATGAGTATCGAATCTATGCACAAGCTTCTCGAGGAGTACCACGAGGCGTGGGGTCGAGGCGATCAAGAAGCCGGGATGGCCTTCTACTCCGACGACGTCGTCGTCCACATGGGTGGCGACGGGCCACTCTCCGGTGTGTATCGCGGCAAGAAAGACTTCGTCGACAACTGGATCGGGCGCGTCAATGCCTACGTTGATACCTGGCAAGTAGGCGGCGAAGGTGAAGACGAGAAGGACAACGTTCTGCTCATCGGCGAAGACGGCGTACTCATGCTCGTGCACGAAGAGTGGGGCAAGGGCGACCGCAAAGTCATCACCAAGCGCATGGGGTTCTACAGATGGCAGGGACGCCAGATCGTTGAATGCTACTTCGCCGACATGAACCAGCCCGAGGTCGAAGGGTTCTTCGGGGACTTGAACGCCTGAGCATCGATGAAGCCATAGAGCACCGAACTTCGGTAAGTCGACGGACCTGAACTCAATCACTCAGGGCCGTCGACTCATAGGGGCGCAGCGATCCCCTGCTTAGCGCCGCGAGTGCAGCATGAACAATCAATCCATCATTGCATCACACCACTTGCTTAATATATGTTAATTTAAGTACTCATGACCCCCCGAGCAAACGCCTTAGAACTGCTCCCGCAATTTGTGCGATCCCCGCGCTCAGTTATCGAGTACTAGCTATTCCCACCTCCGCCTTGCATAGAACGGAACCTGCCCGATGACGAAGATCGATCGCTCTTTCATCGAGTTCATGAGCGAAGATTCCTGTGTGCGCGGGGAGATCTTCATCCCTGCTTCTTCAGAGCGGGGTCATCGCCCCGCTGTGCTTCTATCGCATGGCTGGGCGATGACCGCCGCAGGAAATCTCACTGACTTCGCCCTCGCTTTCGCAGAAGCGGGTCTGATTTCAATGACTATCGACTTTCGGAATCTTGGCAGAAGTGACGGCGCGATTCGCCAGGACATCGATCCGTATGATCAGATCGAAGATATTAGGAACGCACTCACCTATCTCGAGCAGCGCAACGAGGTCGATCCGAATCGAATTGGCATATGGGGATCAAGTTTCAGCGGCGGCCACGTCCTCGTCGTCTCTGCAATCGATTCACGCGTGAAGTGCGCCGTTTCCCAGGTGCCGACGATCAACGGACCAGAGACTGCCCGCATCAATCTGACCGATGCCGAGCGAAAGGCGGAGCAACAGAAGTTCAATGAGGACCGGCTAAACATTCTGCGCGGAGGGGCTCCCACTCTCATCCAAACCGTCAGCGTCCAGCCATCAGATGACTCAATCTACACTGGCTCGGATTCCTATGAATACATGACTGGCGACAGCCGGCGTGCGCCACTGTGGCGAAATGAGACAACGTTGCGCTCCGTGGAGCGCGCACGTGGGTACATACCGGGGGCCTACATCTCAGAGATTGCACCCACGCCCCTGCTAATGATTATCGGCACAATCGACACAACTTGTCCCTCGAGTTTGCAGCGAGAAGCCTTCGAAAAGGCGGGAGAGCCAAAGCGACTGCATCAGATCGAGGGAGGACACTACACTCCCTACGTGGACGAGTTCGCGGATGCAAGCCAGGCTGCTCAAGACTGGTTCCTCGAACATCTCTAGTGCGTTGGGAGGCCTCCCTCTCTATGGCGAACCTTACTCCGCGGGTCGTCCGACTTTGGCCGCCCGCACTCGCCAAATTTGCCCACCGATCGCGCATGTGACTTACAACTCCGTAACGCTAACCCCAGTCCGCTCCGGCACTGCGATTCTCTATCGCGATTTCGGTGACTACCCGGTCGGTAAGGGCAACGCTGCGATGCTCGGCACCAATATAGTTTGCGGGATACGCACGACCGGACATTTGGCTACGATTACGATCTGCCTCGACACCGATTATGTTTTGGATCAGCTGCTATTGCAGTACATCAATATTCTGCGAGACCGACTGGACGCACAAGGGTTTGCCGAGATCCTCTACCCGGAGCCTGCGCAGATACTTCATCTTGGCGGGCGGCGCACAAGCCTCACTATTTCATGGTTGGACGAGCTAGTGGCCCTCAGCGTCGATGGCGCATACCGCGAGCGCTGCGACCACGAGCAGGCTCTTTGGTACCCAGCTATTGACCAAGTCGCACCGTTCATCCGTCTCTCGGCAGTAAGAACGTCACCGTTGCAGCGAGCCCTAAGTCGGCCGACACCTGTAGACGTCCGCCCGTTCACACCGTTGCGTGTAGAAGCTCATACCGTCAAGGCCATGCCTCGCGAGGATCCATTTCGGCGGTGGACGCTCGATGAGTTTGCCGAGCTTGTGCATCTGTCTTCGAAGCAACTCGTAAGTGCCTTTTGCGATGTCTACGCAAAGACGCTGCTCACCTACCAGACAACGCTGCAGGGAGAGAAGATGGCGGTTCTGCTGCGAAGCATCAATGTAGCGATCAGCGAGACTGGGAGGCAGGTAGGGTGGCACCGGTGGTGTCCACGACTGGGACTATGATACGGACGCTTCCCTTCTCGAGCGATAAGAATACGGATATTGAGGGCACTATCCCGAGAGAACGGGAGGTCTCTGTGCTAGGAGAGCGGAGACCAATGCGCATTCTTCGGGCATATCACCGCACTGTCGTAGAACCCGTAGCGCACACCCAAGCAAAAGTCGTCATCGTAACCGCGGGGTGGACGAGGTTGGAGCACCTCAAACAGGTAACCGATCTAGCGGAGGGCGACGTCGCGATCCTCCCTGCGCAAGCCCTTGTTGGTGGCGTCCCGCTCCCAACCGCTGAGACGGTTACGTTCTACTTCGACCCACTATTCCTCGAGCAGCAAACTGCATGGACGAGCACTGTAACCCCAGTGGCAGCCGCGCTCCGCACCGCGGCTGCGGGGATTGGGCCGATTCTCCGCCTCAGACCATCACTGCTTAGACGAGGAACGCTGACCGCCCGAGCGCGCGCACTTTCGGCATGTGACGCATCATCGGAAAGTGTCGGACTGGGACTCGTGGCGGCATCCCTCGGCTTTCTGGCCAGCATAGAACAGGTGCCACCCCCGTCCTCGTCCGCCCTACCGCGACTCGAAGTTCGAGCCGTCGTCACCGCATTGCAGAACGACCTGGCTCGACGTTGGACAATATCAGACCTCAGTCAACTCGTACACCTCTCGGGCTCTCAACTCACGCGGGTACTCGATGCAGAACTTGGTGCACCGCCGATGCAAGTATTGATGAGGCTACGTGCGGAGCGACTTTCGGAGCTGCTGCTGATGACAAACTGGACCGTGCAACGCTGCGCAGAGTCCGTTGGCTGGTCTGACCCCGGTTACGCAAGTCGGATCATGAAACGCTTCTACGGAACCACGCCCAACGACTATCGAAAAGCCGCATACATGTGAGCATCCGGGTACGGCCCCACTCTGGATTGCAGGACAGTTCCGGTACCGGAACCCAAAGCCGTATTCACGCTGCAGGCAAGATGAACGACCTAACTCAACACACATCCGGTATGAGTTCAACTGCACGCACAGCCAAGGGAACGCTCGGCTTAGAATTGTCATGTTTCGCCATCTGCCTGTAGCTGCTAGAGGAGGTTGTGCGGCCTCCGCGGGCGGTAGGGCCTCGACCCCGCATAACCTTCGGCGTCGCGTTTCGGCGCGGTTCCACCAACGCACTGGCTCTCGTTGGGCGAGTGTACAGCGATGCATACGACCCAAGGTCCAGTGCGTCCCTAACGATGTTGCGCATCGAGCGCATAGCTACGTTGCTGTGCACGGAAACGCATATACCAGTCGGGTCGCAGTGCAAGTGAGGCGGAGCGATCCTGATCGCTACGACGAGTCGGGTCAGCCGTAGCGTCAACATCAGTCCGGTTCGCTCTGTTGCAAAGAGGTTCCGTCAGACGAAAGGGTCAATACCCGCATCTGACTGGAGCAAACGAGCACGCTCCCCCTGCTGGCTTCACCTGATTGATAAGCCAGTAGAAATGCGTTGGGTTCTTCACGGGATGTGACGATTTCCTGTCTCTGGACTGTGTTGCTTCCGGCGTACCTGCTGGTGCAAGGGCCGCCCAACGCGAGGTGCGCCCATTCACGGGAGGAGACCCACGCATGGCAGCACCGAGGAGGACCACCGAGGAGGCGCGCGCTGCGCGCGAGGCGAAGCTCGACAAGGTGCGCGAACAACTCAACGCGCAGGTTGCGAAGCTGGTCACGGGCGAGGACTGGAAGCAGGCGCTGTCGTTCGCGGCGAAGTTCCGATCCCGGTCAGTGAACAACTCGTGGCTGATCTTCGCGCAGCATCAGGCCGCGTGGGAAGCCGGCCGAGTGCCCGACCCGATGCCGACGTATGTGGCCGGGTTCCGGCAGTGGGAACAGCTCGGCCGCCAGGTCTCGAAGGGGCAGAAGGGGTACGCGATCCTCGCCCCGGCGATCGGGAAGTTCGCATCGAAGACCCCGGCTAACCCGATGTCATGGCGAAGGCTTGCGCCCCGCGAAGTGCCGCAGCCTGGGGAGAAGGTGAAGTCGGAGATGGTCGGCGCGAAAGTCGCCTACGTCTTCGACATCTCCCAAACATCCGGCCCGGAGGTGCCGCTGCCGCCAACCGCGCAGCTTCTCGAAGGCGAAGCCCCTGCCGGGCTGCGCGACGGCCTGATCCGACAGGTCGAGCAGGCAGGCTTCCAGTTCTTGCCGGTGCCGCACGAGGGCATGATCCACGGCGCGAACGGCATCACGAACTTCACTGATCGTCAGGTCGCGGTGCGGACGAACATGGACGAGGCCGCCCAGGTCAAAACGCTCGTGCACGAGCTCGCACACGTGAAGATGCACGGCCCCGACCAAGAGGAGGCGCGCCAGCATCGCGGCATCGGCGAGGTGGAGGCCGAGTCGGTCGCGCTCATGGTCGGTGCCGCGCACGGCATGGATACGAGCGCATACACGATCCCCTATGTGTCGGGGTGGGCGATTGCCGCCGACGGGAAGAACCCGATCCAGATCGTGCAGGCGACCGCCGAACGGGTCAGAAAGGTCGTCGTAAAGATCCTGGATCAGCTCGACACGGTGCAGGTTGGCGACGGCACTCCGCCGGGCCTCACCCGCGAGAGCTCAGAGCGGTCATCGGCGAACCAGACCACACGGAAGCCTCCGGCCAGGTCGTCGGCAGGGAGACCATCGGCGACGCGGTCCGCGCGGTCGGCCGCTCCGGTGCGGGGGCTGTGATGGACGCCGAACAGCTCCTCGCACCGGTCGCTCGCCTGTCGCTTCCAGATGCGGCGCGGCACTATGCGGCGCTCGGCGTGCCGGTGTTCCCGTGCGCGCCCCGTGAGAAGCGGCCGCTCGTGGCGCATGGCTTCAAAGACGCGACCACTGATCTTGCCCAGGTTGCAGCGTGGTGGCGGCGTTGGCCGGAGGCGAACATCGGTATCCCGACCGGGCCTGCGTCGGGGTTCGAGGTCGTTGATGTCGATGTGAAGGGCGATCCGCCGCGTGGCCCCGAATCCTGGCAGCACGCAACTCAGGCCGGGCTGCTGGACGGGTGGGCGGCGCGGGTCGTCAGCCCGTCGGGCGGTCTGCACGCCTACTACCCGGCAGCCGCGACCGACCAACGGTCCTGGGCCTCGGGTGCGGCGCAGCTCGATTTCCGTGGCACCGCCGGGTACATCGTCGCCCCGCCGTCTCGAACCGTGGTCGGTGGTGAAGTGGTCGCGTATCAGCTCCTCGACCTCGCCACCGGCGATGTGCAGCCCGTCGACGCTGCGGCATTGCGGGAGTTGCTGGACCCGAGGCCGCAGCGTTCGCCGTGGGTGGCCCGCCTGTTCCGCGGCACCCTCGAAGAGCGCACCCAAAGGATCGCCGCCTGGCTGGAAGGACAGGGCGAAGGCGAGCGGAACCAGGGCTTGTACTGGGCGTCGTGCCGCCTCGCGGAAAACGGTGTCGGCCTGGCCGATGCATTCGAGGCGCTGGGCCCGGTCGCCGAAGGGATCGGGCTGCCGCCGCGCGAGATTGAGCGCACGATCCGCTCCGCCTACCGCAACCCCAACACCTTCCCGCCGGCATCGGCGGCCGGGGCGTCGCGGCCGGTCGCGCAGCATGCCCCGGTTGATCGAGGGCGGGTGCTCGCATGAACAACACAGCGACACGACGGGGCGACAGGCTCGCGGTAATGACCGCAGTCGCAGGAACGGTACTGATCGCGGCGGGCGCGTTCTGGCTCAGCTTCACCGCCCTGGCCGATCTCGCCCGGCGGTCTGGGATCGAGGCGGGGCAGGCGTGGGCGTGGCCGCTGATCGTGGACGGCATCATCGTCGTCGCGACCGTCGCCGTCGTCGCCCTCGCCGGCACCCGGGCCGCGTGGTATCCGTGGATGCTGCTGATCTGCGGGGCCGGCCTGTCGGTGACGGCGAACTCTATCCACGCGATCGTCGCCGCCGACGCCGACGTACCCCCAGTGCTCGCAGCATCGGTCGCCGCCGTACCACCGCTCGTGCTGCTCGCGATCACGCACCTCACCGTGATCCTCACCCGTCACCAACCGGCCGACGACGCCAACGCTGTGCCTTCGGATGCGACCGAACTGCACGCCGAGGTGACCGACTCGCAGGCAGTGCCGGTAGTGGCGCTCGAACCGGCGCTCCGGGTGCCGGTGCTCGCCGCACCACCGGTTCCCGAGCCGGATGATCTGCCGACGCCCGACCCAGGAGAGGTGCCGGGGCAGGGTGGCTGGTCGGGGCGTGAGGTGGCGGAGGTGCTGCGGGCGGGTGGCTGGTCGAACAAGAAGATCGCTCGCTACCTCGACGTGCACCCCTCAACCGTCGGCCGCTGGCTCCCGCGGACGACCACGCCGACCACGGAGCCCGAGGCTGAACCGTCGACAGCGGCAGGCGAAGATCCCGAAGATGCGCCGACAATGCCGGCTGCAGATGCACCCGAGAACGAGGAGGAACCCTCATGAACACCGAACAGATGCCTGATGGGGCGGAGGCAGCGCGGGCGCGTCTGCATCCCGCGCTCGCGGCGGCGATGCACGCCGAACGCACGCCCACGCCGGAGGCAGCGGTCCCGGAGGCGGAGCGGTCGATGCTCGCCGTGCACCGCGACCCCTCCCTACCCTCACACGACCAAACGGAGCGCGACATACCGGATGTCGACGCTGCGGAGTCGGAGACGCCCGAAGCGGAGACGGAGGCGCGGCGGCGGACGCAGGTGCGGTGGGTGCGGCCGAGCGAGTTGGCGATGCAGGGCGGTGCCCGTGCGACGGGGTGGGGGCTCGATCTGCGGGCCGAGCTCGCGCAGCGACTCCGCGACGCCCGCACAGTGCGCAAGCAGGACCGCACCGAGCGCCGCGCCGAGCGGAGTGAGCGGGCGTCGCGGCTGCCGGATCTGTCGATCGCTGGCCGCCGTCGGAATGCGCAGCGGCCGGAGCTGGCGCGTTCGGGGATGGGTCTGAGGTGATCCGTCATGCACGCAGCGACTTGCCGGTTCGCGCAGGACCTCCCAGGGCCGATGCACGCGGTGTGCACCTGCTTGCCAGGAGGTGCCACGACCATGAACCAGAACACGACGACCCGAACCCCTGCCGCACGTCCCGAACGGGATGCGCGGCAGGGGTTCGAGCATTCCGAAAGGCTCCGCGCCCTGCTCATCCGTCTGCACGAGGAGGGCCGGTGGGCGTGGCGGCACGACCCCGAAGTGACCGCACTGATGCGGCACGCCGCCGACAAGTACGCCGCGCTCGCGCGCCGCCACGGCCTCGACCCCTGGGAAGCAGCAGCGGCCGCGTTCGATGCGATGCGCACCGGCGCCGTCCGCCGCGCCGACGACCCGTGGGCGGTCATCACCCGAGCCGTGAAAGTCACCTGCATCGCCGAAGAACGCGCGAACGGGCTGCTCTGCTCCGTGCATCAGGCACGCCGGCCGAAGTTCTCCGCCCATCACGACGCGGAACGCTTCAGCGATCGGGAGAACCCGCTCCCCGACTATCACGAGAGCTTCGCGATACCTGCCCCGGACTACTTCGCAGAGCCCGAAGAGAGCGAGACTTCGGTGCGGGTTGGGCAAGCCATCGAAGACGCCGTCGCCCTGTTCCACCTGCTCGGCTGGCCGCTCGAGGCCGCGCGGGGCGGGATCGAGTACATCGTGAGCCGGCTGGCCGAGTCGGCGTCACGTGCGTCGGCGTTCGAGTCGCTGCGGCGCGACTACCACGCCCGCGCCCTCCTCGACATCCCCGCCTCCTCGTGGCTGACGATGCTCCGGGTAGTGCTCGGCACCCCGGACCCGCATCAGGCGCACACGAGCGCCGCGCGCGGCATCCTGCACCGCCTCGTCACCGAAGAACCGCTTCGCGCGCTCCTCGCCGATGACGCGGTGCTCGCGGAGGTGGTGCTGTCGGCTCCGGACGGGGGTGGGTGTCGTGGCTGCGAGTAGTCCGGGGCATATCGAGCTGGAACGCTCCCTCGAATCCATCACCATCGGAAAACGCCACCGCACCGACCTTGGCGACATTCCTGCGCTCGCCGAGTCGATCCGTGCCGAGGGCCTGTTGCAGCCGATCACCGTCACCCCCGACGGGGCGCTCGTGTGCGGGCGGCGCCGGCTCGAAGCGCTGCGCATGCTCGGGCACCGGTCGACGAACGTGTGGGTGCGGTCGAACCTCTCCGACCGCCTCTCGCAGCTCCTCGCCGAGCAGAACGACAACTCCCTGCACAAGCCGCTCTCCTTGATCGAGGCAGAGTCCTTGTACCGGGAGCTGAAGGTCGTGCTCGCCGAAGATGCGGCACGTCGGCAGGCGGCAACTCGGTTTGGTGCGGAGGGCGGGATTCCGCAGGATTCTGCGGAAGTCTGCGGTGCCGCCGAATCGGCGGCACCGCAGACGCCTGGCGAAGCGCGGGCGCAGGCGGCGCGGATGGTGACGGGCCGGAAGTCGTATTCGATGCTCGAGGAACTCGGCCGCCTGAAAGACCTCGCGAACGACGAGCGTCGGCCCGAGCACATCCGCGCCCAGGCCGCAGAAGAAGTCGCCAGGATCGAGGCCGGCGGGAAAGTGCATGGCGCGCACTTGCGCATAAACACCGCCCTCTCACTGGACGAGCTGGACCGGATCGCCGCCGACCCCGCACAATCGGAGTCCGTGCGAGCGCAGGCGGTGTCGTTGGCGGCCGAGGTGCGGGCGGCAGCGTCACAGGAGGCGCGCACGGCGGAGCTTGCCGCTCTCGCGGCTGAAGCGATCGCGCGGGTCACCACCGAGGGGCTTGGCAAGGGGAAGAAGCGGGTGAAGACGCCCGAGCGTCCGAAGTTGACGCTGGTGATGTTGCCGCCGCGGGCATTCGTCGCGCTCTGGACAGACCTGGACGGCTGGACCCAGAAATACGACGCAGAAGACGTCGCCGCCGCGCTCACCGTACCCGAGTGGGAGCGAGCCGAACGGGTGCTCGCCGAGACCGTCGCGTTCTTCACCCTGATGCGGGCCGCACGCGCCAAGGCCACCGCCGATGGTCCCGAAGCGCACGCAATCTGACCGGCTGGCGATGGGTCGTCGTCTGACGGCTGGCTGCGGGGTCCGGATGTGCACCTTCCGAGTATCGAACTCTCTTGTTCCTCGGAAGGAACCCCATGCGTCAGACTACCGAGCCCGATCAGCCGTCGCGCCGCCTCCGCATCGCCCTGATCGGCGGCTGCCTTGCTCTTGCCCTGTTCATCGGGATTGGCGTGTACGGGCTGCTGCGCGGCCCCGCCCCCGAACCTCGCGCACCAGCGACGCCCACGGTGACGACGGAGCCGCAGCGCGGCCAGCGTCTCGCGCCGAGGGACCTGCCGACGGGCACGGATTCGGAGCGGTTCGCCCGCTCGGTGGCAGAAGGACTGTTCGGGTGGGATACCAGCCTCGGCCATGCGCCGCACAAGTACATGCAGGCGATCATCGACGCCGCCGACCGTGACGAAGCCCCCGGTCTTGCCGCCGACCTCCGCGGCTACTTCCCAGACGATGCGGCCTGGGGTGAGCTGCGCGACTACGCGACCCGGCAATGGCTCGAAATCGACACTTTGGTCGTCCCCGAGGCCTGGGCGGGCATCCTCGCAGACGCCCGGCCGGGTACGCTCCCGCCCGGTTCGGTCGCGTACACGATCACCGGCACCCGGCACCGCGCCGGCGTATGGGAAGGGCAGGAAGTCACCGACGCCCGGCCGGTGTCATTCACGATCTTCGCCGCTTGCCCCGACGACGGGGCGTGCCGGCTGTTGCGGCTCTCCGCGCTCGATTCCCCGCTCCGATAGGCAGCGGTGATGGCGAAGAAGCTGCTCGTCCTGCTGCTGGTGCTGTTCTGCATCGGCCCTTCGACCGCGCTCGTGAGCCTCGGCGCGTTCGCGGGGCCGTTGGGGTTCTGCGTCACGGATTCGCTCACGGTCGGCACAATCCCCGACAGCCTCACCGCCACCACCGCCGACGGCACCAGGGTCGTACTCGAGAAGCGCCAGCTGACGCATGCGGCGACGATCATCACGACCGGGGCGAGCATCCCCGGTGTCGGGCAGGCCGGCGTGCGCATCGCGCTCATGGCCGCGCTCACCGAATCCCGCCTGCTCATGCTCGCCAACACCGGCGCCTACCCCGAATCCGGGAGCTTCCCGAACGACGGCGACGCCTCCGACCATGACTCCCTGGGCCTGTTCCAGATGCGGCCCGCCGCAGGCTGGGGCACCGTCGCCAACCTGATGAACCCGACGTATCAGGCCCAGGCGTTCTACGGCGGGGAGAACGGGCCGAACTATCCGTCGCCGCGGGGTCTGCTCGATATTCCGGGCTGGCAGCAGATGGACCCCGGCTCCGCGGCGCAGGCGGTCGAAGTGTCGGCGTTCCCGGATCGGTATCGGAACTGGCAGCCCGTCGCCGAGGCGATCCTCACCACCCTCACCAAACCCGCCCCCAGCAGCGGAAACGGCGGTGGCGGCGTCGTGCCGGAGACCAGCCGCGTCGTTTTCCCCCTCCCGGACGGCAGCTACAACGCCACCGATTCCTTCGGGTGGCGCACCGACCCGTTCACCGGGGAGAGCGAGTTCCACTCCGGCAGCGACCTCGCTGCCGCAGACGGCACCCCGATCTACGCGATCGCGGATGGTCGCGTGACCGTCGCGGAGTTCAGCGCAGGATGGGGTGGCCTCATCGTGATCGAGCACACCGTCCACGGTGCCCGCGTCGCGTCTTACTACGCGCACATGTGGCAAGACGGCATCTACGTCACCGCCGGCGAAACCGTCACCGCGGGGCAGCACATCGCCGATGTCGGTTCCTCCGGCCGCTCCACCGGCCCCCACCTCCACCTCGAGATCCACCCCGGCGGGCAGGGGCAACCGCCTGTCAACGCCGTCGAATGGCTGACCCAGCACGGGGCTGTCCCGAGCGACGGCACCAGCATGACCGCGCCGGGATGCCGGGCGAACTTGGGAGGCCAACGATGAATGTGTTTCCCGACTTCGGAGCCGTCGGAGCCTCTGGCGACCTCGCCACCGTCATCGGGGCACTCCTCACCTACATCCTCATCGCCGCCGTGCTCACCCTCCTGATCTCCGCCATCATCTGGGCTGTCTCGTCCCAGGCCGGGAACCCGTATACGGCGCAGAAAGCCCGCATCGGCGTGTTCGTCGCCCTCGGCACCGCCGCCCTCGCCGGCGCCGGCATCGCCTGGACCAACTTCCTCCTGACCGTCGGCGACCGCATCTAGAGCCGGGGCCCGGAGCGGGCTTCTCGCTCGCCTGTGCTCCGTTCCCGCGCCGGAGCGCGCGGCTGCGGTCTCGCCGGGGGTTGCTTGTGCACCTGCTTGTCGGACGGTTCGCGTCCAACCCCCTCTGACCGGCAGGAGCACTTTCGCCATGATCGACATTGACCCGAACAGCAACGGACTTCCCGGGATCGCGCAACTGCGCGACATCGTCGGCGCCGTCATGACCGTGGGCCTGATTCTCAGCGTCTTGGCGTTGATCGTCTCCGCGATCGTCTGGGGTTTCGGCGCGAACTCGTCAAATCCTCACCTCGCGAGCAGAGGCAAGACCGGCGTCCTCGTGTCCTGCGGTGCGGCGGTGTTGTGTGGGGCCGCGGTGACGTTGATCAACTTCTTCTGGACTGTCGGCCAGGCCGTCAACTGACCGGTGGTGGTTCAGGGTGAGTATCTGCGACATCCCCGGCATCTCCACCGTCTGCACCGCGATCGGTGAAGGCCCCGCCGGGCTCTTCTTCGGGTGGATCGCCTCCGCGATGGGCCTCGCCGTCTCCACCCTCTTCCAAGGCATGTGGGAAGTCTTCTCGAGCACTACTGCCGTCGATGTTACGAGCGACGGGTATGTGAAGGTCTACAACATCCTGTTCGGCATCGCCGTGTTCATCACGCTGCTGTTCTTCTGCTTCCAGCTCATCACCGGGCTTGTCCGCCGCGAGCCGTCCGCCCTCACCCGCGCCGCCACCGGGGTTGCCAAGAGCGTGCTGGGGTCGTTCGTACTCATCACCTGCACCGCCTTGCTCCTCGAAATCACCGACCAGCTGTGCATCGGGATCATCCAGGCGACCGGGCAGACGATGGAGAGCATGGGCGACCGGCTCGCCCTCCTCATCACCGCCGTCACCATCACCACCGTGGCGGGCGGGGCGGGGGCACTGCTCACGATCTTCCTCGCCGGCCTCATGATTGCGGCGATCTTCATCCTGTGGTTCTCCCTCCTCATCCGCAAGGCACTGCTGCTGGTGGCGATCGTGTTCGGACCGATCGCGCTGTCGGGCCTCACCTGGGAGGCCTCGCGCGGCTGGTTCGGGAAGTGGGCGACCTTCGTCGTCGCACTGATCGCGTCGAAGCTCGTGATCGTGGTGATCTTCCTGATCGCCACCGCCCAGGTCGCAGCTCCCATCAGCCTCGACCTGAAATCGCTATCGGAGCCGATCGCCGGGATCGTGCTGCTGTTCGTCGCAGCTTTCGCACCGTACATGGCGTACAAGTTCCTGAGCTTCGTCGGCTTCGATATGTACCAGGCCGCCTCGATGGAGCAGGAAGCGAAGAACGCCCTCAACCGGCCGATCCCGCTCCCGTCGAAGCCAAATGGTCCTGCGCCGAAGCAAGTGCTCAGCCGCGACGACCCGGCAAGCGCTCCGTCGGAGCCTGCTCCGGCCGCGCCTCCACCTGCCGCCGAGGCTCCTGCGATGGCTCCGGCCACCGAGGGTGCTGTTGAAGGTGGCACTGCTTCAGTCGGCACGAGCGGCGCTGCCGGTGTTGCCGCACCCATCGTGGCGGGAGCGATTGTCGTGAAGGAGACTGCGACTGCGGGGCCGAAGCTCGGCGGAGCGATCGGCGACGCCGCAGACTCGCACGCCGGCAGCGCCTCCGAGCAGGCATCCCCGCCACCATCAGCATCCCCGGCGCAGCAGCCGCCAGCGGTTCTCTCTCCACCGACGGCGAAGACCCCGCCCGAACCGACCGGAAAGGGATGACCCCATGACTTCGCATGCGTCTACAGCCTCCGCGCCGGAGCGGTTCGAGCTGCGACCGGTGCAGTTCTCGCGCCTCACGCGCCGAGGCATCCTTCTCGGTCTCTCCCTTTCGCAGCTCATCATCCTCGCGGTCGCGCTCCTCATCGTCGTCGCGGGCCTGTACACGAACGGCGGCGCGGGCCTCGCCTGGTCGTCTCCCGCCTGGGCGTCGCTCGTCGCGGTCGCCTGGGTGCCTGTCGGCGGGCGGAAGCTCATCGAGTGGGCGCCCATCGTCGCTCGCTGGATGCTCCGCACCCGGGCGAAGCAGACCCGCTACCGCCGGCGCGTCGTGAAGCCGCGCCCCGCCGGCACGCTCGCGCTCCCCGGAGACATGGCGGCACTCCGGGAATGGGTAGACCCCGAAACGGATGCGGCGATGATCCACGACCCGCACGCGCAGACCCTCACCGCGGTGTGCGGGGTGCAGCATCCGGCATTCGTGCTCCTTGACCCTGCCGAGCAGCAGCGCCGCGTCACCGGCTGGGGCCGAGTGCTCGCTGCTGCCTGCCGCTCAGGTCGCATCGCCCGCATCCAGGTCATGGAGCGCACCCTCCCCGATTCCGGGTCCGGGCTCACCGAATGGTGGCGGGCGCACGGTACCGACGACGGCTCCTGGGCGGCGATCACCTACCGGGAACTCATCGAGCGGGCCGGCCCCGCAGGCGAGCGCCACGCCACCACCGTGTCGCTGTCGATCAACATGCGCGCTGCCGCCAGGCAGATCCGGTCCGCTGGCGGCGGGATGAAGGGCGCGGCCGCGGTGCTTCGTCAGGAGATGCAGTCGTTCCAGACCGCGCTCCGCAGCGCCGAACTGCACATGACCGGCTGGCTCACCCCGGGCGACGTCGCCTTGATCCTCCGCACCGCCTACGACCCAGCCGCTGGCCCCGCCCTGGAACGGCACGGCGCACTCGGCCGGGATCTCGCGATCGCGGGCCCGGTCGCGGTGAACGAGTCGTGGGATCGGCTGCGCTCCGACAGCGCGCATCACGCGGTGCTGTGGATCAGTGAGTGGCCCAGGGCGCAGACCTTCCCGGGGTTCCTCGCCCCGCTCGTTCTCACCGGCGGCGTGCTCCGTTCCCTCTCGCTGCATTACCTTCCGGTCCGGGCGGATCAGGCGGCACGGGATCTGCGGAAGAAGAAGACCGAGATGATCGCCGACGCTGCACAACGACGGAAGATCGGCCAGGTCGAGGACATGCGAGCCTCCGCCGAGTACAGCGATGTCCTGCAACAGGAATCGGAGCTCACCGCCGGGCACGGCGTTCTGCGCGTCGTCGGCCTCGTCTCCATTTCGGCGCCGACCACGAGCGAGCTTGACGCGGCCGTGTCGCAGATCGAACAGGCCGCGATCCAGGCCTCCTGCGAAACGAGAAGGCTCGTCGGCCAGCAAGCCCAGGCCTTCACCGCAGCAGCGCTGCCGCTGTGCCGATCCATCTGACCACCACCACATTCTCCCGAACGGAGCCCCGATCATGCCGACCTTCACCGATCCTGAAGCTGATGCAAGTGAGATGTACGAGGCAATGCGCGGTCTCGCCCACGCGAGCCGCGTGCTTAACCAGCCAGAACGGGTGTCTGAGATGCTCGACGACCTGCGCGGCGCTCTACGATCGCTCGAAACAGTGCTCGAACAGTTCGCGACTCTCCACACCAGCTTGCGAGGCCGCGCCACCGATGAGGCTGGAAACCGCACCGTCGGCACCCGCGACGCACTCACCGCCGCAGCCGAGCTCCGGCACGCTGCTCTGCTCATTGGCCAGGCTGAACGGCACCTGGACGCCAGCATGGAGGCGGCAGGGCGAATCGCGTGGCAGCCCGCGGCTGAAGCGCGCGAGGGCACCGGACGGCTCATCAACGTGGTCTTCCTGCAAGGTGGCGAGGCAGATGACACCCTTGATCTCATTGACAGGGGCGGCATAGACGAGGCAATCCTTGAACTCTCCGGCTACGACGTTGGCGACGAGACGGTCGATGCGGCTCTCGAGAACGGATACGTCTACGACGAAGCGCCTATCGGACAGCTGGACCGCGTGGCCACGTTCGACGCGTACACCCTCGTCTACAACCACTCCCACCAGCACGTCGCCCTCTATCGAGCAAAAGACATCCTTCCCAGACCCGTGCTGCTCGGCATCGACGAACCCCGCCACGCCGCGCCAGCCAGCATTCCCGCACGCGAAACTGCTGCTGGTTCGCAGCAGGTGCGACGGGATCGTCTCGGCACCCCGACGATCAACCGGCAGCACTACGTGAACCACCCCTCTGTGCGCGGCTTCGGACGATGAGGAACGATCCAGGCGAGACTGAGCCAGGACGGCTCCATACCTCGGTGCTCGTCGGCCCGGAAGGGGAACTGCGAAGGCACCGCCGAGCCCGCGCGCAAGCCGCAGCCCGCCTCCAAGCCGAAGCAAGAGCCGCAGCTATCGCCGCCGCCCGAGCACAAGCAGACGAGGAACGCGAAGCTCGCCGCGCAACCCGCTATCTACCGCGGGCCGGGGAAGACGGCCCCGCAGCGTTGCGCACGCCAGGCCGGTTCCGACTCCCGCGCCACCAGGACACCTCTGCCACGCTGTCGGGGCACTACCCGTTCCTCGCGGAAGGCGGGCTCGGCTCAGCCGGAACCTTCATCGGGCAAGACCTCTACTCGGGCGGCTCCTTCGTCTACGACCCGTGGCAGCTCTACAAGCAAGGGGTCATCACCGCCCCGAACATGATCCTCGCCGGCATCGTCGGCTCCGGGAAGTCCTCGCTCGCGAAGAGCCTCTACACTCGGGCGCTCCCATTCGGGCGCCGCGTCTACATCCCGGGAGACCCGAAAGGCGAGCATACTTCCGTCGCCCGGGCCGTCGGCGGCCGCGCCATCGTGCTCGGCCCGTCGCTCCCGACTCGCCTGAACCCCTTGGATGAGGGCTACCGTGCGGCTGGCATCCCGGATGAGGACTGGGCGGCACAGGTCGCAGCCCGCCGCAGGGATCTCATCGGGGCGCTCGCGGAGACCGTGCTCGACCGCCGCCTCACGCCCGTGGAGCACACCGCGATCGACGTCGCCCTCGCCGATGCAGTGCGCTGCTCAGAAGTGCCAATCCTGCCAATGGTCGTCGACCGCATCCTCGCACCTGTGAAAGCCGACGATCCCGATGGCCGGCTCGCCGAAGACGGCCGCATGGTCGGACACGCACTCCGCAGGCTCGTCGCTGGCGACTTGTCGGGGATGTTCGACGGCCCAAGCACCGAGAAGTTCGATCCCACCCTGCCGATGCTCTCGCTCGATCTCTCAAGAGTGGCCGAGAACTCGGCGCTGCTTGCGGTGCTGATGACTTGTGCGGCGGCGTGGATGGAAGCGGCGCTCCAAGACCCTGCCGGCGGGCAACGCTTCGTCGTCTACGACGAAGCGTGGCGCCTCATGTCCTACCCGAGTCTTCTCGCTCGCATGGATGCGCAGTGGCGGCTCGCCAGGCACTACGGGCTCGCGAACCTGCTGGTGTTCCACAAGCTCTCGGACCTTGAGAACGTCGGCGATCAGGGATCGCGGATGCGGGGTCTCGCCTCGTCGCTCCTCGCGAACGCGGAGACTCGGATCATCTACCGGCAGGAATCCGACCAGCTCGGCGTCACCGCACAGACACTCGGCCTCACGGACACCGAACGATCCCTGCTCCCGGGCCTCGGCATCGGGCAGGGCCTCTGGAAGATCAAGGATCGCAGCTTCGTGGTGCAGCACCAGCTCCACCCCGCCGAACTCGAACTCTTCGACACCCGCGCACGGATGCTCTAGAAAACCCCGCAAGTTCAGGAATACCGAACAGCATGTCGCGAGCGTACTGGAATATTGTCTCCACTTTCGATCTCCGCCAAAATGGGGACGTGATCGCCGTCGTACCCGACACCAACGCCGTCTTCAAGGACCCGTGGCTTGCCAACAACGCCGGCATCCGGCTGAAAGAGCTGGCAGCAGCTGGTGATTGTGAGATTGTCTTCCCGGAAGTTGTAGTCCTGGAGCTTAGTCGACAGCAGCACGAGAACGTCGAGGAGGTCTCGCAGGACGCGAGCGTGCTGGTGGACAAGCTGTCGCACCATGGGACGCCGATGGAAGAGGTCTCGCAACAGCTGAGTGCTGCGTTCGAGGTGCTTCTGCCGAAGGTCGAGGCCAACTTCGATGCGCTCTTCGCCAGCCAAGGCATCCGTCGCGAGCCTGTTCCAGAGGTTGCGACACACCGGCTCGTGCTGAGGGATCTGGCGAGACGCCGCCCCTTCATGGAGGTCGGCTCGGATCCCGTCGTCTCCGTGGGATTCCGAGATGCTGCCATCTGGGAGACGGTTCTTGCACTGTTGGATCCGAGCCGCGGCTATGAGCGGGTCATCTTCGTTGCGGCGGACAAGGGCTTCCTGGACGATGACGGCGACTCGCTTCACGGCGATCTCCAGGGTGACTTGGCAGACCTCGGATTCGACGCCTCCCGTCTAGTGCATGTGCGAAACGTATGGCACTCAGCGACCCAGGTCGAGAAGATCGTCGAAGCGACAGCCGAAGCCGCGGCGGAAGCACACCTCATCACCATTGCGACCAACACAGTCCTCGCGCTCGAGTCGGAGAACATCTCGGTGCAGATGGTCTATGGCGGAGACTACGCCTACCCCGATTTCGTGCAGTTCTCCGTGCCGTTTGAAGATGCGACCATCGATGCCATTGACCAGGTCACCGAGTTCACACTGACCGAAGATGCGGATACTGTCACTGCAACTGCTGAGGTCTTGCTCTCCATCAGCGGGTTTGTCGCGAAGTCAGATTGGTACATGGAAGACGGCGAAATCGCGGATTGGGTCGAGGACTGGAATGAGCACTACTTCCATGCCAGCAGCGAGGTGACCGTGATCGCGACCGTAACAATCGATGCGGGAGAACCGACTCCGGTGGCCATCGACGTGATCTTGACGGACAACGAATCCGACACCTCGCCCCGGTGACGAGCCCTGAGGCGACATGAATGCTGAGCATGCTGATGAACGTGCCGCGAAAGCTATTGTCGAGTGCACTCTGGGAATCAAGCTGGTGCACGCGGACAAGACCGGCGGTGTCGACTATCTCTCGGCCGACCAGCGCTTCGCGGTGGAGGTCACCCGAGTCACTGACGGGCGGAGGCGTGCCGGCCGCAAGGCACTCGATTCCTCCCGCAAGACCGCTGCCCCAACCGGAGAACTTCGGACCTGCTGGGTCACGATGGCCTCTGACACCCAGTGGGGACTTGGGAAGTTCATCCAGCAGGTTCACCCGGCGCTAGTAGCGCTCGAGCACGCAGGCGAGACCGACTTCAATCGACAGCGCGCCGCAGTGCACGTGCTGGACGGGGGGCCATTGTCACCCATCTATCGCACGCTAATCATGGCTGGTGTCGAGCGCGCATCTGCGGTTCCAGATCATGAACATCGACAGCACGTGCATAGAGTGGTCCCCTCGCTCGGGAGCGGTGGAACAGCCAGCGGAAGCAACGAAGCGCTCCGGCTGCTCGTTGGCGCGCTCGCAGAGAAAGAGGACAACGCGCAGAAACTGAAAGCCGCTGGTGCCAAGCAACGGCACCTCTTTGTCTGGATCGACGACGACACCCAGTTCAGTATCGCGCGCCCTCTCAGCCGTGAAGCGCCGGCCTGGCACGACGGCTTCGGCGTCCCGACTGAGCCGCCAGCCATAGGTGCAGCGATCACGCACCTCTGGATCGTGCACGAAGGGTCACGCATGGGCTGGTTCTGGGATGGACACACCTGGCGCGAGTTCAAGGAGCTCTAACGGACAAGTGAGGGAGAAGCACGGCACGGGCAACGAAGGCTTCCATAGCACTCGCCCGCAATGCCACCGGTGGTTCCCGGTCGGAGCCACCCTCTCACTTGCCGCCGTGCGGAGGGTGATGCTCCTCGGACGGGGAGAACGATGCTTTGCATGCCGCGTTCGGAGCAGACGAACGCGAGACGGAGTTGTCCTGTGCCATCGAGATGTTCCGGAACAGCGTCACCACCGCACACGTCGTAAGTACGGCAGGCGTCGTCGATAGCCAACTCAGGCGGTTGCGCTTGACGTCTGTCGGCCCCTCATTGCGTGACGGCGCGCGCACCTGACTGTTGGCTGCCGTCATTCCTGACGGTGGTCTTCCATCGTCCAGTCAGGAGTTCCCATGTCGAATACCGTGCTCGTTCCGCCCGGCGTAGCGAGACCGCCCAGTCGAGCCGTCGCTCGTGCGGCGGCGCTTCTTACGATCCTGCTCATGCTCATCAGCGGTCTCTTCTTGACCGCGCCCCCGGCGCAGGCCGCGACGCTCGGCGTCGGCTACGGCAACGAAGATCTGTGGCTCGGTTCGTTCTCCTCGCACGGCCGGCAGGCGTACTGCATGGACCTTGACGCGCTGCCGCCGTATGGCACGACCCAGCATCCCGAGTTGAAGACCACGCTCGACAGCCTGAGCGACACCGAGCTGGCTCGTCTCAACTATGTCATGGGCCGCTGGGGAGAGTCGCAGGACCCGAATGTGACGGCTGCGGTGCAGATGTATGTGTGGGATGTCGCCGATCACGGCAACTACGCCGGCCGTGGCGGGGATGCGCACTTCATCACCCGCGTCCCGACGGGCGCGCAGGGCACCGTGCTCGCGAACCTGGGCGCGATGCGCGACGCCGCGGCGGCGAACGCGGTCGCGAACCCGTCGGTGTCGCTGTCGATCAGCATGAGCGACCAGTACAACGGGCAGCTCACGGTCAGCACGAATCCCGCGTCTGCGACGGGCGCGGTGACCCTCACCAATGCCACCTTCGCGAACGGGTCGGCCACCGCGACGCTCGGCGCGGGCACGCATCAGATCATCGGCACCCCGCCCGAGTCTGCTCCCGACTACCAGATCGTGGCTGCCATGCAGGCTCCCGCGATCGGCTACGGGGCGGGTGTCGATCTCTTCTACACGCCTGGCGAGCAGCGCATTCTCGCGGCGGCTTCCTTCGAGCCTTTGTCGGCGACCGCGAAGTCCCCGGTGATCCCGCTCGACTTCCAGCCGGTCATCGAGACGGTCGTCTCGGCGAAGTTCGTAAAGGCCGGCGACGTGTTCACCGACAAGCTCGCCGTGTCGGTGACGAAGCACTCCTGGATCAAGGTGAACGGGAACCCGGTGCCGGTGCTCGCCGAGGGTACCCTGTACGGGCCGTTCGATGCGCAGCCGGCCGAAGCGAACGCGCCCCCGCAGGGCGCGCCCGTGCTCGGCACCGAGACGCTGACGCTCACCCATCCCGGCAGCTACGTCTCACCGGGCACCCTCACCGCCCCGGAGTCGGGCTTCTACACGTGGGTGTGGAAGATCGACAAGCAGCAGCAAGGCGGCAACGCGAAGTACCTCACCGATTCCTTCACGGATCGCTTCGGCCGGGTCGCGGAGACCTCGGTCACCCCGTTCCAGCCCGAAGCAGTGTCAAAGGCGAACGGCCGGCTCGTGAAGCCCGGCGATGCCGTGACCGACACCATCACCGTCGAGTCGAGCAACGGCAGGTGGCTGAAGCACAACGGCGATCTGATCCCGGTGGTGTTCGAGGGCACCGCCTATCAGGTGCCCGGCACCCTGCCGCCCGCGCTGGGATCTGAAGTTCCGGCGGGTGCGGTGCCGATCGGCACGGTGCAGGTCACCGCGACCGGGCCGGGCACCTACGAGTCGCCCGAGGTGATCCTCCCTGATGCGGGCTTCGTGACCTGGGTGTGGCAGGTGAAGAAAGCGTCGCAGCCTGAGTGGGTGCGCCCCTACATCGCCTCTGATTGGCAGGACGACTACGGCATCAACATCGAGTCGCACTCGGTGCGCTGGCCGCTGACGATCACCTCCGAGGTGCGCGAGTACAACGTGCACGCCGGAGGCCGCGCCTTCGACCGCATCACCGTGACTGGGTTTCCCGACAATCACCCCGACTTCGAGGGCGACGGCTACTGGGGCCCGGACGAGAAGGAGCTCACGCACACGGTCTACGGCCCGTTCAAGAGCGACGCGGAGCTCACCGACGATCTCGACCTCGAGAACGCGCCGGTGCTGACGACGATCATCACGCCTGCGAAGAACGGCGTCTACGACATCGGCTACACCGACAACGATCGCATCCAGCCCGATGAGCCTGGCTACTACGTCGTGGTGACCACCTTCGCGGGCGACGACCGGGTGCAGCCCTTCAAGAGTTCCGTGTCGGACATCTGGGAGCGGTTCTACGTTCCCGACGACCAGCAGCCGCTGTCGGTCATCACGCAGGCCACCCCGACCGCTAGCGTCGGCGAGGAGTTCGACGATGCCGCGCTCGTGCAGGGATCGAAGATCCCCGACGGCTCGTATCTCGTGTTCCGCGCCTACGGCCCTCACGACCCCGAGGCTGAGCCGGTGTGCGAGACGCCGTTCTTCACCTCCGAGAAGATCCCGGTCACTCAGGCTGGCATCTATCGTTCCGGGAAGACGAGCGTCGACCGGGCCGGGCACGTCTACTGGGTCGAGACCCTCTACGCGAAAGACGGCATGGTGCTCGCCGAAGGGCGCTGCGGTGCACCAGGCGAGACCACGGTCGTGACCGGCACCCCGCCGAAGGTGCCGCCGGCACCTGAGACGCCGGATCTGCCGAAGCTCCCGCCTGAGCTTGCGGTCACCGGCGGGTGCGGGTTCCCGTGGCTCATTGCCACAGGCGGTGCGGTCGCGCTTCTCGCGGCTGGGTTCACGCTGTGGTTCGGGCGCCGGCTCGCGCTCTACCGGGAGCAGGGCGGCTACGTCAGAGAGGAGGACGAAGGTATCGAGGAACTTATGAACGACTAGACACCCCCGCTGAGCGGGCGGAACCGGCAGACCCTACCCCCAGGTCTTGCGGTTCCGCCCGCTTCGTCATGCCTGCCCGGTGTACCTGCCCTCTGACAACAACCAGGCTCAGGAGGCGACGGTGACCGACTACGCGGAAGACATGATCGCGCGCATGACGCTCGCGGCGCTCACCGACCCGGGAGACCCGGTCACCGGGAAGCTCGTGCAGGCCATCGGCCTCACCGAGACGCTCGCGCTGATCCGAGATCCGGGCGCGGCGATTCCCGCCCAGGTCGACCCGCTCGAAGGCATCCGCTGGCGGCAGGAAGCCGCCGCGCGGCAGAAAGACGCTCTCTCAGACGAACTCGTCTCCCTCACCGAACGGGGCGGGCTCAGGCTGCTCACGCCTGGGCGCGCGGGGTGGCCGGCCGGCCTCACCGATCTCGGGCCTTCGACGCCGCTGGTGCTGTGGGCGAAGGGGAACCCGGAACTGCTCACCTCGTCGCTCACCTCCCGGGTGACGATCACCGGTGCCCGCGCTGCCACCGGGTATGGCGTGCACGTCACCCACGAGCTCGCCGAGCAACTGGCCGGGTCCCCGCGCATCCTCGTCTCTGGCGGCGCTTATGGCATCGACGCCGAGACGCACCGTGCCGCGCTCGAAGTCCGTTCCGGCTCGACGATCGCGGTGCTTGCGGGTGGCGTCGACCGCCCTTATCCGGCTGCACATGCTTCTCTGTTCCAGCGCATTGCGGACGGCGGCGGCCTGCTGCTCTCTGAAGTGCCGCCCGGGTTCTCACCGAGCCGGGATCGATTCGTCGCTCGTACCCGCCTGATGGCCGCGCTCAGTGCAGCGACGGTGATTCCCGAGGCCACATCCCGATCGGGCAGCCTAAGGGTCGCGATGGCTGCATACGATCTGGGGCGTCGCATCGGCGCCGTGCCTGGCCCGATCACCTCCGCCGCGTCGAACGGCTGCAACTTGCTCCTTGCGGAGGGGCTCGCTGAGGTCGTCACAGGTGCCGGGGATGTCGAGTCGATGCTCGACCCTGCTCCGGCGGCGTACCGGCTCCCGCCCGCCTATCAGCAGGCCGCCCGCCGAGCCGCACCGGAGGCGAGCCGCTCGGCGGGTCGGGCCGCCCTCTGACCCTCATTCCAGTCCTGGCCCTGGCGTGCTGCGCGTCAGGGCCGAGCTCTGCCCTCCACCCCTGACAAAGGAGATTCCCGCATGCCAAAACGCGATCACTCGAAGCACACCGACCCGACGGCCGTGATGGTGCGGATCGTCGTCGCAGACGACGGCACCCTGACCCTCACCGTCGATGGGGCACCGTACCTGCCGCCCGAGTTCTCGCCGCCCTGGCGTCGTGCGTCGTTCCCCGCGATCGTCGACGCGATCAGCCGGCAGACCGGCCGCACCCTCCGCGTCGACGTGATCGAGACCGACGGCCGCACCATCACCGACTTCTACACCCCACGCTCACCCCGCAGGGGCGACCCGCAAACGCCCGCCGCTGAATCCTCCGCGCAGGTTGCGGCCGCCGTGGAGCCAGCCCCGGCGCCGCCGCGTCTGATGCAGTTCGCCGGGTCCGGGATGATCCCCGGCGAAGAGGTCGCGGTGGCGGTCATCATCGCGCACGCCGAATCGGGGCCGGACGGGATTGCCCGAGCACTGATCGACTCCCGCTACCTTGAGCATTCGCCCACGGGCGAAGCCGTGCTGCTGGGCCGCATCTCGGCAACGGTCTGCGTCGGGCAGCCGCAATGAGTTCCCCGATCCGCCCGACCGGGAACCTCGGCGACGAGCTCACGAACGCCGCGCTCGTCGGGCTTGCCACGCTTGCGATCCTGGCGGCGATCCTCCGTGGCGCGGGAAGCGTCGCCGCGTTCCTCACCGGATTACCTCAGCCCACCGGAGGGGCCGGTTCTGGTGCCGGGGTGCTCCTGCACCCTGGCGACCCCGCCAGCGCACTCGATGCGCCTGGCCTGAACCCGGTCGTCTACTGGCTCGTCGCGGGCGTGCTGATCCTCGCGGCCGCCGCAGCCGGCTGGTGGATATGGTCGGCGATCCGGCATCACGGGCGGCGTCAGGCGATGGCCCCATACTGCATCGCAGGTATAGCCACCCGGGCTGAAGTCGCCAGAGCCGGATCTCCGCGCGCCCTGCTCGCACGCGCCGGCGACCTTCGCCCCTCGCTCGGCCACCCGGAACCGGCCGACGTGGGGTACCGCGTCGGCGCTTCGCGCGGGGTCGAAGTGTGGGCCTCGGTCGAAGACTCGATCCTGCTCATCGGGCCGCCCCGAAGCGGCAAGGGGGTGCATATCGTCATCAACTCGATCCTCTCCGCCCCAGGCGCCGTGGTGACGACTTCGACGCGGCCTGACAATGCGACCGCGACCATCCGTGCGCGCGAGCGCATTGGCCCGGTCGCGGTGTTCGATCCGCAAGGCCTCGCAGCAGGCATCCCAGCCGGGCTGCGCTGGTCGCCCGTCCGTGGATGCGACGCGCCACTGACAGCGATGATCCGAGCCGCAGGCCTGGCTTCCGCCACTGGGCTCGGAAAGGGTGGTGTGGAGGGCGGTGACTTCTGGGAGGCGAAAACCCGCGTCGCGCTCCAATGCCTGCTGCACGCTGCAGCGCTCGACGGCCGGCAACCAGCCGATCTGTTCCGATGGACGCTCGATCCCGCCGCCGCGGGCGATGCCGTCTCGATCCTCGGCACGCACCCGCGTGCTGCAGGTGGCTGGGCCGAGGCGTTGCAGGCCATGCTCGAGGCCGATCCGCGCACGAGAGACTCGATCTGGCAGGGTGTCTCACTCGCCCTCGCGGCACTCGCCGACCCGCGCGTGCTCGATGCCGTCACCCCGGGCCCGGATGAGATGTTCGACCCCGAATCGTTCCTCGAACAGAAGGGCACCCTCTACTTGCTGGCGACTGCCGCAGGCGCGAACAACAGCGCCCCGCTAGTCGCAGCGCTCATCGAAGATGTTGTAGAAGCCGCCCGCCGCCTAGCCGCACGCAGCCCGGGGGCAAGACTCGACCCGCCCTTGCTGCTCGCGCTCGATGAAGTGGCGAATCTCAGCCCGCTGCCATCGCTGCCGACGCTCATGGCCGAAGGAGGCGGCACCGGGATAACGACCATGCCCGTCCTGCAGTCCCTCGCGCAAGCGCGGGACCAATGGTCGGACAACGCGGCATCCGCGATCTGGGATGCCGCAATCGTGAAGATCATCCTCGGCGGAGCCTCCAACAGTCGCGACCTCCAAGACCTCTCGACGCTTATCGGCGAGCGAGACGAGATCACCGACTCCACGACCGTCGGCGACCACGGCTCACGATCCGCACAGCGCTCGATCCGCCGCGTCGCAATCATGCCGCCAGACACCATCCGCAGGCTCCCATTCGGCACCGGCCTCGTATTGCTCCGTTCCGCTCCGCCCATCGTCACCCGGCTCCGGCGCTGGACCCAACGGGTGGACGGCTCGCAGCTCGTTGCTGACCGAGCCTCGGTTGAGGCCAGTCTTCGGCGCGATGCGACCGGATGCGGGGCGAGCGCACCTGATTCGTAGAGGTCGCGCACCAGGCGCGACGGTGACTGCAAAGGACGCAGAGATGGACATTCGAACCAGAAGGTCGATCCAGGGATACATCGCCCGCCGGCCACAGCTCAGGCGCCTGCCCGACGATCTCTCGCTGTTCATCGCTCAGCTCGGGCAAAAGCACTACCGAAACGAGAACAACGGCAGCTTCACCCTCCTTGGCACCAGCTACATCAAGCTGGTGATGCTCGGCGAGAACGCCGAGGAGGCCTTCAACGACTTCACGGAAGGCGATGACATTGTTGCCCTCGGCGACTTCAAGACCCGCACTTACGAGCATCGCGGCAACAAGATCGAGGAACAGCAGTTCGTGACCGCCAAGCTCCTCTTCGACACCTCACGTCGCCGCTATACGGTCGAACGCACACCCCGAACGATTGCACCGGCTCAGCCAGAGGTGCCGACTGCTGCGGCTGCCGTCGAGTTCCGTGCACCGTCGGTAGCCCGGCCGGCCGCGTTGAGCTTGTGATTGCCATGAACGACCTCTCCATTGCTGGCAACCCCGAAGTCGAACCTAACGACGACCTTGACGCCGAGTTCGAGGAAGATGACCTCTACGACCGACTCATGGCCGGCACAACGCTGCCGGAACCTCCCCGCCCGATCAATTGGAACCTTCTCTCGTCGGGCGACGCGGAAGCCGAATGGCTTGCGCTCAACCGGTGGGTCGATTGGCTGAGGATCACCTACGGCCTGCCGGCCAGCGTCGTGCCGCCGTTCTGGTACCGGCACCCAGAGCTCCTGTGGGAGCTGTCGGCACTGCATCTGCACTGGGTCGCGAGCTACGATCCCGAGCAGTCAGGATCGGGGCCTATCGCCTGGCACACGGATTTTGCGCTCGCCCGGGAACGGCTGCGCGAGTGGATCGCTACGTGCGGTACTCGGATCGACCGCGATCGTCCGACACGGCAGACGTCCTGGCCGGGCGAGAACCCTCAGCCGCCCATCGAAGATGTGGTGATACCGAACCGAGACGAGGACTTCGTTGCGTTCGTGGCGGCCGATGTCCAGGCGCGGCAGGACATCGAAGACGAGTTCATTCGCGCGAAGCGAGCGGCTGATCATGTGCGCGACGCCAGATGAGGTGGAGCCACTGTGGAACTCGCGTGAGGCATCCGACTTCTTGAACGTCTCGCAGGCAACGCTTTCTCGCTGGCGGCGCCAGTCCGAGGGCCCACCCTTCGTGAGCGTCGGAGGCGTTGCCCGCTACAACCCGCCGACCGTGCGGGCCTGGGTTCTGGAACGCGAGCGCGATCGTGGCTGACCCGCATCAGCACAAGATGCCTCCCGTCGGCGTGAAGCTCTCCACCAGCATCGAGCGCCGCGGGAACGGATACCTCGCCCGAGTGCGATGGACTGATCCGCAGACGAAGAAACGCCCCAGCCGTTCCGAGTTCGTCGAGACAACGGACGAGGCCGAGGCATTCTTCGAAACTATGCGGCAAGCGACGGAGACCGGGGCGAACCTCCTGGTGACGCTCGCAGACTATGTGGAGTCCATCGGCGATCGCTGGCAACGAGGGCTCGACGTGACCTCCACCGTCTCGGGATACGACGCGGGGCTCAGGCTCCGAGTGCTCCCGGCGCTCGGCCATCTGAAGGTGAGCAAAATCACGACCGGAGTCATCGACCGCACGATCGACCAGTGGGAGACCGAATACGGACCCTCAACGATCAAGAACTCCATCGGGCCGCTCGTTCGAGTCCTTGACGTGGCGGTGCGGGATGAGGTGATTCCTTCGAACCCAGCGAAGAATCGGGCGCGTCGCACACTCAACCACGACTCAACTCTCAAGCCCGGAGCCCTGCGCGCCTATGCGATCTCAGACATCGAGACGCTGACCGCGCTCGCTGAGAAGTGCGCGGAGGTGCACCAGAGCTACTCGGACCATGTCATGCTCTGTGCGCTGCTCTCTGCCCGAGGCTCCGAAGTCGCAGGATTGGAAGTTGGCGACATCGACTGGAAGAACAGGATCGTCACCATCGAGCGGCAAATCTACCCCGGCAAGGGAGGCCTTGTGCGCAAGCAGACCAAGGGCCGGAACGTGCGCTACGTTCCGATCCTCGATGCGCTCGAACCGGTGCTCATCCGCCTGTCTGCGGGGAAGCAGCCCGGAGATCCGCTCCTGCGCGGCCCGAGGGGTGGAGTGCTCACCACGGCGACTGTCCGGGATGCGACGAACTGGGATCAGCTCGTGGTCGAGCTCGGGCTGCCGAACCTTACCAGGCACGGCCTCCGTCATACGGGAGCCACCTGGCTCGCGGACGCTGGTGTGCCGCTCCACGTTCTGCAACGCATCCTCGGGCATGCGTCGATCGAGACGACGAAGGGATACCTGCATCCTGACCACCGACAGCTCAACGAAGCGGCGAAGATCGCGAACCAGTTTCTCGCACGCCCGAAAGGCAGGAAGGAGGAGCCCCGCCGACAGGGCCCACAGCTCTGACCCACCGCGCCATTCCACTCGATCTTGAATGGGGTCGAGATGTCGCGGTGCCCGGATTTTGGCCCACTAGATTTCCACTATTTGGCCCACTAGATCCGTATCGAGCGGCCAAGCAGCTCGAGTCGAGGCCAGCGGTCCCGCTCGATTGTGGCCCTCGAGCCGGAGGCTCCCGAGGTCACCAGAAACGAGAGAAGCCCTGACGAGAAATGGGTTCTCATCAGGGCTTTTTCGTCGGGATGACAGGATTTGAACCTGCGACCCCCTGACCCCCAGTCAGGTGCGCTACCAAGCTGCGCCACATCCCGTTATTCAGTTGTAAGTCTTTGTGCTGAGGGCTATTGCCTGTAACCCCCAGTCAAGTGCGCTACCAAGCTGCGCCACAGCCCGTTGTTCTCCAGCGAGCCGATCAGAAACTGATCCACTGCCGAGGCAACCCCTCTATATTACCCACATTCCGGCAACGTAAATAACCAGCCGGCCAGAAACCCAAGCACCGCCGCAGATTCCACGGTGAGACCACGAACGCACCCCGGGCGCGCCCTTCATTCCGACGTGAGATCCACCACACTCGCACCATACGCAACGGCGAGCTCATCGGCCGAGACCAGTGCCCCGAACGCGGGGCTGCCCGAGCCGATCGCGATCCGGCGCCCCGCGAGCCGCGCGTCGATCACCACGGGCCACGAACCGGCAGCACCCAACGGTGAGATGGTGCCGCGCACGTAGCCGGTCGCAGCGAGCGCGCCGTCTGCGTCGGGCAGCGACAGCTTGTTGACGCCGAGCAGCTTGCGCAGCTTCGCCCACGAGAACTGCGCACCGACGGGGGTGAGTACGAGCACGAAGCGATCCTTCGCCTGCACCACGATCGTCTTCACGAGCTCGAGCCCATCGACCGGCGCGGGCCGCTGCCCCGGCTCGCGCGGCACGAACTCGACCGCGAGCCCGCGGGCCTCAGCATCGGCGGCGGCGAGCGCCACAGCGGCGGGCGGTTCAGGGGCGGTCATCGAAGCTCCTCGGGCAGGGCGGCAAGGCGGCAGGGCAAACGGCGGAAAACAAAGCAACACAGGAGGCCCGACGCGAACGAACCCGCGGGCCACGTCGAGTGCAACACCGCCCCACCACCCGCGCATTCCCGCAACACCAGCACCGAGCCCACCAACCCGACTACGCTGAGACCATGAGCGACCTCCGAAACTCCGGCGATGCCTGGGTCACCGCCGACGACGGAGGCCGCTACTGGGGCCGCTTCGGCGCTGCCGGCCTGCTCGCGTACGATCACGCACGCGACGCGATCCTGCTGCAGCATCGCGTCACCTGGAGCGACCACGGCGACACCTGGGGCATTCCGGGCGGCGCCCGCCACGAGGGTGAGGGTGCGATCGCCGGGGCGATCCGCGAATCGCAAGAAGAGGCCGGGGTGCCCGACGACGCCGTGCGTGCCCGATACACCCACGTGCTCGACCGCGGCGGATGGACGTACACGACCCTCATCGCCGACGTCATCACCCCGTTCGAGCCCGAGATCACCGACCCCGAAAGCCACGCCCTCGCTTGGGTGCCGCTCGACCAGGTCGACGACCTCCCCCTGCACCCCGCCTTCGCGACGAGCTGGCAGCTGCTGCGCCCCCTGCTCGGCCCGCCGCCCACGGTTGTGGTCGACGCCGCGAACGTCATCGGCAGCGTTCCCAACGGCTGGTGGAAAGACCGCAGGGGTGCCGCAGTGCGGTTGCGGGATCGCCTGACCGACTTCGTGCACACCCGCGATGGCATTCGAGCCGGGTTCCTCGACCTCGCCGAGCCCCGCGTGCCGGGCCTCGAACGCGTCTACCCCGACTGGATCCTCGTCGTCGAGGGCAGCGCTCGCGGCATCGAGAGCACCGACGCCGTGCACGTGCTCAGCGCCGAAGAGACGGGCGACGACACCATCGTCGGCGCCGTCGAGATGCTGAAGGCCGGCGGGTCAATCACCACCGTCGTCACCAGCGACGCCGAGCTGCGCGTGCGGGTCACCGCCGCCGGTGCCACGGCCATTCGCGGGGTCAAGAAACTGCTGCGCATCTTGCCCGAAGAACTCACCGAGCCACCCGTCACGGGCGCGCTCGAACTGTAACAGTTCGCCACACTCCCGCTCCGGCTATCGAGAAACCGCGCCACCCAGCAACTCGCGATAGCCTCGACCTATGGTCAGAACCGGCACGAGCGCGGCCCGCGGCATCACCCTGCAGCAGCTGAGGTACTTCGTCGAGGTCGCCGCCGAGGGCTCGATCAGCGCGGCCGCCGACCTGCTCTACGTCTCTCAGCCCACCATGTCGGCCGCACTCAAAGACCTCGAGAGCCGCGTGGGATCGACGCTGTTCGTGCGCTCCACCCGCGGGGTCACGCTTACCGAAGACGGCACCGAGTTTCTCGGGTACGCCCGGCAGGTCACCGAGCAGGCCGAGCTGCTCGAGCAGCGCTACCTCGGCCGCGCCCCCTCGCGCCGGCTGCTCGCGGTCTCGACGCAGCACTACTCGTTTGTGGTCGACGCGTTCGCCCGTATGGTGAAGGCGTCGGGCGCCGCGGAGTACGCGTTCAGCCTGCGCGAGTCGCGCACCTGGGACATCATCGAAGACGTGCGCACCCTGCGCAGCGAACTCGGCGTGCTCTTCCGCAACGACTTCAACCGCAACGTCATCGACAAGCTGCTGCGCGACTCGGGGCTCACCTTCACCCCCCTGTTTCTCGCCACCCCGCACATCTTCATCGCGCGCACCAACCCGCTCGCCGGCCGCGCCCGGGTCACGCTCGACGACCTCGACGAGCTGCCCCGCCTCACCTTCGACCAGGGCGCCAACAACTCGTTCTACTTCGCCGAAGAGATCCTCTCGACCCGCTCGGTCGCGCAAGACATCCGCGTCAGCGACCGCGCCACCATCTTCAACCTCATGATCAGTCTCGGCGGATACACCATCTCGACCGGCATCATCTCCGACGATCTCGACCCCTCGATCGTGGCCGTGCCACTCGACGTCGACGAGCGGATTGAGATCGGGTGGATCGGCCAGACGCACATCGCACTCACCGCACAGGCGCAGCGCTTCGTCGACGAGATGCGCGACGTCGTCTCCGATTTCGGCGTCGAACTCTTGACATAGGTTTTACCTCTGGCAGAGCATCGTCCATACCGATGGGGCTATATCCCCGGGTTCTGCCTACACTCGAAAACATGACATCCGAGTGCACGTTCAGCATCAGCACCACCCGCTTCGACGAAGACTACGCGCCGTCGGCGAATTCGCGCAGCACCACCAACTTCGCGAACCTCGCCCGCGGCGAGAAGCGCCAGCAGAACCTGCGCAACGCCCTCACCATGATCGACAACCGCTGCAACGAGCTCGTGCACTGGGACAACCCGACCCGCGACCGCTACCAGGTCGAGCTCGACATCATCTCGGTTGACCTGCACATCCCGGCCGCCGGAGACGACACCGCGTTCCCGGTCATCGAGGTGCTCGACGTGCAGATTCTCGATACGCACACCGGCCAGCGCGTGCCCGGCATCGCGGGCAACAACTTCTCCTCGTACATTCGCGACTACGACTTCAGCGTCGTGCTCCCCGCACACAAGGCGAGCGGCGCAAAGGGCCTGCCGGGCGACTTCGGCGACCTGCACGGCCAGGTCTTCGAGCGCTTCCTCGCGTCTTCTGCGTACCAGGATCGCTTCGCGCAACCTCCCGTCATCTGCATCAGCGTCTCGACCTCGCGCACGTATCATCGACTCGTGAACGAGCACCCCGTGCTGGGCGTCGAGTACCAGCAAGACGAGTACTCATTGACCGACCAGTACTTCGCGAAGATGGGCCTCAACGTGCGCTACTTCATGCCGCGCGGCGCCGCAGCCCCGCTCGCGTTCTACCACCGCGGCGACCTGCTGAACGATCACTCCCCGCTCGCGCTGGCGGCGACCATCGGCACGATGGAGACCTTCCAGAAGATCTACCGCCCCGAGATCTACAACGCGACGACCTCGGCCGCCGACGTCTACCGTCCGACCCTTGAGAACGCCGACTTCTCGCCCACGCAGGTCTACTACGACCGCGTGGAGCGCAGCCAGCTCGGCACCATCCAGGGCAAGTTCACCGAGGCGAACCTGATGCAGCCCTTCGGCTCGGTGCTCGAGGCGTGGGTCGCCGGCGACGGGGTTGCCGCTGAGTCGGTGGCGGATCCCGCACCCGCCCTCGCTTAACCCCGACCGCCAGCGGCCCGCACACAGCCCTGGCCCGCCGCGCCACTGACCGCATGTCACAACCCTGAGGAATCATCGATGAACGCACTCCTGCCCACCGCGATCGTTGGCAGCCTGCCGAAGCCGTTGTGGCTCTCCGAGCCCGAGAAGCTGTGGTCGCCCTGGAAGCTCGAGGGCGACGACCTCGCGGTCGGCAAGCTCGACGCGCAGTCGCTCGCGGCCGAGGAGCAGCGCCGCGCTGGCCTCAGCATCATCAGCGACGGTGAGCAGACGCGTCAGCACTTCGTCACGACGTTCATCGAGCACCTCAGCGGGGTCGACTTCGAGCGCCGCGAGACCGTGCGCATTCGCAACCGCTACGACGCGAGCGTGCCGACCGTCACGGGTGCGGTGAGCCGCGAGCGCTCCGTGTTCGCCGAAGACGCGAAGCGCCTGCGCGCCGAGACCGACCAGCTGATCAAGTGGGCGCTCCCCGGCCCCATGACGATGATCGACACGCTGTACGACGCGCACTACCAGAGCCGCGAGAAGCTGGCGTGGGAGTTCGCGACCATCCTGAACCAGGAGGCGAAGGAGCTCGAGGCTGCCGGCGTCGACATCATCCAGTTCGACGAGCCCGCGTTCAACGTGTTCTTCGACGAGCTGAAGGATTGGGGCGTCGCCGCCCTCGAGCGCGCCACCGAGGGTTTGAAGGCGCAGACCGCCGTGCACATTTGCTACGGCTACGGCATCAAGGCGAACAACGACTGGAAGGCGACGCTCGGCGAGGAGTGGCGCCAGTACGAGGAGTCGTTCCCGCTGCTGCAGCAGTCGTCGCTCGACATCATCTCGCTCGAGTCGCACAACTCGCGCGTACCCGTCGAGGTCATCGAGATGCTGCGCGGCAAGAAGGTCATGCTGGGCGCGATCGACGTCGCCAGCGACACCATCGAGACGCCCGAGGAGGTGGCCGCGACGCTGCGCCGCGCGCTCCCCTACGTTGACGCCGACAAGCTCATTCCGAGCACCAACTGCGGCATGGCCCCCCTCTCGCGCGGCGTCGCCCGCGACAAGATGGTGGCGCTCGCGGCGGGCGCGGAGCTGCTGCGCACCGAACTCGCGTAAGCGCTGATGGGGCCGCGCGCGGCCCCACCGCCCAGCCACCTCGCCACCCGCGCTCATCACCCAATCCGCAAGCAGAGGAACACATCCACCCCCATAGAGGGTGATGGCTGCAGATGGGGTGATGGCTGCAGATTGGGTGACGACTGCAGCGCCTGGGCAACGAGCGACTACGCGGTCAGCGGCGCCGCGGGCGATGCGGGGTCGCCGGCGCCCGCAGCGCCGCGCGCGTTTTCGGTGGTGTCGCGTCGGCGCAGCGCCGCCACGATGCCGAACGCGATGAGGCCCTGGCCGAGCGTGTAGGTGAGCATGACGAGCCCGTTTGTCCAGATCGACGTGCCGGGCACGAAGAGCCGGAACGCGAGGATCGCGTCGGAGAGCAAAAAGAGCGCGCCGCCGAGCCCCACGATCGGGCCGCACCGGGTCGCCATCGCGGCGGTCGCGGCGAGCAGCACCCCGTAAGCCATGACCGCCCCCGAGAGCGACTTCGTGTGCGGCAGCAGCAGCGCGATGAGCACGAGGTACGCGACCACGTAGACCAGGCTCCACGCCGGCAGCCGGCGCACGGCGATACCGCGACCGCGCCACATCAGCAGCACGTAAGCGATGTGGGCGATGCCGAAGCACGCGAGCATCATCGGCAGCTCGTCGCGGAACATCGGGAAGAACCACCGCGCCCCGTCGCCGAGCCACGAAAACACGATGGCGATGACGAGCACTGTGAGCGCGCCCACCGGCACCGGCCGCACGCGCAGCCCGGGCACGAAGACGAGCGACGCGACGACGGCGCCGACGAGCAGCGGCATGAGCAGCAGCTTCGTCCACCCTTCGAAGGCGTACTGGCCGAAGCACGCGATCACGTGCACCACGGAGATCACCGCGTACGGTACGAATGGCCACAGGGCACGGGTGCGCTCGGTCATACTCGCATCATAGGGCTCGCGGGGCATCATCGCAGCGCTCGAAATCGTCAGAGGTCTCGTATCGCTCGTACGCGGCTACGGCTCGATCAAGATGCCGTCGTCATCGCACCAGACTTGCGCGCCGGGCCGGAACGTCACCCCGCCGATCTCGACCGGCACATCGAGCTCGCCGGCGCCCGTCTTCGTGGACTTCGCGGGGTTCGACCCGAGCGCTTTCACCCCGAACGGCAGCGTACCGATCGCGACACGGTCACGAATGGCTCCATTCACGATGAGACCCGCCCAGCCGTTGTCGCAGGCGAGCTCCGCGATCATGTCGCCGACCAGTGCGGTCTCCAGCGATCCACCGCCATCAATGACCAGCACGGCACCCTCACCCGGGCCCGAGAGCACTTCTTTGAGCAGCGCATTATCTTGATGGCACTTGACCGTGCGCACGACACCCGTGAAGCCGGTCATACCGCCGATGTTCTGGAACTGCAGCGAGACCGACTCCAGCTCACTGCCGCGCTCGTCGTATAAATCTGCGGTGCTGACCTGCGCCATGATGTTGCTCCCCTCTTGCGGCCACCCCTTCCGGTGACCGCGTACCGACATGGTGTCGGTGTGTGCGTCTGACGTTACCTGCATCCTCCGACATTCGGGTGAGGCGCGGCAATCGGGGGCAATCCGGTGCGAGGTCGTCATCGGTCGGCAACACGAGAAGCGATCCTGAACTGTACAAAAGTACATGTACACATGTACAGTTACTGGCAGACCCGCACCCCACCCCGGATTGGTGTCGTTTTCCGAGCCAAATCACCACGGTTTCGCGCAGAAAGTGACACCAATCCGCGGGGGCAGCAAGCACACCCCGACCCCGGAGCACGATGAACGCAGAGACCGCCACGCAGGCCGCCACGCAGGCCGCACCGCGTCGACGCGACCCCGAGGGTCGGCGCCGGGCGATCCTGGAGGCAGCCACCGCGATCATCGTGGAGCAGGGCCCTGCCGCCCTCACCCACCGCGCCGTCGCCGCGCGTGCGTCGGTGCCGCTCGGGTCGACCACCCAATACTTCACGTCGATCGACGACCTGCGCGAGTCGGCGCTGCAGGCCCTCGCCGACGAGATCGACGAGGCGCTCGCCCGGCTCGAGCCGCTCGCCGAGCACTTCATCGACGACCCGGGGCCCGTCGTCGACGAGATGCTCCGCTACCTCAGCGACGAGCGCACCGTGCACGCCGACATCGCGCTCATGACCGCCGGCACCACCGACGAACGGTTGCGCGCACTCGCACTGCGCTGGCCCGAGCGACTCATCGAGATTCTCGGGCCGTGCGTCGGCGACGAGCGCGCCATTGCGATCGCGGTCTTCCTCGACGGGGCAACGATGCACGCCGGCCTCACCCGGGCCCCGCTCAGCCGCGATCAGATCATGCGCACGCTGACGGCGCTCGCGACGATGCCGGCCCCCGACCCCGCGACGTAGTGGGGCTCGGCCGCACCGCGGCCGGCCCGATCCTGCACCACCCCTCCCACCCCGGAACACAGCGACCCTGGAAAGGCCGTGACCATGTCCGATCTGCACACCAACCAGACCCCGACCCCGCGCAACGAAAAGGCAAGCAATGCGAGCGCCGAAGCGCCCCGCGCCCCGCTCAGCAAGCGCCGCCGCTGGGCCGCGCTCAGCGTGCTCACCGCGAGCCTGCTCGTGATCACGATGGATATGACCATCTTGAACATCGCGCTGCCCGAAATGGCGGCCGAGCTGCACCCGACCTCGTCGCAGCAGCTCTGGATCATCGACGTGTACTCCCTCGTGCTCGCCGGCCTGCTGGTCTCGTTCGCGGCGATCGCCGACCGTTGGGGCCGCAAACGCATGCTGCTGCTCGGCTACACGATCTTCGGCGCCTCATCGCTGCTGGTACTGTTCGCGACGAACGCGGAGTCGGTCATCGCGATTCGCGCGATCCTGGGTATCGGTGGGGCGATGATCATGCCGATCACGCTGTCGCTGATCCGCGTCATCTTCACGAGCGCCCGTGAGCGCGCCACCGCCCTCGCGATCTGGGCCGCGGTGTCGGGTCTCGGCGCCGCCTTCGGTCCGCTCATCGGCGGCGTGCTGCTCGAGCACTTCTCGTGGCACGCGGCGTTCCTGGTGAACGTGCCGCTGATGGCGATCGGTGTGATCGCGGGCATCCTGATCCTCCCCGAGTCGCGCGTCGCGCACCCGGGCCGCTGGGACTTCATCGCGGCCGCGCTGTCGCTCGTCGGTATGACGCTGCTCGTGTGGGCGATCAAGACCTTCGGCAAGGAGGCGAGCGTGCTCGTTCCCGAGGCGATCGTCGCGTTCGTCGCCGGCGCCGCGCTGCTCGTGTGGTTCGTGCTGCGCTGCCTGCGCAGCGACGCCCCGCTGCTCGACCTCGGCCTGTTCCGCAACCGCGTCTTCTCGGCCGGCACGATCGCCGCGCTCGGCTCGACGTTCGCCATGATGGCCGCGCTGCTGCTCATCGCGCAGTGGCTGCAGCTCGTCGACGGCGCCTCGCCGGTCGAGGCCGGCGTGCGCCTCTTCCCGATTGCAATCACGGGCGCGCTGGCATCGCTCGCGGCCCCGGCTGTTGCACGCCGCATCGGCGCGCGAGCCGTGCTCTCGGGCGGCCTCGGGCTCGCGGGGCTCGGCATGCTGCTCATCGGCGTGCAGCCCGGCACGCTCTCACTACTCACGGTGATCATCGGCCTGTGCCTCGTGGGCGCGGGCACCGGATCCCTCGCCATCGCCTCCGCAATGATCATGCACGGATCCCCCGAAGAGAAAGCGGGCAACGCCGGCGCAATCGAGGAGACCTCGTACGAGCTCGGCGCCGTGCTCGGCGTGGCGATTCTCGGCAGCATCTCAGCGCTGCTCTACCGCACCGAGTTCATGGGCGCGAGCGTGCTCACCGGCATCGACCCCACCCTCGCCACGCAAGCCGAGGAGTCGCTCGGGGCCGCGGTCTCGATCGCGGGCGAGCTGAACCTCCCCGAGCTCGGCCAGCAGGCGGGCGTCGCGTTCACGCACGCGATGCAGTCGACCGGGATCGCCGGAGGCATCATCATGCTCGCCGTCGCCGTGGCCGTGTTCGTGACGACACCCAAGGGCACCGACGTCTCGGAGTCCTCGCACTAGGCGCGCTGGCCCCGAGCTGCCCCCGAGCCCGCGCCCAACGCGCGAGAACTTGATGGCAGTTTGGTGCGCTAAAACCACGAATAGCGCACCAAACTGCCATCAAACCTTCTGGCGCGGGTTCCGAAGCCACCCCGAGTGCAGAGCACCAGCACCTGATGACCCGTGTGATGCACTAAAACCCCTTTTAGCGCACCACACGCGTCATCAAATTGGCACGAGACTGCAGCCACTCAACCGCCTCGCATGGAGCACCGCAAGCGAGGGCTGAGCGAACGGGGTGCGGCGATCCGGCACCAGGGTGACCCTGAGTCGACCCCTCGCCGCACCCCGAACGACCCTGACCCCGGTACTGCGCGAAGCGGTACCGGGGTCTCATGCGGTTGATACCTCGGGCCGACGCGGCGACCGGGGGTGCGAACGTACCTTGGAATCATCGCGGACGAACAGCCGGTTCGCCCCGCACCGAGAGGAGCACGCCATGAGCGCCACCCTGACCCCCGACGTCACCGAGACCACCGCACACACCACCGTCGCCCCCGACACCGCGCCGGTGCCCGCGAGCAACGCCGCATCGACCGGCTCCGTGCCGTTCCCGAACGGGCCGGTCGCCGCCGACCACTCGCGCGCCTTCACCATCACCAGCTTCGTGCTTGGCATCGCGTCGGTCGCGAGCGGCTGGACCTTCTTCGCTCCCATCACCGGACTCATCTTCGGCATCCTCGCCCTGCGCCGCGGCACGCAAGACCGCGCCCTCGCACTCTGGGGTGTCTGGTTGAACGCGGCGATGCTCGCCATCTGGGCCGTCATCGCCCTCGCCGGAACCGCTGTCTTCGGCTTCGCCGCACTCGCGCATCTCGCCGCGGTCTAACCCGCTGACGGCTGCCGGATCACCGCTCGTGCGTCACCTCGACCGCGTCAGGTCGCCTGGGTCGATACACCCAGGTGACCATGACGACCGAGATGATCATGAGCAGCAGCCACGAGATGATCTTCTGCCCCGACACGAACTCCCACCCCTCGGCCTGGTTCGGGTAGAGCCAGGCGCCCGAGAGTGTGGCGATGTTCTCGGCGATCCAGATGAACACGGCCACCCCGAGAAACACGGGCAGCAGCGGCACCGTGAGCGTCGCGCGCCAGATACGGAAGTGCATCATCGTCGGGAACCACAGCAGCACGACGGCAGCGAGCAGGATCCACCGCACATCGAATACGTAATGGTGCGTGAAGAAATTCGCGTAGATCGCCACCGCCACTACGGTGGTCGCCCAGATCGGCGGATACCGCGTGAACCGCAGGTCGTGCAGCCGATAAATGCGCACCATGTACGACCCGACCGCGGCGTACATGAACCCGCTGAACAGCGGCACCGCACCGAGGCGCAGCACCCCGTCGGCCGCGTACGCCCACGACCCCACGTCGGTCTTGAACAGCTCCATCACGGTGCCCGTGATATGAAACAGCACGATCACCCAGAGCTCGCGCCCGCTCTCGAGCTTGCCGGCGAGCATTCCGACCTGGATCGCCACCGCCGCGATCGTCATCGCGTCATTGCGGGCGAGCACCGCATCGTCGGGGTACCACAGCCGAGCCGCGACGATCACAATCAGCATGAGCGCCCCGAAGACGCACGCCCACGCCTGCTTCAGCAGGAAGACGGCGACCTCGATGAGCACCGCGCGCACCCCACTGGCCGGCTTCCCCGCGAGCAGGCGATGGGCGGTGCGGTCGATGGCCCGCTCGAGCGGGGTGAGCTGCCGGGTCAGGGGCTTGGTGGGGGTGAGGTCACTGGGGCTGTTGTCTCTGGGCACGTTCTTCCCGGTGCCGCGCCCCCCGAGGCTCTTCTCCTCGGGTCCGCTCTCCCCGGCTCCGATCTTCCTGAGCCTGTGGCCCCGAGGCCCACGGTCCCCGGGCGTCTCTGGTCGCTCGCCGGCACTCCCGGGCTGCTCCGCGCGCTCGCGAGGCTCCCCCGCCTCCCCCGGCGTTGACGCAGCATCTCCCATGCAGAGAGGCTAGCGTGCACCGGCTGGGTGATCCTGCGCTGGGTAATCCCGCCCTGGCTGCGCGGCGACGCCCTCTATATCTCAGCCCCGCGACCCCTCGCCCCTCCCAAACTCCCGCGAGTGCACCACTTTCTCCCGAGTGCACCAGCCACAAAGGGGTGCACTCGCGAACAAGGGGTGCGTTCGCGGCCGGGAACCCTTTGCAAGGGCGAGAGTCACCACTGCGTGCACTGTCCAAGTGCTCCTCGCCAGTGGCACCTCGCCACCTCGCTCCTTTTGCGAGTGCACCACTTTCTACCGAGTGCACCAGCCAGAAAGGGGTGCACTCGCGTAAAAGTGGTGCACTCGCGATGGAAACCAGCCCCCGAACCAAGCACACCGCCCCACACACGGAAGCGGGGCCCGGGATCCTCAGATCCCGAGCCCCGCTCGCACCTCACTCGCCCTACGGGCGGGGGCGCCGCTCGCGAATGCGCATGTTGATCACGATGGGGCTGCCCTCGAAGCCGTAGCGTTCGCGCAGGCGTCGCTGAATGAAGCGGCGGTACTGCGGGTCGAGGAAGCCCGAGGTGAAGAGCACGAATGTCGGCGGGCGGTTCTGCACCTGGGTGCCGAACAGGATGCGCGGCTGCTTGCCGCTGCGCAGCGGGTGCGGGTGCTCCTGCACGAGCTCGGCGACGAACGCGTTGAACTTGCCAGTCGGCACGCGCGTGTCCCACGATTCGAGGGCCTGCTCGAGCGCGGGCACGAGCTTCTCGAGGTGGCGACCGGTGCGCGCCGAGATGTTGACGCGGGGCGCCCAGTCGACGTGTGCCAGGTCGGTCTCGATCTCGCGTTCGAGGTAGCGGCGACGATCGTCGTCGAGCATGTCCCACTTGTTGAAGGCGAGCACGAGCGCGCGCCCCGATTCGAGCACGAGGTCGATGATGCGCAGATCCTGATCCGAGATCTCCTGCGTCACGTCGATGAGCACGACGGCGACCTCAGCCTTTTCGAGTGCCGCGGCGGTGCGCAGCGAGGCGTAAAAGTCGGCGCCCTTCTGCAGGTGCACGCGGCGGCGAATGCCGGCGGTGTCGACGAAGGTCCAGACGCGGCCCGCGATCTCGACCTGTTCGTCGACCGGGTCGCGCGTGGTGCCGGCGATGTCGCTCACGACGGCGCGTTCTTCACCGGCGGCCTTGTTGAGCAGGCTCGACTTGCCTACGTTGGGGCGGCCGAGCAGGGCGACACGGCGGGGGCCGAGCAGCTTGGGCTGCGCGACGGCGGATTCGTCGGGCAGCACGGCGATGACCTGGTCGAGCAGGTCGGCGACGCCGCGGCCGTGGAGCGCCGAGATGGGGTGCGGTTCGCCGAGGCCGAGCGACCAGAGCTGCGCGGCTTCGCCCTCGAGCACGGCGTCGTCGACCTTGTTGGCGATCAAGAAGACGGGCTTGTCGGTGCGGCGCAGCAGCTGCACGACGCGCTCGTCGGTCGCGGTCGGGCCGACGCGCGAGTCGACGACGAACAGCACGACGTCGCAGAGCTCGATGGCGACCTCGGCCTGCAGCGCGACCGAGGCGTCGATGCCCTTGGCATCGGGTTCCCAGCCGCCGGTGTCGACGAGGCTGAAGCGCGTGCCCGACCACTCGGCCGGGTAGGTGACGCGATCGCGAGTGACACCGGGCTTGTCTTGCACGACGGCCTCGCGGCGGCCGAGGATGCGGTTGACGAGCTGCGACTTGCCCACGTTCGGGCGGCCGACGATGGCGACGACGGGCAGCGCTTCGGCGACCGGCTCGCGGAAGCCGAGGAACTCGCCCTCGTCGCTGATCATCGCGAGGTCGTCGTCTTCGAGGTCGAAGCCCTCGAGGTTCGAGCGCATGGCGCGCAGGCGCTCTTCGTCGGTGACCGACGGGTCGAACCCTTCGCCCACGATCACGTCGTCGGCGAAATCGGCGGCGTTGAAGACGCTTTCGGTCTCGTAGTCTTCAGGGTCGAACTCGGGGGCGGCGGCCACCTGGCTGCCGTCGGGGTTCACCTGCATCACCTCGGGGCCATCGAATTCGGCTCCGTCGCTGCCGGATCCACCGTTCACGGGGGTATCGCCGCTGTCGGCGGCGTGCTTGCCCGCACGCTGAGGGGTCTGCTCGCTCATCATTCGCTCTCTTCCGCGGCACCCTGCGCCGCTCGTACGATATCGACCACAGCCTGCACCGACTGCTCGAAGTCTAGATCGCTCGTATCGACGAGCGTTACCCCCGGGGCCGGGGTGAAGAAGTCCACGACGAGCGCGTCCTTCGCGTCACGCGCTTCGATCGCGGCGAGCACCTCGGTGTGCGTGAGGCCCGACAGTTCGCCGGCGCGGCGCTGCGCCCGCACGTCGGCAGACGCGGTCATCAGAATGCGCACGGGCGCATCGGGCGCCACCACGGTCGTGATGTCGCGCCCTTCGATGACGACGCCGGGCAGCCCCGACGCGGCGACGATCTCGCGGAACATCGCGTTGAGCCGCTCGCGCACCTCCGGATGCTTTGACACTCGGCTGACGAGCCCGCTCACGGCGTGCTCGCGAATCGCGTCGGTCAGCGCGTACGTGCGATAGGTCTCGCCATCGTTCCAGACGACGGTGACCTGCTGCGGCCCGCGCAGCGTGATCGAGTAGTTCCAATCGCGCAGGATCGCCGCGACGGCATCGGCATCATCAAGATCGGCACCGAGCTCGGTCGCCATCCACGCGAGCGCGCGGTACGCGGCGCCCGTGTCGAGAATGCCGAAGTCGAGTCGCTCGGCTGCCGCGCGCGAGACGCTCGATTTGCCGCTGCCGGCAGGCCCGTCGATTGCGACGAGCAGCGGTGCGGTCGAGATCGAGGTCACGGATGCGGGGTCGCTCGATGCCGCGTTCTGCAGTGCAGCATCAGTCACAGCGTTCTCCATCCGCGTTCCGCGAGATCAGCGAGGGCTCGTTCGGCGACCTCTGGCAGCACAGCGATCTCGGCGAATCCGATCTGGGCGCCCGGCGAGTGCTCAAGACGCAAGTCTTCCATATTAATACCGAGTTCTCCGAGTTCGGTGAGCAGCTTCGCGAGCTGGCCCGGAGAATCATCGATGAGCACCGTGATCGAGGTGAATCGCTCGGACGATCCGTGCTTACCCGGAATGCGTGAGACCCCGTTGTTGCCGGCCGAGAGCAGGTCGGCGATGCGACGCCGCGCCCCGGTCTGCGCGGGATCGCGCAGCGCATCGGCGAACGCGGCCACGTCGGCGGCGAACGCGTCGAGCAGCTCGACAACGGGAGCACTGTTGGCGCCCAAGATCTGCACCCACAGTTCCGGGTCGCTCGACGCGACGCGGGTGGTGTCGCGCAGCCCGGCACCGGCGAGCCCGATCGCCTGCTCCTGGGCGGGCACGAGGCGCGCGGCCAGCAGGCTCGACACCACCTGGGGCAGGTGCGAGACGAGCCCGACGGCGCGATCGTGCTCTGCAGGGGTCATCTCGAGCAGCACGCCGCCGAGATCGAGGGCCACGGCCTCGACGACCGACAGCACCTCGGCCGAGGTCTCGCCGTCACGGCAGATCACCCAGGGGCGTGCGACGAACAGGTCAGCGCGGGCCATGATGGCCCCACCGCGCTCGCGGCCCGCCATCGGGTGCGAGCCGACGTAGTTGGCGAGGTCGATGCCGCGACGGGTGAGTTCTTCGAACGGCGCCAGCTTCACGCTCGCGACATCGGTGACGACTGCACCGGGGTAGGTGCGCAGCGCGCGCTCCACCACGTCGGCGGTCACGTCGGGCGGGGTCGCCACGATCACGAGTGCGGGTGCCGCATCGTCGGCGGTGCGCAGTCGACCGGCACCGTAGTCGGCGGCGAGCGCGACCGTGGTCGGCGACAGGTCTTCGAGCGTCACGTCGACGCCGCGCTCGCGGAGGCCGAGCCCGACGCTCGCCCCGAGCAGCCCGGCACCGATGATGTGCACCGTGCCCCGGGTTCGCGCTGCGAGCGGCGCACGCTCCCCCGGCGCCCGCAAGTGCGCACCGGATGCCTGCGCGACGGTAGCCTGCGATTCAGGCGCCGGATCACCGGGACGCCCGGCCACGGTAACCGATTCGGGTGCTGCCGCGCTCATCGTCCGCCCTGCTTCCGACCGCCACGGGGCCCGTTCGAGCCACCGCGCTGCTGTCCCTGGCTGCCACCGCGCTGCGGGGCTCGACCGTTGTTCTGCTGCTTGGGGCCGCCCGATCCGCCGCGCCCGCCGAAACCGTCGAAGCCACCGGAGCCGCCGTTGCCGTCACCCGAACGCCCACGACCGCCTTCGCGATCCGCGCCACGCGCCCCGTCGCCCTTCGGGCCGCCACGACCATGCGGGTTGCCGCGCGCCGCCGTGCCGCGCATGCCGCGCGCGCCGGCACCGTCTCCCGGTCGACCGGCGGTCACCTCGCGACGTTTCTTCGCGGGCTTGCCGGCTTCGGTCGAGGCACCGCCAGAGCGGCCGCGGGTGTCGGCGCTCGGCGATCCGGCACCGCCCTCGGCACCGTCGCCCGAAGCACCGCCGTCGGCAACTGCCGAGAGCAGCGCCCCGCGTTCGGCCGGCGCCAGCTCGCGCAGCTCGCCGGAGCGCAGCGTGCCGAGGTGCAGCGGCCCGAATTGGCGACGCACGAGCTCGACGACCGGATGCCCGACCTCGGCGAGCATGCGGCGCACGATGCGGTTGCGCCCCGAGTGCAGCGTCAGCTCGACCAGCGAGTGCGCGGTGCCCGTGCCGTTCGGCAGCAGCTTCGCGCGATCCGCGTGAATCGGCCCGTCCTTGAGCTCAACCCCGTCTTTGAGCTGCTGGATCACCGCAGCCGTCACCCGCCCGCGCACCTTCGCGATGTACGTCTTCTGCACCCCGAAGCTGGGGTGCGCGAGGCGGTGCGCGAGGTCGCCGTCGTTCGTGAGGATGAGCAGGCCGCTCGTGTCTTCGTCGAGGCGACCCACGTTGTAGAGGCGGTCTTCCACCTGATCGGCGAACTCACGCAGGTCGGGGCGGCCGTTCTCGTCGCTCATGGTCGAGACGACGCCAGTGGGTTTGTTGAGCACGAAGTAGCGCTTCGAAACGTCGAGCTGCACGACGACGCCGTCGACGCGCACCTCATCAGTATCCGGATCGACGCGCGAGCCCAGCTCGCGCTCCTCCACGCCGTTCACCGTGACGCGACCGCTGGTGATCAGCGTTTCGCAGGCGCGGCGCGAAGCGACCCCCGCGTGCGCGAGCGCCTTCTGCAGGCGAACGCGGCCGTCATCGTCGTGCGCCGCGTCGCCGCCGTCGCTACCAGCAGCGCCTGCACCACCACCCGAACCCGCGCCGGTGATGGGCCGATCCCACCCGAACTCCGCGAGGTCGACTTCGATGTTCTCGCCGTCGACGGAGAATGATCCGCCGAGGCCCTCCGAGCGCGTCATTCTTCGAATCCTTCCGTGGGCTCATCGAGGAGCGGTGAAATGGGTGGCAACTCCGAGATGTCGCCGATGCCGAGGTATCCGAGCAGGGCGTCGGAGGTGCCATAGAGAATCGCGCCGGTCTCGCCGTCTTGCCCGACCTCGGTCACGAGGCCGCGGCCGAGCAGCGTGCGCACGACCGAGTCGACGTTCACCGCGCGGATCGACGCGATCGCGCCGCGCGAGATCGGCTGGCGGTACGCGATCACCGAGAGCGTTTCGAGTGCCGCCTGCGAGAGGCGCGACGGCGTCTGCTGCTGCACGAAGTCGGCGACGATCGGGTCGAGGCTCTCACGGACGTAGAACCGGTATCCGCCCGCGACCTCGCGGAGCTCGAAGCCGCGGGGCGATCCGGCACCCGCGCCATCGCCCGCTGCGACCGCAGCGCCCGCAGCACCAGACCCCACCGCGTCGCCGTTGAACTCGGCAACGAGTGCCGACAAGGCCGCCCGAACCTCGCGCACGGGCCGGTCAGTGGCAGTCGCCAAGGCGACCGCGCTGAGCGGTTCGTCGGCGACGATGAGCAGCGCCTCGAGCTGCTGCGACAGCGAGTGCGCGGCGCGGGCGCGCTCGAGCTCGGGGTTCGCGCCCGGCTCGGCCGTCTGCTCGAGTGTCGCCTCAGTCATAATCGTTCCCTAACGTAGCAAGTTCGTCGTCTGACCAGCTCTCGCCGAACCACTGCACGTGCAGCTCTCCGAGCGGCTCGGCCTGCTCGAACGTCACTGCGGCCCGCCGATACAGCTCCAGAATGGCGAGAAAGCGCGCGACCACCACACCCCGCTCGGGTTCTCCCGCGATGAGTTCACGGAAGCTGCGCACGCCGCCGGTACGCAACAGGGCGACGACGACTGCCGCCTGCTCGCGAATCGACACGAGCGGCGCGTGCAGGTGGTCGAGCCCGACCGTCGGAATCTCGCGCGGCGCGAACGCCAGCGTCGCGAGCGCCGCGAAGTCGGCGGCGTTCAGCGTCCAGACGAGCTCGGGCCCGCGGTCGCGGTACTTCGCGTCGAGCGGCACGAGCCGCGCGTGCCGCGCCCCCTCGGCCTCGAGCTGGTCACGGAACCACGCGCTCGCCTGCTTGAACGCCCGGTACTGCAGCAGACGCGCGAAGAGTAGGTCGCGCGCCTCGAGCAGCGCGATGTCTTCGGCGTCGACCGCCTCGCCCTGCGGCAGCAGGCTCGCGATCTTCAGGTCGAGCAGGGTTGCGGCGACGACCAAGAACTCCGAGGCACGGTCGAGATGCTCAACGCCCTCGCCCTCGATCGTTGCCAGGTACGCGATGAACTCGTCGGTCACGAGACTCAGCGACACCTCGGTGATGTCGAGCTCGTGCTTGCCGATGAGGTTCAGCAGCAGGTCGAAGGGGCCGTCGAAGATTTCGAGGCTGACGCGAAAGCCGGCGGGCGCGGTCTCAGTCGTTTCCGCGGTCGCCGGTGCGGTTGCTGACGCAGACGCAGACGCCGGATCGGCCGCTCCCCCGGCAGGCGCGACCGCATTCGCCGCGGGCACCGGATCCGTACCTGCCGCAGCGGCGCCCGGATCGGTGCTCACCACCATGGCGCTAGGCGACGACGCCGCGCTGCACGAGCTCGCGGGCCAGCTTGAGATACGCCTCGGATGCGGCGTTGGAGGGGGCGTAGTCGAGAATCGGCTTCGCGGCGATCTGCGCGTCGGGCAGCTTCACCGTGCGGCCGATGACCGTGTCGAAGACCTTGTCGTCGAACGTGTCGACGACGCGCTCGAGCACCTCGCGGGCGTGCAGCGTGCGGGCGTCGTACATGGTCGCGAGAATGCCGTCGAGCTCGAGAGCCGGGTTCAGGCGATCGCGCACCTTGTCGACGGTTTCGACGAGCAGCGCGACACCGCGCAGCGCGAAGTATTCGCAGGCGAGCGGAATGAGCACGCCGTGGCTCGCCGTCAGCGCATTGACCGTGAGCAGCCCGAGCGAGGGCTGGCAGTCGATCAGAATGACGTCGTAGTCGCCGGCGACCTTGCGCAGCACGCCGGCGAGAATCTGCTCGCGGGCGACCTCGGTCACGAGGTGCACCTCGGCCGCCGAGAGATCGATGTTCGCCGGGATCACGTCGAGGCCCGCCGTCTCGGTGTGCTGGATCGCCTCGCGCGGATCCTTCACCTTGCCGAGCATGAGGTCGTAAATCGTGGGCACGTCGTGCGCCTGAATGCCGAGGCCGGCTGAGAGCGCGCCCTGCGGATCGAAGTCGACGGCGAGCACGCGGCGACCGTAGCGCGCGAGCGCGGCGGCCAGGTTGATGGTGCTCGTCGTCTTGCCGACGCCACCCTTCTGGTTGCACATCGCGATGATGCGCGCGGGGCCGTGGCGGTCGAGCTTTTTCGGCGCCGGGATGATGCGATCGGGTCGCCCGGTGGGCCCAAGTTCGACCTGCTTCGCCATACCCGGCCTCCTCCCGCTCGCTGACATTCCATCCTAGCCTGGAGCGGCCGTCGCTAGGATCGGGGAACGTGACCGAAACCGACGCACCCACGCTCTCGCAGCTCACCGACCGGGTGGGGCACGCCGCCGCCGCTCGCGGCATCGACCTCGATGCGCCGCAGCGCGAGCTGCTCACCGAGATCGCGGAGCTCGCCGAGCACTGGGCCGATCCCGCAGCGCCCGTCGGCGCCTTCGTGCACGGGCCCGCCGGTCGCGGCAAGACCTGGCTCATGAGCGAGATCTTCACCGCCGTCGACGTGCCCGAGGCCGCCAAGCGCCGCGTGCACTTCCACACCTTCTTCCAGGAGCTGCAGCGCCGCTTCGGCGCGCAGATGACCGCGCGCGAGGCGATCGATGACACGGTAGACGAACTGCTCGACGGTGCCGAACTGTTCTTCTTCGACGAGCTGCACGTGCACGATCCGGGCGGGGCGAGCCTGCTCAACCGGCTCATCGCGGAGCTGGTTGAGCGCCGCATCCCCACGCTCTTCACCTCGAACTACGCCCCCGAGGGGCTGCTCGCGAACCCGGTGTTCCACCACGTCGTCGAGCCGAGCGTGCGCCTCATCCGCGAGCACTTCGCGGTGCGCACCCTCGACGGCGGCACCGACTACCGCACGGCGGGCTCCGCTGCGGGCGATGCGCGGCCCGCGACCGGGTTCGCATCGGGGCGCTGGATCGCCGTACCCACCGGCACCCCGGCGGCGAGCGCCGTCAGCGCCGCTCAGCTCACCCCGCCGACCGCAGCCGAGGCCACGCAGGTGCTCGATGGGCACCGTACGCTGCGCGCGCTCGCGGTGCGCCCGGTCGACTCCGCGACTTCTCACTCCTCCTCTGAGATCTGGTTCTCCTTCGACGACCTGCTCGAGGCGTCGTCGATCGCCGAGGACTTCCTCGACCTCGCCGCGCAGCACGGCCACTGGGTGCTCGTCGGTGTGCCGCCGCTGTCGCGCGCGAGCCGGGAGGCGCGTCAGCGGTTCGTCGCGCTGCTCGACGTGCTCGTGCACGCCGACCTGCCGCTGACGGTGTTCGCGAGTACCGACCGGGCCGGGCTCGTCGATATCGCCGACCCGCCGGCCGACCTCTTCCGCACCGTCAGCCGCCTCGCGCTGCTGGGCGAATGACGCCCGTCGCGCACGCCGAGACCCCCTTCGGGGCGCACCTCGCGTGGCGCGCGCATCCCGTCGACCAGCCCAACACCACGCACGCGCCGGATCGCCAAGCCATCGCCCACGAACTCCTCGCGGGCCTGCTCCACGACCTGCGCCCCGGCATCGCGCCCGAGGCATTCGTGTTCGTGCGCCGGTGCCCGTCGTGCGGCAGCACCGCGCACGGCGCACCGAGCGTCCGCCTTGTCGGCGAGCACAGCTCGCCCTCACCGGCGCTCCCCCGCATCGGCATCAGCTACGCAGCGGGCCTCGTGGCGGTCGGCGTCGCCCCGCCCGAGGCCACGGCCTTCGCGATCGATGTCGAGCTCGACGACGACCTCACACGCGCCCGCATCGCGGAGGCGCTCGACCTGCACCCGTCCGACGCCGATACCCGCACCTGGACCCGCCTCGAAGCCATCGCGAAGGCCTCCGGCGCGGGCCTGGGCACGTCGCTGCGCGCACCAGCAGTCGAGACTCGCGCCGACGGCACCTGGCACACCACCACGGAGCCCCCGCTGCTGGGCGCAGACCTGCCCCTGACGCTCCTGGCACCCATGCCCCGGGCGATCCTCACCGTCGCCCTCGCACTCCCCGAGCCTCGGCGCACGGAAACCGCGCGCCTGCCGTAGGAGATTCGGCTTCGATGACACGTTCAGCGCAAGATCCACCAACTGAAGCCGAATCTCCCAACAAGCCTGCACGCAGGTAGAGTCACACGCGTGATGTTCCGGCAAAGTATTGGCGTGCTGGCAGCGCTCGCCTCCAGCTCATTGCTGCTTCTCGTCTGCCTGACGGGGTGCGCACCCGAACCGAAGAGCGTCGCAAACGAAGGCGAGCCACAGACACCGACAACCGTTCGGGAGACCGTAGAGCCGACTCCCAATCCTTCGGAAACGCCTTCGGCTCCCTCGATTGTCGTCCCGTCATGCGATGAGATTCTGCCCATCGAGTCGATACACGCTTTCCTGAATGACGATCGAGTTGAACGGCACGAGGTTGGCCCCGACGGCCTCGAGAGGCTTGCAAGCGAGCCGTTCGGACCAAGTGCCGTCGCAGCGTATCAAGGTGCGTTGCAACTCACGCACTGTACCTGGGGATATCCCCAGTCCGATGGCTTTGCGGACGTCGTATTCGCGGAACTGTCACCCGAATCGACAGCTTCCTTCACCGCGGCACTTGAAGATTCCGTTTTCGTCAAGCGCACTTCTGGCGCAGCAGTGATCTATGAGGATCTTGATCCGCAGCGCCGCAAGTCGTTGCCGGTCCGTCATGGGTTCATTGGAAACATCTGGGTTGGCACGACGGGCTCAATTAGCGGGTACTTTTTCGAACCCGCTTTGACCAGGATGAGCGAGCTCAACCCGGCAGTCTCGTGACGCGTTCTGTAGGCATACGCAACCAAACCGTCAAACGCTGACCGACAAGCGCCCATCCAGGCAGTCGCTGACCACCGCCCCACACGAGCGGCCGGGCGCGCACCGGGCGGCGGGCTCCCCGGTGTCGCATTTGCGACCGAGAAGCGTGCGACCATGCACGCGCCGAGGTCGCAATGAGCGACGCCGGGGGAGCCCGCCGCCCGGTGCGCGCCCGGCAGACCTACCGAGCAGGCAGCGCAGGCAACGCCGCAGCAAACACCCAGGAGTCGAACACTGCGTCGACCGGCACGGGGCTCATCTCCTGCACGAGGGCGATGAAGTCGGGGGTGCGCACGAGGGTGTGGCGTCGTTCGGTGGCCCAGCGCAGCAGTACGGCGCGGAAGACGTCGTCGCCGAGGGTGCGTCGCAGCGTTTCGAGCACGAGGGCGCCGCGTTTGTAGACGCGGTCGTCGAACATGTCGGCGGGGCCGGGGTCGGCGAGCACGAGGTGCTGCGGCAGTGCGGAGAGTCGTGCGTGGTGCTGTTCGGCGAGGTCGGCGATGCTCGGCCCGCCTGAGGCTTCTGACCAGATCCACTCCGAGTAGCAGGCGAAGCCTTCGTTGAGCCAGATGTCTTGCCAGCGGGCGAGGCCGACGGAGTTGCCGAACCATTGGTGGGCGAGTTCGTGCGCTATGAGGCGTTGCTCGCTGGGGGCTTCGTGGTTGCGGCCGAACGTTGCCATGCCTTGCGCTTCGAGGGGAATCTCGAGTTCTTCTTCGGTGACGACGATGGTGAGGTCTTCTTGCGGGTACGGCCCGAACCATGCTTCGAAGACGTCGATGATGCGTGGCACGGGTGCGAAGGCGCGCTGCACGGCGCGTGATCGTCCGGGTGGTGCGATGAGTCGGGCGCGGTCGCCGAGGCGGTATTCGGCGTATTCGCCGATGTGTGCGGCCAGCAGGTAGGTGGCGGTCGGCACGGTCGTCGAGAACGTGCGCAGGGTCTTGCCGGATCGCCCGGTCACGGTGCCGGGCACCCCGGTGATGGCGACGAAGAAGCCGCGATCGGTGGTGAACGAGACGTCGTAGGTGGCGCGGTCGTCGACGCGGTCGTTGCAGGGGAACCACGTGGGTGCGCCGGTCGGCTGAGAGGCGACGAGGGCGCCGTGTTCGAGTTCTTCCCAGCCGAGTTGGCCCCAGCGCGATCGTCGGGGTGCGGGGCGGCCGGCGTACTCGATGTCGAGTTGCAGTTCGGCACCGGGTTCCGCCGGGTCGTCGAGCCGGATCGTCAGCGCGTGCGGCCCCTGCTTCGCCTGCCGCTGGAGTGCGCCGTCGACGCGAACCTTGCTCGCGCTGAGCCCGATGAGGTCGATGCGCAGCTGGTCGGTGGCTTCGAGCACGCGCACCTGCAGGCAGGCGCGGCCTTCGAGCCGGTTCGTGCGCGGGGTGTAGCGCAGGTCGAGGTCGTAGTGCGCGACCGAGTATCTCGGGTCGCCACTGGTGGGAGTGTAGGGGTCGCTCATGCCGGTCTTTCGCAGGTGCATCGTCGACTACTTCGTCGACTGGTAGGCGCGCAGTTTGATGGCGCGCCAGGGTCCGATGGGGTTGCCGCTCCAGCGCGAACCGACGGGCACGCTTTCGCCGCGCATGACGAGCGATGCGGGGCCGACGGTCGCGTGGGCGCCGATGACGGCGGCGGGCAGAATGACGCTGTGCGGCCCGAGGGTCGCGCCCGCGGCGAGTTCGACGGTATCCATGCTCATGATTCGATCATGGAACAGGTGCGTCTGCACGACGCACCCCCGGTTGACGGTGGATCCGTCGCCGAGTGTCACGAGGTCGGGTTCCGGCAGCCAGTACGATTCGCACCACACTCCTGAGCCGATCCGCGCACCGAGCGAGCGCAGCCAGACGGCGAGCGCGGGGGTGCCTGCGGCCGCGCGGGCGAACCAGGGCGCCGCGAGCATCTCGGTGAACGTGTCGCTCACCTCGGTACGCCAGACGAAGCTCGACCACAGGGGCGCTTCGCCGGCCCGGATCGGCCCAACGATGATCCACTTGGCCGCGGTCGAGATGCCGGCGGCGACGGCGCCCGCGGCCAGCATGACGAGGCCCGAGAGCAGGATCGTCCAGACGGCTCCGACCGAGGTCCAGAGCCACGCGAACGCAAAAAGCACGGTGAGGCCGAGCGCGGTCGTCGCGAAGACGGCGAGAATGCGTCCGAGCTCCCAGAGTGCCCGCGCGATGCGCAGTGCGGCACCCGGGTGGTAGGTGCGGCTGTCGTCACCGTCCTGCGCCAGGCGGCGCAGGCGCACGGGCGGTGAGCCGAGCCAGGAGGAGCCCGCTTTCGCTTTGCCGGGCGCGACCGAGAGCACGGCGACGAGTGAGTCCTTGGGCACGCGGTGCCCGGGTCCGGCCATCCCCGAGTTGCCGAGGAAGGCGCGCTTGCCGATGCGCACGCGGCCGATCCGCATCCACCCGCGGTGCAGCTGGTACGACGCGACCATCGTGTCGTCGGCGAGGAAGGCGCCGTCATCGATGCGCGTCATCTTCGGGAGCAGCAGCACCGTCGACGCCTCGACGTTGCGGCCGACGCGAGCGCCGAGCAGGCGCAGCCACACCGGTGTAAAGAGGCTCGAGTAGAGCGGGAATAGGAAGGTGCGCGCCGCGTCGAGCAGGCGCTCCGTCGTCCAGGTCTGCCAGCCGATACGGCTGTGCACGGGGAAGGTGCCCTCGTCGAGCCCGATCGCGAGCAGCCGCACGAACAGCACGACCGCGCCGGCGTAGACGACACCGGTGACCAGTGCAGCCGGAATCAACCAGAGCAGTGCCGCACCGAATGCGGTGCCGAGCGACTCCGCCCCGCGCATGCCGGCAGCGATGAGCAGGCCGCCGACGGCGAACGAGACGAACGGCAGCAGGGCGAGCACGATCGACGACCCCGCGTACGCGAAGCGCCACACGGGCTCGTGATGCGGCTGGCCATCGGGCCACTCCTCCGCTCGATTGCCACCGATGCGCACGGCCGGCGATCCTGCCCAGGTCTGCTCCGATTTCACACGACCGAACACCGCCGAACCGGGCGCGATCTCCGCGCCGTCATCGATTCGGGTGCCCGGCGCAAGCGTGCTGCGCGAGCCGACCGTGACATCGCTGCCGATGCGCACACCGCCGATGCGCAGCAGGTCGCCGTCGATCCAATAGCCGGTGAGGTCGACCTCGGGTTCGATGGCCGAGCGCGCGCCGACCTCGAGCATTCCCGTGATGGGCGGCAGCGTGTGCAAGCTGACATCGCGCGCGATCTTCGCGCCGAGGGCACGGGCGTAGATCGTGATCCAGGGCGCACCCGCGAGCCCAACCGCGTCAATCTGCTGCGCGAACTGCTCCGCGAGCCACAGGCGCATGTGCGTCACGCCGCCGCGCGGGTAGTCACCGGCGCGCACCCCGACGAGCAGCACGCGCGCCACAATCGCCGCGATCGCCATCTTGCCGAACGGCGTCGACAGCACCAGGATGCCAATGAGCAGCATCCAGATCGACACGCTCGGCAGCACTTCGAACCCGGTCGAAAGATTCAGGATCGTGCCCGCCGTCAGCAGATACACGAGCCAGCGCAACCCGCTCGCGATGAACAGCGGCACACCGGCCAGCGTCTGCGCCCACTGCGTGCCGCGCGGCGTCGGGGCGGGCTGGTGGAAGCTGCTCGCATCACCCGCGTCATCGACCGCCGCGATCGCCTTCGCCATCGCTGCGAGACGCGGCACATCGTAGATGTCGGCGACGGTGAACTCGGGCACCCGGGTGCGAATGCGCGAAACGAGCTGCGCCGCCGGTAGCGAGCCGCCGCCCAGATCGAAGAAGTCGGCGTCGGCGCCCGGCACGGGCACCCCGAGCACGGCCTGCCACTGCTCGGCCAACCAGGCCTCGCTCGCGTTCAGCCCCTCGGCCGCCGGAGCGTCGACTCCGGGCAACGGCCACGGCAGCGCCGCGCGGTCGACCTTGCCCGAGGTACGAATGGGGAGTTCGTCGACCACGGCGAGCAACGGCATCACTCCGGCCGCGAGTCGCGCGGCGAGATGCTCACGGGCGAGTGCGCGATCGAGCGGTGCCTCCCCCTCGACGACCAGGTACCCGACGAGCACCGGCACACCGGCGTCGCTCGAGCGCACCGCGGCGGCAGCGGCCGTCACGCCGGGCAAATCCTGCAACGCGTTCTCGACCTCGCCGAGCTCGATGCGTCGACCGCCCACCTTCACCTGGTCATCGGCACGGCCCAAGAACATGAGCCCCGTCGGCTCGTACCGCACCAGGTCGCCCGAACGATAGGCGCGCTCCCAGCCCAGCTCGGGCATCGGCGCGTACTTCTCCGCGTCTTTCGCAGGGTCAAGGTACCGCGCGAGGCCGACGCCGCCGATGATCAGCTCGCCCGACTCCCCCGGCGCCACACGGCGGCCCTCGGCGTCGACGACCGCCAGATCCCAGCCGTCGAGCGGCAGACCGATACTGATCGGCGAGACGCCGTCGAGCGGGCACCCGCAGGCCACCACCGTCGCCTCGGTCGGGCCGTACGTGTTCCAGACCTCGCGACCGTCTTCCACGAGGCGGGCGGCGAGCTCGGGCGGGCACGCCTCGCCGCCGAAGATCAACAGGCGCACGTGCTCGATCGCCTCACGCGGCCACATGGCGGCGAGCGTCGGCACGGTCGACACGACGCTGATGCTCTGCCGCACCAGCCACTGCGCCAGGTCTTCACCGGCCCGAACGATCGCCCGCGGAGCCGGCACCAGGCAGGCCCCGTGCCGCCACGCGAGCCACATCTCCTCACACGAGGCGTCGAACGCGACCGACAGGCCCGCGAGCACCCGGTCGCCGGGGCCGAGAGGCTCGCGCTGCAAGAACATGCGCGCCTCGGCATCCACGAATGCGGCGGCGGATCGGTGGGTGACGGCGACGCCCTTCGGTACGCCCGTCGACCCCGAGGTGAAGATGATCCACGCATCATCATCCGGGGTCGGGTCGACCAGGGGGGCTGCCTCGGCCTCAATCGCCTCGCTTGTGGGCACCTCGCTCGCGGGTTCGATGACCGCGGGCTCATCAGTTGCCGAGGCATCACTCGCGCGCGGCACGAAGCCGTGGTTGCCGACGATGCCCACCACTCGGGCCTCGCCGAATACCAGGCGGGCCCGCTCATCGGTGTCGTCGGCGTCAACCGGCACGTATGCCGCCCCCGCACGCATGATCGCGAGAATCGCAATGTACAGGTCTTGCGATCCCGAGTCCACACGCACACCGACGCGATCGCCGACCTGCACCCCTGCCGCCCGCAGTTCGCTGGCACGCTCATCGACTGCTGCGACGAGTTCGCGGTAGCTCAGCGCACCCGATCCGGCGTCGATCGCCGAGGCCTCGGGGTACGCCGCTGCTGTCGCGCGCAGCACGTCGATGAGTGTGCGTTCGGGGGCGGCGTGCGCACCGCGGGTCAGCGGGATCTGAGGATCTTCGCGCAGTGAGTCGTTCAAGAGGCGGCGTCTTCTCGCAGTCGTTCGGGCGCGACGCGACCGGTCGGGCGCGCGCGGGTGCTGCTTCGAGAATGTCACCCGCACGAGAGCTCGCAGGCCCGTATTGCCGAGATTTCCGCTCGCAGCACCGAGTCTTTCCCTGTTGGCTACCCGGCGTTCACCTGATGGGCGCTGCCAGCGCGCCGCACCGCACTCGCCCGCCACCGACCCCCCCAACCCCGCCGGAGCCCGCACTCGCCCGCCACCGGCCCCCAGAGGAAAATCTGCAGTCAGAGGAACCCCGGCACCCGAAACGAACCCGCTGAGTGCAGATCTTCCTCTGAACGCGCGGCGGGATGGCGGCACGGCGGGATGGCGGTACGACGACATAGCGGCATGAGCGCGTGACGCCGCTGCGATGCGTGGGGCCGAACCGCGCTCCCGACGGCTCCTACGTTGCGCGCGGGTGCGACAGCAGGTAGTGCTCGCGCAGCGTGTCGGCGGTCACCTGCGTGTAGATCTGCGTCGTGGTGACCGAGGCGTGCCCCAACAGCTCTTGCACGGTGCGCACGTCGGCGCCACCGGCGAGCAGGTGCGTGGCGAAGGAGTGCCGCAGCGTATGCGGAGACACCTCTTGCGTGATGCCGGCGCGGTCGGCGGCGGCGCGGATCACGAGCCAGGCGCTCTGGCGCGACAATCTCGCCCCGCGCGGGCCCACGAACAGCGCCGGTGTTCCGCGGCCACGCGCAACCATGGTCGGTCGGGCGCGCACGAGGTATGCGGCGAGCGCGCGACCCGCGTAGCTGCCGTAGGGCACGATGCGCTGCTTTGATCCTTTGCCGGTCACCCGCAGAAACCCGCCGTCGCCGAGCGCGGCTTCGGGTTCGCTCACCGTGTCGGCACGGCCCGGAACCGGCAGCAGATCGTCGACGTCGAGCGCCGTCACCTCGCTCACGCGCGCGCCGCTCGCATAGAGCAGTTCGAGCAGGGCACGGTCGCGCAAGTCTACGGGATCGTCACCGCCGACCGCACCGAGTAGCGCTTCCACCGATTCGAAGGGCAGGGCCTTGGGTAGGCGCTGCGCGCGTTTCGGGGTGCGCAGTCCGCTGCCGGCGTGCTCGGCGAGCAGCCCTTCCTCGAACAGGAAGCGGTGCATTCCGCGCACCGTCGAGAGTCGGCGCGTGATCGACGCCGGAGCAAGTGCCGACACCGGGTGCCCCTCGCTCGGCCGAGGCGGATCGGCGAGGTCGGCGACGTAGGCCGCGAGGGTGTCGGGGTGCACCTCGGCGAGGTCATCGATGCCGCGCTCCCGCAACCAGCCGCTGTAGGCGATGAGGTCGCGGCGATACGCGGCCTGGCTATTGGCCGACAGCCCGAGTTCGAGCGCGACGTGGCGCAGATAGCGCTCCGCGCCCTGCTCCGGGCTCAGCGGCATCAGCGCGAACGTTCTCCGCGCACGGCGGCGCGGCCATTCCACGGGAGTGCGGGATCGCGCAGTGTCGACCACCCGCGCGCTCGTGCAGCCTCTGCGGCGAGCACGGCATTCGCGGTCACCGTGTTCTGCACCCGGCCGTCGAGCACTGCTGCCACGACTTCGTCGAGCGGCACCCATTCCGGGGTGAGCTCGGCTTCTTCTTCCGAGCGCACGTAGTCGTGCGCTATCGGCGTCAAGTCTCGGGCAAGAAAGACGCGCATGGCCTCGGTCGAGCTTCCGGGTGCCAGAAACAGGTCGAGCAGCAGATGCCAGGAATTCGCCTGCAGATCGGCTTCCTCGGCAAGTTCGCGGCGCGCGCCGGTGAGTCCCGATTCACCGGGTACGTCCATCAGCCCTGCGGGGATCTCCCAGAGCCGATGCCCGGTCGAGTGTCGGTATTGCTTGATCAGCAGGACGCGGTCGTCGGCGTCGAGTGCGAGCACCGACACGGCGCCGGTGTGATCGAGGTAGTCGCGAGTGAGCTCGGTGCCGCCGAACGGGAAGCGATCTCGTCGCATGTCCCAGACGTGCCCCTCGGCGAGTACCTCGCTCGCCGAGACGACGACGTCGTCGGCACGGGAGTCGGCGAGGAGGCCGCTGCGGCCAGCCTCGCCGATGACGTCCGTGCCGAACGACTCACTCACCGTGCTCGGCGGCTTCCTCGGGCTCGACCTCGAAGAGGCTCGCGGCCTCGCGGCGATCGATCGCGGCACCGACCAGCCCGGCGAAGAGCGGGTGCGGGGTGCCCGGGCGCGAGCGCAGCTCTGGGTGCGCCTGCGTCGCGATGTAGAACGGGTGCACGTCGGTCGGCAGTTCGACGTACTCGACCAGCGCGCCGTCGGGGCTGGTGCCCGAGAACGACAGGCCCGACGCCGCGATCTGATCGCGGTAGCGGTTGTTGACCTCGTAACGGTGACGGTGACGTTCGCTGGCGCTCGGCGCACCGTAGAGCTTGGCGGCCAGCGATCCGTCGGCGAGCGCGGCCTCGTAGAGACCGAGGCGCATCGTGCCGCCCAGGTCGCCGCCGTCGATGATGTCGACCTGCTCGGCCATCGTCGCGATGACCGGAACCGTCGTCTCGGGGTCGAACTCGGTCGACGATGCACCTTCGAGACCCGTGACGTTGCGGGCGTACTCGATCACCATGCACTGCAAGCCGAGGCAGAGGCCGAGAGTCGGAACGTGGTTCTCGCGGGCGAATCGCAGTGCGCCGAGCTTGCCTTCGATGCCGCGGATGCCGAAGCCGCCCGGGATGCAGATGCCGTCGACGTCTCCGAGCGCCTCGCGCGCACCCTCGGGCGTTTCGCAGTTGTCGGAGGGCACCCACCGGATGTTGACCTTAGTCGAGTGCGCGAACCCACCGGCGCGCAGCGCTTCGGTGACCGAGAGGTAGGCGTCGGGCAGATCGATGTACTTGCCCACGAGCGCCAGCGTGACTTCGCCCTTGGGCTGGTGCACGGCGTCGAGCACGGGCTGCCAGCCGGTCCAGTCGACGTCGCTCGAGCGATCCGAAAGCCCGAGGTTCTCGACGATGATGCTGTCGAGCCCCTGCGAGTTCAGCAGCTGGGGCAGGTCGTAGATGCTCGGCACGTCGATCGCGTTGACGACCGCGTTCTCATCGACGTCACACATCAGCGCGATCTTGCGCAGGTTGTCGTCGGTGACCGGTCGATCGCTGCGCAGCACCAGTGCGTCGGGCTGAATACCGATCGAGCGGAGGGCCGCCACGGAGTGCTGGGTGGGCTTGGTCTTCTGCTCGCCCGAAGCACCCATGAAGGGCACCAGCGAGACATGCACGAAGAACACGTTCTTGCGGCCGAGTTCGTGACGCACCTGGCGCGCCGACTCGAGGAACGGCTGCGACTCGATATCGCCAACCGTGCCGCCGACCTCGGTGATGATGACGTCGGGGCGCGGGGTCTCCGATGCCTGGAGGCGCATACGGCGCTTGATCTCGTTGGTGATGTGCGGAATCACCTGCACCGTGTCACCGAGGTACTCGCCGCGACGCTCCTTGGCGATCACCGTCGAGTAGATCTGCCCGGTGGTGACGTTCGCCGCCTCCGAGAGGTTGATGCCGAGGAATCGCTCGTAGTGCCCGATGTCGAGGTCGGTCTCCGACCCGTCGTCGGTGACGAACACCTCGCCGTGCTGGAACGGGTTCATCGTTCCAGGATCCACATTCAAGTAGGGATCCAGCTTCTGCATCACGACGCGCAACCCGCGCGCGGTGAGCAGATTTCCGAGGCTCGCAGCCGTAAGGCCCTTGCCCAGCGATGAAACGACACCTCCGGTGACGAAGATGTGTTTGGTGATTCCGGCCTGGTCCGCGCTCTGCTCTGTTCCCACGGGCTTCAATCCTATCAGTTCAACTCGGACGTGTTCGCTTCGGGCCTATCGCAGCTCTTGCCGCGGCACCCAGACTTGCTTGATGATCATCAGCACCATCGCGGTGACGGGGATGGAGATCAGTGCACCGAGCAGGCCGAGCAAGGTGCCGCCGGCGAGCGCACCGATCACCACGAGCGCGCCCGGAACCGAGACCACCCGATTCATGACGCGCGGGGTCAGCAGATACGACTCGATCTGCATGTAGATGAGGTAGTAGACCGCCGCGATGATGGCAGCGGAGGGTGACTGGAACAGCGCCACGATCGTCACGAGCACCGTCGCCATGACTGAACCGATCAGCGGGATCAACGCGAGGAAGAAGACGCCGACCGCCACTAGGCCCGCGAACGGCACATCGACGATCGTCATCATGACGAAGCCGAGCACGGCGTTCACGAATGCCAGGATCACCATGCCGTTGACGTAGCCGCCGACGGACTTGGTGACCTGCTCGGTGATGTCGATCACCTTGGCGCGGCCGGAGCGCGGCACCAGGGAGTAGAACGCTCGCTTGATCGACTGCAGTGAGGCGAGGAAGTACAGCGTGAGAATGAGCACGATGAGGCCCGCGGTCAGTCCGTTGGCGATGCCGATGCCGGCCTGCCACACCCCACCGGCGACCTGCGCCCAGTTCTCGGGCTTGCTGACGAGATCTTGTCCCATCTGCAACAGGCCGTCGAAGTCGACGAACTGCCCGAATCGGTCATTGATGTCGAGGAACCACTGCTGGTGCGTGATGTCTCGGAAGAGCCCCGGTGCGCTGCGCACGAGCAGCGTGATCTGACTCGCGATCATCGGGATGATGATCGCGAGGAGACCGGCGATGACGAGCACGAAGCCGCCGAACACGACGGCAATGCCCAGCGGGCGCTTGAGCCCGCGGCGTTCGAGAGATCGCACGACCGGGTCAAGCCCCAACGCGACGAAGAGCGCCGCGGCGACGTACATGATGATCGTGGTCAGCTGCTCGATCATGCCGCCGAACAGCATCGCGACGAGCACGCCCAGGGTGATGGTGAACCCGAGCTGGAACGGCCCGCGCACGACGAACTCACGGGTCTGCGCCTTCGCCCGCTCTTCGCGCGCATCGACTGCGGCTTCTCGGGCGTCGCGGTACATCTCTCGCGTGTCGGCGTCCATCTGCTCGATGTCGGCGTGCTTCACATCGGGATGCGAATCGAGATATGCCGCCTTCGCCGCGGCATTGTCGTTGAGGTCGGGCTTTCTCGGCGCCGAGGGCCGCAGACGGCCGAGGAACTTCACCATGTGGGGAGCGTAGCAGTGACCATGGACACCCGGTACCGGCTCACGCGGCGTCGCGCAGTGCGAGCAGTTCGGCGGCGTGCTCGAGCGCGCTCCCGGAGTCGCTGAGCCCCGAGAGCAGTCGCGCCATCTCGGCGAGCCGCGCGTCTCCTTCGAGTCGTTGGCAGCTGCTCTCGGTGAATCCGCCCGCAGAGTCTTTAATGACCTGCAGATGATTCGAAGCGAACGCGGCGACCTGCGCGAGGTGCGTCACCACAATGACCTGCGACGTGCGCGAGAGGCGCGCGAGACGACGCCCGATCTCAATCGCGGCCGCCCCGCCGACGCCGGCGTCTACCTCGTCGAAGACGAATGTGGGCACCGGATCGACCGCCGCGACGACGACCTCGAGTGCGAGCATCACGCGCGAGAGCTCACCACCGGAGGCCGTCTTCGCGACCGGACGGGGTGCCGCTCCGGCGTGCGGACTAAGCAGCAGCTGCACCTCGTCGGCTCCAGAACCGCCGAGCGCCGGCAGGGGCGCAACCTGCACGACGAATCGGGCATCCGGCAGCGCCAGCTGGCGCAATTCTGCGCTGACGAGTTCAGAGAGCTGTTCGGCTGCGGCCGTGCGCAGCTCGGTCAGCCGCTCGGCGAGGCTGCGTTCACGGGCCGCCTCGGAATCGAGGCGCGCAGCGAGCTCATCCACGAGATCACCGTCTCCGTCGAGCTCCGCGAGTCGCTGCGCGGCCGTTTCGGCTGCGGCGATGACGGTGGCCGAATCGGGGCCGTATTGGCGGAAGAGCACGTTCAGCGCGGCCAGGCGCTCGTTCGCTCGCGCGAGTTCTCCGGGGCCTTCCTCATCGAGGTCGCCGGCGTACGCGGCGAGTTCTCGGGCCGCATCGGCGACCTGAAAACTCACTGCGCGCAGCGATTCGAGTACGGCAGCGAGGCGCGGATCGTACTCCGCGACCCGTTCGAGTTCGCGGGCGGCTTCGTCGATCAACCCCGAGGCATCGCGCGCGAGCGGGTCGTCGGATTCGCTCGCCAGAGCCTCGTGAGCGGTCGCGGTTGCGGAGCGCAACGCTTCGACATTGCTGAGCAGCTCGATACGGCCCGACAGCTCGATCTCCTCGCCCGCTTGCGGATCGACCGCGGCAATCTCGTCGAGCTCAGTGCGCAGGCGCACCGCCTCTGCGGCACGCTCCTCACGTGCTTCGGTGAGTTCGTGCACGCGCGCGGAGAGCAGCTGACGCTCTCGATGCGACTCGCGGTACTCCGCCAGCGTCGTCGCGAGCATCTCTCCGCCGAAACGGTCGAGCGTTTCTCGTTGTGCCGACGCCGATTTGAGGCGCAGCTGCTCGGACTGGCCGTGCACCGCGAAGAGCCGGTCAGCCAGTTTGCCGAGGCTGCCAACCGGCGCGCTCGCTCCACCGATACCGGCACGGCTGCGCCCCTCAGCGCTTACCGTGCGGCTGAGCACGAGCTCGCCGTCTTCGACTTCTCCGCCGAGCTCGTCGACGAGGTCGATGACCACTGAATCCTGCGTACGCACGATGCCGTGCACGCGGGCCTGAGCGGCACCGGATCGCACGGCGCCGGCGTCACTGCGCTCGCCCATGAGCAGCCCCAGCGCGCTCACCACCATTGTTTTGCCGGCGCCGGTCTCACCGGTGATCGCGGTGAAGCCCGGCCCCAGTGGCACGGTCGAATCGACGATTACGCCCAGGTCTCTGATGCGGAGTTCCTCGATCACGCGATCTCCCCTCCGCGTCGGCTGCCCCGCCACCCCGAGGTCGGCAGGTGGAACTTGCGCACGAGTCGGTCCGAGAACACGCCCCCGGTGAGGCGCCCCAGGCGCACGGAGAGGTCTGAGCGTCGCACCGTGACCATCGAACCTGCCGGTAGCTCGGTGCGACGGCGCCCGTCGCACCACAGCACACCCGGGCCGATGTTCTCGGGGAGAATGCGCACGCGCAGTTCGGAGTCGGTGCCGGTGACGAGCGGGCGGTCGAAGAGCGCGTGCGCGGCAATGGGCACGAGCAGCATCGCCTGCACCGACGGCCACACGATGGGGCCGCCCGCGGAGAACGCGTACGCCGTTGACCCGGTCGGTGTCGCGAGCACGACGCCGTCGCAGGCGAAGGTCGAGATCGGTTTGCCGTCGACACCGATCTCGACTTCGAGCATGCGCCGCTGCTTCTCGACGCTGGCTTCGTTCAGCGCCCAGGTCTCAGCGATCACGACGCCGTCGTGGCTGGCCTGCACGTCGACCGTCAAGCGTTCTTCAACGGTGTAGTCGCGACGCAGTACGCGATCGATCGTGGTCGTGAGATCGACGCTCTCCATCTCTGCGAGAAACCCCACGTGCCCGAGGTTGACCCCGATGATGGGGCATTCCGAGCCTCGAAGCAGTTCTGCCGCGCGGAGAATCGTGCCGTCGCCTCCGAGCACGATCGCCGCTTCAAGCTCATCGATCGTGACGTCGTCGCCGAGTCGGCCGATCTGCTCGACTTCGAGATGCGGGGAGAACGCCTCGCGATCCGGCGCATCAAAGACGGGCAGTACTCCTGCTCCAATCAGCGTGGTCACCGCTTCGACCGTCGCCGACACCGCCTCATCGCGGTGCGTGTGCGAGACGATCAAGATACGCCGTTGCTCGGACTGCTGCTGCACGTTCATCGCCCTCCATCCGCTGTCGATTGCGTGCTGCCCGTTTCGACCGCACCCGCATCGGGCTCAACCGCCGCCGCCGCGCCGGTGAGTGCAGCGATGCGCGACTCCCATTCTGTCGGAACCGGTGCCGCGGCGCGCTCGAAGTGCGCCAGATACTCCCGGTTGCCTGCCCCGCCCTCGATCGGGGAGTCGGCAATGCCACGGGCCGCGAAACCGTGTCGCGCCGCGGCATCGAGCACGATGCGAATTGCTTCGGCCCATTGCTTGGGCGAGGTCACGACCCCGTCGCGCACGCGCCCCACTTCGAACTGCGGTTTGATGAGCATCAGGAGTTCGGCTTCGGGGGCCGCACACTCCGAGATTGCGGGGAGCACCAGGCTCAGCGAGATAAATGAGAGGTCGGCGACTACCAGACTGGGACGCTCGTCGATCCCGGTGTCGGCAGCGAGATTCTCAGGGGTGAGATCGCGGGCGTTGCGCCCCTCCACGAGATGCACGCGCGCATCGCCACGCAACTGCGCGGCGAGTTGATCATGCCCGACGTCGATCGCCTGCACCGCGGTGACCCCACGTTCGAGCAGCACCTGCGTGAACCCGCCGGTGGACGCCCCCAAATCGAGGGCGATTCGGCCTGCCGGGTCGACGTCGAATTGTTCGAGTGCGGCGATGAGCTTGTGCGCCGCTCGCCCGACGTAGTGATCGTCACCTGACACTTCGACCCGGGCCCCACGAGGCACGCTCAGCGAGGCCTTCGCAGCGTTGCTGCCATCGACCGTGACACCACCGGCTGCGATCAACTCGGCTGCCCGGCTGCGGGAACGAGCGAGGCCGAGCTCCGCGAGCACCCGATCGAGACGTTCGGGTGCCGCACTCCACACCGCCCCGTGAGCATGCTCAGCAGCGCCCGACGGTCGGTTGATGTCAGCTTTCACCCCGGTCGCCTCTCTGGAGTTCGGAGAGCAACTCATCGTGCACCTGTTCGAAACCGGCCGCCCGCTGCGCCAGCGGCTGCGACTCGATCACGTCGAGACGACTCATCAGCCCGTCCTCAGACACCGCCGGAGTCGCCGGAGCTCCGGCAGAGCCCGAGTCGGTGTCAGGAGCGGCTGATTCGTTCATGACTCCAGACTAGCGATGACTGGGGACATCCACCCGCGCTGTCCACAGGCTAGACGCGCCAGTGATCCTCATACAGAATCTCGGGCACTTGCAGCCCGTAGATCGCGAGACCGGAGGCCCAAATCGCCGCGCACCCCGCCCGCAGCAGGTTGATCGGCGAATCGCCTTCGGCGACGACCGAGGCGATGTGTCCGTCCATCCGCACCTTCGCCGTGCCCACCTGCATCGTGCCGTCTTTCAGACGTTCGGTCGTCGGATAAGGCTCGTGCAATTCGGCCAGCGTCGCGACGATGAACTCCGGGCGCATGTCCTGCGATGCGGCGACAAGCTGCTTCGGGCGATCGACCCCAGTGAGCACGTGGAGCGACGGAATGCCGGCCGCCACCGCACCCTTGATGTCGGTGTCGAGACGATCGCCGATCATCAGCGCATTGCGCGTGCCGAATCGTTCAAAGGCAGCCTCGAAGATCGGCGTCTCGGGCTTGCCCGCGAACACAGGAAGCCGCTGCACCGCGGTGTGCACTGCAGAGACCAGGGTGCCGTTGCCCGGAGCGAGACCGCGCTCGACAGGGATGGTCCAGTCCGTGTTCGTGGCGATCCAGGGCAGCGGCTCGCGACCCGGCTGCTCGGCAAGCGCGAACGCCGCCTCGGCGAGATGCACCCAGCCCACGTCGGGCGCGAATCCTTGCACCACCGCGGCAGGCGCATCATCCGCGCTCCGAGTGACCTCGAACCCGGCCTTCGTGAGCTCATCGACGAGCCCATCACCACCGATCACCAACACGCGCGATCCTGCGGGGACCGTGCGCGCGAGCAGTGCCACGGCCGCCTGCGGAGATGTCACGACGTCCGAGGGCGTCACGTGCAGACCGAGCTCCTGCAGGTGGTGCGCCACGGTCTCATCGGTGCGCGAGGCATTGTTCGTGACATAGCCCAGTCGCAGGTGCTCACCCGCGCGGTTCAACTCGGCAACCGCGTGCGGGATCGCCTTCGGCCCGCGATAGATCACCCCGTCGAGGTCCGCGAGCAGCAGCTCGCGCCCCGCGATCGGGGTGTCGCCGAGGGCTGTGGAGCGTTTGCCGAACAGCCCCATCAGTTCTTGCGATCCGCGTCGTCGTCCGAGTCATCCGAGTCGAGCGCGCCGATGCCGGCCGCGGCGAGCAGTTCGTCGACCTCATCCTCGATCGACATGTCCTCGGGCAGATGGGCCTCTTCAGCGCGAGCCGCATCAATCGGCGAGACGCTGGGCTCAGTCTCAGTCTCAGCCTCAGCCTCAGCCTCAGCCTCAACATCTGCGCCCACGGCAATGGGCTCAGCTTCAGCGGTCGCGTCATCGACACGGGCGCTGTCTGCGTCGGCCGACATGCCGTCAGAAGCGTCAGCGGAGAACTCTTCGCGCTCTCCCTCATGATCCGTGCCGCGATCATCCGCGGAGTCAAGCTGCTCAGCCCGAGATTCAAACCCTTCGGGCTCGGACTCGTACACTTCGAACACCTCGAGTTCGTCTTGCGAGCCGTGGTGCGCCTGCAGCGCCCGCGCGGCGTGGTTCGCGTGCTCGAGCCACTTCGCGGCTTCTTCCGAGCGCCCCAAGTCTTCGAGCACTGCGGAGTAGGCCGAGAAGAGGTCGGGGCTCCAGGAGAACGCCTTGGTGGGGTTCAGCTCTGGAATCTCGAGCTCGAACAGCGCTTGCTGGGTCTGCCCGAGATCGAGGCGTGCGCCCGACATCGCAATCGCCAAGTGCACTCGCTGGTCAGTGTCGAGCGCCGACGCATCGACGGCCAGACCGGTCTCGAGCGCCTTATCAGGGCGTCCGAGGCCGCGCTCGCTGTCGACCATGATCGCGACGTGCCCGTCGAGACCGCTCAGTCGGCGGTAGGTGCGAAGCTCCCGGAGCGCGAGTGCGAAGTCGCCGGTGCGGTACGCCGTGATCGCGAGCGTCTCGCGTGCGACGGGAATGCGCCCCGCACGTCGACTTGCCGAGAGCGCATGCTGGTGCGCCAGCTCGGGATCATCGTCGATCAGGAACACCACCATTGCGAGGTGGCGCGCGACGCGCTCCTGCACGTCAGCCTGCAACGTCTTCAGTTCATTGCGTGCGGCAGGGTGCAGGTCGCGCGGCTCGACGGTCTCCGGGAGTACCGGATCCTGGTGGTCTGCGCGGACCGGACGGAGCTCGTGCTGGAGGCGCTCCGCCTCGGTAAACACGCGGTCTTTGCCGCCACGGTCGCTTCGGCCGCCGCCACGGGTGCCGCCACGACCGTAGTCGGCGCGATCATCGCGCTGCGGGCGACGATCATCGCGATCGGAGAACTGACGACGCGGGCGATCGCCATCGCGCTGGGGACGACGATCATCACGGTCACCGAAGTCGCGACGCGGACGGTCATCACGGTTCCCGAAATCACGACGCGGACGATCGCCGTCACGCTGCGGGCGACGATCACCACGGTCATCGAACGAACGACGCGGACGGTCGTCACGGTCGCCAAAGTCGCGACGCGGACGATCGCTATCGCGCTGCGGACGACGATCATCACGGTCGCCGAAGTCACGACGTGGACGATCGCTGCGATCGCCGAAATCGCGACGCGGGCGGTCATCACGGTTCCCAAAGTCGCGACGTGGGCGATCACCGTCACGCTGCGGACGACGATCGCCTCGGTCATCGAACGAACGACGCGGGCGGTCGCCATCACGCTGCGGGCGACGATCATCACGATCACCAAAGTCGCGACGCGGACGATCACCGTCACGCTGCGGGCGACGATCATCACGGTCGGAGAACTGACGACGCGGACGATCATTCCGATCACCGAAGTCTCGACGCGGGCGGTCGCCATCACGCTGCGGGCGACGATCATCACGATCACCGAAGTCGCGACGCGGACGATCAGTCCGATCACCAAAATCGCGACGCGGACGATCGCCATCACGCTGCGGACGACGATCGCCGCGGTCATCGAACGAGGGACGCGGACGATCATCACGATCGCCAAAGTCACGACGCGGGCGATCACCGTCACGCTGCGGACGACGATCATCACGATCGGAGAACTGACGGCGCTGACGATCAGTCCGATCGCCAAAGTCACGACGCGGGCGATCACCATCGCGCTGGGGGCGACGATCAGAGCCTCCGTCGCGCCGGTCGCGATCGTAGGGCTGGCGGCCTCCACGATCATCGCGGCGCGCACCTCCCCCACGGGAGTCGTTGCGCTGGTTTCGGGGTCCACGATCCGAGGAGTCGTTCCGATCGGGTCGTTCATTCATGGGGTGCCTCCGAAAATCAGCGCTGTTGAAATGTCGTAAAAAAGCGAAAGGGTCGTACAGTGT
>NZ_JHBX01000077.1:0-247282 GCF_001273855.1 Leucobacter japonicus | reverse complement strand
CGCCGACGACCTGCAACGACTGTGGGTGCCGCACCGCATGGTGTACGTCGCCGATCACTCGCAGCCCGAGCAGCACGACTGCCCGTTCTGCGCAGCGCCCGGCCGCACCGATGCCGAGGCGCTCATCGTCGCTCGTGGCGAGCACTCCTACGTGCTCCTCAACCTGTTCCCCTACAACAGCGGACACCTGCTCGTCTGCCCGTATCGCCACGTCTCGACATATGACGAGGCCACGGCAGACGAGGTTGCCGAAATCGGTGAGCTGACACAGATCGCGATGCGCGTCGCGAAGCAGGTGCTGCGCTGCGACGGCTTCAACATCGGCATGAACCAGGGAGAGGTCGCGGGGGCCGGCATCGCCGCGCACCTGCATCAGCACGTCGTACCCCGCTGGCGCTCGGACGCCAACTTCTTCCCGATCATCGCGAAGACGAAGGCCATGCCGCAGCTGCTCGGCGAAGTACGCGATCTGTTTGCTGAAGCCTGGCCCGCGCCGTCAGATGCCGGGCCGCAGCGCTCGTAGACTCAATCCCAGACCACCCTTTTCCATCACGATCAAGAGGAGCTCCCGTGTCCGGACACTCCAAGTGGGCGACGACCAAGCACAAGAAGGCCGTCATCGATTCGCGTCGCGCCAAGGCGTTCGCGAAGTACATCAAGAACATCGAGGTTGCGGCGCGCATCGGTGGCGCCGACCTCTCGGGCAATCCGACGCTCGTCGACGCCGTGCAGAAGGCGAAGAAGAACTCGGTTCCCGGTGACAACATCGACCGCGCGATCAAGCGCGGCGCCGGCCTCGACGGCGACGCCGTCGAGTACATGACCATCGTCTATGAAGGCTACGGCCCGAACGGCGTCGCGCTCATGATCGAGTGCCTCACCGATAACAAGAATCGCGCCGCCGCCGAGGTGCGTACGGCACTCAGCCGCAACGGCGGTACGTTGGCGGATCCCGGCAGCGTCGCCTACAACTTCGCCCGCAAGGGCGTCATCACCGTGCCCGCAGAGGGCACGACCGAAGACGACGTGCTCGGTGCCGTGCTCGAGGCCGGCGCCGAAGAAGTGAACGCTGCTCCCAACGGCGAGACCTTCGAGGTCGTCACCGAGGCGTCTGAGCTCGTTGCCGCCCGCACCGCGCTCGTCGACGCGGGAATCGACTACGACTCGGCCGACGCCGAGTTCGTGCCGAACCTCAAGGTCGAGATCGACGCCGATACGGCGCGCAAGGTCTTCCGACTGATCGATGCACTGGAAGACAGCGACGACGTGCAGAACGTATTCGCGAACTTCGACCTCACCTCCGAGGTGCAGGCCGAACTCGCTGAAGACGAGTGACCCGGCCGCTCGGCGCGACCTTCGCATGACGCGCATCATCGGGATCGACCCCGGTCTCACCCGCTGCGGTATCGGCGTGGTGACGGCCGGGGCCGGTCGTCGCGTCACCTTCGAGCACGTCGAGGTACTGGGCAGCCCGGCCACCGCCGAGTTGCCCGCGCGCCTGCACCAGCTGGGCTCCGCAATCGAACGTCTGCTCGACGGCGAGAAGCCTGCGGCGATCGCTCTGGAGCGCGTCTTCGCCCAGCAGAACCTCCCCAGCGTCATGGGAGTCGCCCAGATCAGCGGCGTTGTGATGTTCCTCGCGGAACGCCGGGGAATCCCGGTGGCGCTGTACACTCCGAACGAGGTCAAGGCGCAGGTGACCGGATACGGCAGCGCCGATAAGGCGCAGGTGACCACCATGGTGACGCGCCTGCTCGGGCTCGCCGCACCGCCGAAACCCGCTGACGCCGCTGACGCGCTCGCCCTCGCGATCACCCACGCCTGGCACCTGTCGCGCGGTGGCAGTGCCGATCGTTCGCAGCGTGGAGCAGCACCCGGTGGCGAAACTCCCGCCCAGCGCGCCTGGCGGGAGGCCGAGGCGAAGGTCGGTCGGCGTCGCAGCGGCCCGCGGGCCTGAACTCTGCCGACTGCTGCCGATCGCCTAGCGCTCGCGAGACGTCGGATCGTCGTCGCCGTCGCGATCCGGCATCGCCGAATGCCGCCCGTACCCGGCGACGTCATCAGCATCGGGAAGCGTGATCGGCAGCGTGAGCGTTCCGGTGTGCAGCGCCTCTTCGATCGCCTGCTCGACCTGACGTTGCCGACGCAACTGGATGCGACTGATGGCGCGCTGCTCGGGGAGACTCCAGCCGAAGCGCACTGCAAGCAAGCGCACGAGCGCGGTCACGATGACGCACACGATGCCGGCAGTGATCACCGGCACGCCCAGGGCGAGCAGACCCACGAGCACGACGACGCCGGCGAGGCTCGCCACGGCGTACAGTGAGCCGACATGCATGACCGCGATCGGAATGTTGAGCATGAGATCGCGCAGCACCCCTCCGCCGATCGCCGACACCGTGCCGATGAAGAGCGCGGGGATCACCGGAAGGCCGAGTGCGAGCGCCTTCGTCGCGCCAATCGCGCCGAACATGCCGATGCTGATCGCGTCGAGCACGGTGATGGCGGGGTCGACCTTCTCGAGAACCCGCGACAGCAGCATGCCGAGGAACGCGGCACCGGTCGCGACCAGCAGGTAGAGGTTGTCGGTGAACGCGACGGGCGACTGGCCGAGGAAGACGTCGCGAAGAAAACCGCCGCCGACCCCCGAGAAGATGCCGATGATCGCGACGCCGAGCAGGTCGATGCGTTTGAACCCGGCGGCGAACATCGCGCCCTGCAAACTGCCGACCCCCACGGCAGTGAGATCGGCGTACAGCGGGATCCGGAACGTCTCGTCGAACACCCGTCCATTCTCGCGCACCCGGAGTTGCGCCGCTCGCGGAATCTCCACGTGGATATCGCGCACTGCGCGATACTGAGGGGGTGCCCCTCTACCGCGAACCCGGGGTCGTGCTGCGCACCCACAAGCTGGGCGAGGCCGACCGCATCGTCACCCTGCTCACGCCCGGGCGCGGGCTGCTGCGTGCGGTGGCCAAGGGTGTGCGCCGAACCTCGTCGAAGTTCGGCGCACGTCTCGAACCCTTCATGGTCGCCGATCTGCAGTGCTTCGAGGGCCGCACACTCGATACCATCACTCAGGCCGAGACCCTGGGGGCCTATGGCCCGCAGATCAGCGCCGACTACGACCGATACCGCTCCGGCAACGTGATCGTCGAAACCGCCGAACGGTTGGGCGAGGGCGACACGTCGCTCGAGCTTTACGGCCTGCTCGTCGGCGCACTGCGTACACTCGCCGCGGCCCGGATTCCTCCGGAACTGGTGCGCGACGGCTACCTCCTGCGCGCCCTCTCGATCGCGGGCTGGACTCCGGGGTTCACCGACTGCGTGCGATGCGGGCGCCCCGGCCCGCACACGGCGGTGGTCGTGCAACTCGGCGGCGTGGTCTGCGAGGAATGCCGTACCCCGGGTTCGCCCCGACTCGATCCGGGGAGCATCGCGCTGCTCGAGGCGCTGCTGGTCGGTGATTGGGACGGGGCCCTGTCGGCGACGGAGCGCGAGCGCGGCCAGGCGGCTGGGATCGTGGCAGCGTACACGCAGTTCCACCTCGAGCGCGGGCTCCGCTCCTTCAGCGCGCCGCGCAACTGACGCTCGGCGGCGCGCCTCTACACTGGCAGGCATGCACTCCGCGCCCACCACGCTCGTTCCGGTCGATTGGACCGGGGAGCAGCCGCCGCAATTCGCCGGACCGGCCCCGAAGCACGTCGCGATCGTCATGGACGGCAACGGACGGTGGGCGAATCGGCGCGGCCTGCCGCGAGTCGAGGGCCACCGCATGGGGGAGCAAGCGTTGCTCGATGTCGTCGCCGGAGCGATTCAGGCAGGCGTGCGGCATCTCAGCGTGTACGCCTTTTCGACCGAGAACTGGCGGCGCTCGCCTGACGAGGTGCGGTTTCTCATGGGGTTCAATCGCGATGTGCTGCGTCGACGGCGTGCGCAGCTCGACGCGTGGAACGTGCGCATGCGCTGGGCCGGTCGGCGGCCGCGGCTCTGGGGATCGGTCATCAGCGAGCTGCAGGCCTCCGAGCGCGCGACCGCGAAAAACACCGGGCTCACCCTGACGATGTGCGTCAACTACGGCGGTCGGAACGAGCTCACCGATGCGGTGCGAGAGATCGCGGCCGAGGTGCGCGCCGGGCGCCTGTCGCCGAACGGCATCACCGAGCGCACCATTGAGCGTCACTTGTATGTGCCTGAACTCCCTGACGTCGACCTGTTTCTGCGCAGTTCGGGGGAGCAGCGCACGAGCAACTTCATGCTGTGGCAGTCGGCCTACGCCGAGATGGTGTTCCAAGACACGCTCTGGCCCGATTTCGGGCGGCGCGAGCTGTGGGAGGCGATCCGCATCTACCACGCCCGCGACCGTCGCTTCGGCGGCGCGGTCGACACGCCCACCGCCTCCTGATCTGCGAGAATGGAGGGGATATGACTTCCCAGACTCTCGGTGACGCCCGCCTGCGCATCGGCCCGCTCGCACTCGACGTGCCGGTCGTGCTCGCACCCATGGCCGGCATCACCAACACTGCGTTCCGTCGACTGTGCCGTGAATACGGCGCCGGCCTGTACGTCAGCGAGATGATCACGAGCCGTGCGCTGGTCGAGCGCACGCCCGCGTCGCTGCGTTTGATCAAGCACCACGAGAGCGAAACGCCGCGATCGATTCAGCTTTACGGCGTCGACCCGAAGACCGTTTCCGAGGCGGTCCGCTTTCTCGTCGATCAAGATCTGGCCGACCACATCGATCTCAATTTCGGCTGTCCGGTACCCAAGGTCACGCGCAAGGGCGGCGGTTCGGCACTGCCCTGGAAGAGTGATCTGTTCCGCGCCATCGTCGAGGGGGCCGTGCGCGCCGCGGGCGACATCCCGCTCACGGTGAAGATGCGCAAGGGCATCGATGAGGATCACCTCACCTACCTGGACGCCGCGCGTGCGGCGGAGGGTGCGGGCGTCGCCGCCATTGCGCTGCACGGTCGCACCGCGAATCAGTTCTACTCGGGTCACGCCGATTGGAGCTCGATCGCGACGCTCAAGGAGACGATCACCAGCGTTCCTGTGCTGGGCAACGGCGACATCTGGTCCGCAGAAGACGCAATTCGCATGGTTCGCGAGACCGGCTGCGACGGTGTCGTCGTCGGCCGCGGATGCCTGGGTCGCCCCTGGCTGTTCGGGGATCTCGCTGCGGCATTCCGAGCTGAAGCGGGTGAGATCACTGCGTCGGAGGCCGAGGCGGCGATCGCGAAGCCGCCGCTCGGCTTCGTCATGGAAGCCATGCGCCGCCATACCGAATTGCTCGTCGAGTTCTACGACGACGACGAACCGCATGCCTGCCGAGACATTCGCAAGCACGTCGCCTGGTACTTCAAGGGCTACGGTGTCGGCGGCGATACGCGCCGGGCGCTGGCGGCGGTCGAGTCGATCGCGCAAATGGACGAGATCTTCGCCACGATGGACGGCTCGATGCCGTATCCGGGTGAGGGTGCCGAAGGGCAGCGCGGTCGCGCGGGCAGCCCGAAGCGCGTCGTACTGCCCGATCGTTGGCTCGAGAGCCGCACCAGCGAAGGCATTGACTACGCCGACCTCGCCGAGGCCGAGCGAGACGACTCCGGTGGGTGACTCCGGGCTGCCCATCGGGTACGACCGAGCAGACGCGGAACGCTACGTCGCGGAATCGCACGGCGGCGGTCGCAGCGATTTCGCCCGCGATCGCGCGCGCGTGCTGCACTCCAGCGGCTGGCGTCGGCTCGCCGCTAAGACGCAAGTGCTCAGCCCGACTGCGGGCATCGATTTCGCACGCAACCGTCTGACGCACTCGCTTGAAGTCGCGCAGATCGGACGCGAGCTCGCCGTCGCCCTGCATCTCGCACAAGACGTGGTCGATACGGCCTGCCTCGCCCATGACCTCGGTCATCCGCCCTTTGGACACAACGGCGAAAAGGCCCTCAATGAGTGGGCCGCCGATGCGGGCGGGTTCGAGGGCAATGCGCAGACACTGCGCGTGCTGGCCCGGCTGGAGCCGAAGCGGTTCGATGCCGACGGTCGCAGTGTGGGGCTCAACCTGACCCGGGCGACGCTCGACGCGAGCTGCAAGTACCCGTGGAGTCTGGATGAAGCGGAGTCCGGCAGCGCGAAGTTCGGATACTTCGCCGACGACGCGACCGTCTTCTCATGGCTCCGGGCAGGCGCTCCGGAACGGCAGAAGTGCGCGGAGGCGCAGGCCATGGACCTCTCCGATGACATCGCCTACTCCGTGCACGACTTCGAAGACGCGGTGGTGAGCGGCTTCATCGATCCCGAGATATTGACCGCCCGCTCCGGGCACGACGGGCTCATTACCGACGTCTCGGAGTGGGCCGACGGCTCGTTCTCGCGCGACGAGCTGGGTGCCGCCTACGATCGGATCGCGGAAACCTCGAACTGGCTCACCCGGTGGGATGGCACGCGCGCTCATCAGGCACAGCTTAAGAATTTTACGAGCGACATGATCGGGCATTTCGCGCGCGGATCGATCGCCGCGACCCTCGAGTCTGCTGACGGCGCCCCGCTCGCTCGGTACGGCGCCTCGGTGATCGTGCCGCGCGCGATTCGAGCGGAAATCGCCGTACTCAAGGGCATCGTCGCGGCGTTCGTCATGGCCAGCGGTCGGCGGCAACCGACCTACCGCCGGCAGCGTGAGCTGCTGAATGAACTGCTCGACGTTCTATGGCAGACCGGCGACAGCGAGCTCGAGCCCGCATTCGCCGATGATTTCCGTGAAGCGTCGGACGACGCCGGGCGGAAGCGCGCCATCGTCGATCAGGTGGCCTCGCTCACCGATCAGTCGGCGATCGCTTGGCACAAGCGACTCTGCGACATCCCGCTCGTGTGACCCGGCCGGCACCGTGCCGCGCGCTGAACCGAGAGGGGCATGCGCAGGGAGCGTGTGAGCGCACTCTGAAGCGCGTCGTGCGGCGCTAGACTCTGCCCTATGGCAGGCAGGATTCGGGCGAGCGACGTTGAGGAAGTGAAGCGGCGCACGAATCTCGCGGATCTCGTCGGCGACTACGTCACGCTCAAGAACGCCGGCATCGACTCGATGAAGGGGCTCTGCCCGTTCCACGATGAGCGGAGCCCGAGCTTCCATGTGCGGCCAGCGCTGGGGTATTACCACTGCTTCGGGTGCGGCGAGTCGGGCGACGCGTTCACGTTTGTGCAGCGCATGGACCACCTGACGTTCGCGGAGACCGTCGAGCGCCTGGCCGCACGCATCCACTACGTACTCACCTACGAAGAGGGTGGTTTTCAGCGCGAGGATGGGCCGAATCGGGCGCGTCTGCTCGCGGCGAACCAGTCAGCTGCGGCGTTCTTCGTGGAGCAGCTGCAGAGCGACGAAGCCACGACTGCACGCGAGTTTCTCACGGCCCGAGGGTTCGATGCGGCCGCGTGCGCGCACTTCGGTGTCGGCTATGCCCCGCGAGGGTGGGATGGCATGACGGGGCATCTGCGCGCACAGGGCTACACCCCGCAGGAGCTCGTGCTCTCCGGGCTCGCTTCGGAGGGCCAGCGTGGCGCCTACGATCGTTTCCGCGGCAGGATCGTGTGGCCGATCCGCGATACGAGCGGCCAGACGCTCGGTTTCGGTGCCCGCAAACTCTACGACGACGACAACGGCCCGAAGTACTTGAACACCCCCGAATCTCCCGTCTACCACAAGTCCCAGGTGCTCTACGGGCTCGATCTCGCGAAGAAGGCGATCTCGCGGGGCAAGCGCGCAGTGGTGGTCGAAGGCTACACCGACGTCATGGCCTGTCACCTCGCGGGCATCGAAACCGCCGTCGCGACCTGTGGCACGGCATTCGGCAAAGACCACATCGCGGTACTTCGCCGCATCATGGGCGATGATTCTGCGGCCGAGGTCGTGTTCACCTTCGATCCCGACGAAGCCGGTCAGAAGGCCGCGCTGCGCGCATTCAGCGAAGAAAAGCGGTTCACCGCGCAGACGTACGTCGCGGTCGCTCCGGAAGGTCTCGACCCCTCCGACCTCAGGCAGCATCGCGGGAATGAAGCCGTACGCGAACTGTTCACGCGTAAGGTGCCCCTGTTCGAATTCGCGCTGCGACAGGCGATTGCGCGATTCGACCTGAATAGCGTCGAAGGGCGCGTCTCGGCGCTCCGTGAGGCCGCACCCATCATCGCGGAGATCAAAGACGCCTCGCTTCGGCCCGGGTACACCCGCGAGCTTGCGCGCATGCTCGGTGCGGAACTGGGGGAGGTGCAGCAGGCCGTGCGCGGAGCAGAGCGATCCCCGCGACCGCAGCCGCGCACCGGCGGTGGTACGCAGCAGCGAGGGCAGCAGCGCGGGCAGCAGCGCGGGCAGCAGCGCGGGGCGCCGGCCCGTCAGCGCGTCGCTGCGCAGGCTTCTGGCCCCGGCGACCCGTATGGGGACTCCCTCAGCGATGCGTTCGGGGGAGACGACCCGTACGGCGCTGCCGGCGACCCGTATGCCGGTGGAGCGGGGGCCGCAAGCTCCGAAGCTCAGGCACCACGCCGCGTCGGCGTGTCGACGTTGCGCAATGCCCCGACGACGCGCCTCGAACGCGACGCCATCATTGCGATGCTGCAACAGGGCGAAAGTATCGGCGCGGACCTGCTGCAGCAGGCCGTGACTGCCCAGGTATTCGAACCCGATCTGCGCATCGTGCGCGACGGCCTGGCAACAGGTCTCACGCAGCTCGGCGCACCCGGCTGGCTCGATGCTGTGATCGCAGCGGTTCCCGAGACGCATCACGGGTTGGTGCGTGAGCTCGCAATGGTGCCACTGCCCATTCCGCAGAGCAAAAGCGAACAGCTCGCCGCCTACTCGCGAGACGTCGTGGTCTCACTGCTCGATCGAGACCTCGTTGAGCTGAAGCGTGAACTGCTCGCCCGGCACCAGCGACTCGGTGATTCGAGCGACCCCCGCGCGCGACGCATCCAGGAGCAACTGGTGGCGCTCGAGGCGGCGCGGCGGAGCCTGCGCGATGAATGAGCAACGTGCCGGGAAATTTCCTGGACCGTGCTCGCCCATGCCCTAGGCTTTCGACAGCCGCAGGACGCCGCGAACCCCGGAGGAGTTTCCAGGATGCCCCAGCCCGTAGTCGATGCCGATCCCACGATCCGCGTCTCCGATCTCTCACTCTCGTACCCGGCGCACGCCGGCGGTCGGGAATTCGAAGCGGTCGAGGGCCTGACGTTCGAGGTCGCGCGCGGGAATGTGATCGCACTGCTCGGCGAGAGCGGCTCGGGGAAGTCCACGCTCACCCGGTTTCTCGCGGGCCGGGCGCTTGATGCGAACGAGAAGTCGTCGCGCATCAAGCTGACGGGCGGCGAAGCCACGGTGATGGACGTACCGATGAAACGTCTCGGTCGTCGTGCCAAGGCACGACTCACCGCCCACGTCGGGCACCTCGCGCAAGACGCGGGGGCCACGCTCACGCCCGAACTCAATGTCGGCGACATCCTCTTCGAACCGATCGTCGAGCGCAGCAAGCACTTCGACCGCGAGTCGCTCGGCGAGCGCATCGCGGAGATGATGGACATCGTGGCGATGCCGCTCGCGAAACTCCAGGAGTATCCCTACGAACTCTCGAAAGGTCAGCGTCAGCGCGTCGCGGTGATCCGGTCGCTCATGCTCGACCCGAGCCTGCTGATCGCCGACGAGCCGACCCTGGGCGTCGACGCGAACAATCGACCCAAAATCGTTGAGCTACTGCGCTGGTATCGCGAGCGCACGGGGGCGACGATGCTGCTGATCAGCCACGACATCGGAATGCTGGAAGCGCTGGTGCAGGAGGTGCTCGTGATGCAGCAGGGTCGCTTCGTCGGACGTGGCGACATCAACGAGATCTTCCGAAATGCCGATCACGGCTATGTGCAGCGCCTCGCTCAAGCGTTGCGCGCCACCGCTTACGACGAGATTGCGGACGAATAGCGGCCCGCGAATCGCCCGGGCCGGTTCGATTTGCACTGCTTGTTTCGAGCTTGCTAACCTAATGGGGTTGCAGACGCAATGATCCCCTGTAGCTCAGTTGGCAGAGCGCTTGACTGTTAATCAGGATGTCGCTGGTTCGAGCCCAGCCGGGGGAGCGACCACAGCCCTTACCATTTCGGTAAGGGCTGTTCGCATTTTTCGGGGAGTTGCTTCCCGCTCAACGATGGGATTCGATGATGACCGAAAACCCCAATCTGCACGGACGCGTCATTGCCGTGGCCCCATACGGCGCGCCCAAGATCCACGTGTCCACGTGGGTGGCCCCGGGAGCCGTGGTGGTCGGCAACGTGCAGATCGCAGAAGATTCCAGCATTTGGTACAACGCGGTCGTGCGCGGGGATTCTGATGCCGTACGCATCGGGGCGCGCACGAACATTCAAGACGGCGCCGTGGTGCACACGCAGCGCGGCGACGCGGCCATCATCGGCGATGACGTGTCGGTCGGTCATCTCGCAATGATCCACGGCGCAATCATCGAAGCGGGGTGTCTGATCGGCATGCACGCGACGGTGCTCACGGGTGCCGTCGTCGGAGCCGGGAGCTTGGTCGCCGCGGGGGCCGTCGTGCCGCAGGGCATGGTTGTTCCCCCGAATTCCCTGGTGGTCGGAGTGCCGGGTCGAGTCGTACGGGAATTGAACGCGGGCGATCGCGAATCCGTGCGCCAGAATGCGGCGCGATACCTCGACACCACGGCGCATCATCGAGACGCGACACGCGACGAATAAGCCGCCGTTCGAACACTCGACACGAATGCACTATGCTCAGTGAGGTGCTTCGGCACCATGTGCTGCACGCAGCTCGGGGATGTAGCTCAATGGTAGAGCCTCAGTCTTCCAAACTGATTACGCGGGTTCGATTCCCGTCATCCCCTCCACTTCTCAGGCCCCGCTCCGGCGGGGCCTGTTGCGTTCCGGAGTCTTTTCATACGTATGCGGACACACGGACCTGCATCGGTTGCACTCGTTCAGTTCGTGTTTCGGCTAGACTTGCTCGGGTTGTGCGCGTTCGCGCGCCATCACACGGGACACCCGGGTTCACCGGGGCGTAGCTCAGCTTGGCTAGAGCGCCCGCTTTGGGAGCGGGAGGTCGCAGGTTCGAATCCTGTCGCCCCGACCAGGGTCCGCCGGCCCGAAACCGGCATCCGATCGAAATTCAGATGATGAGAGGCCAAATTGCCGAAGACGACAGCTGAGAAGCTCACTGCCACCCGCGCCAAGCTGAGCGTGGAGGTCACGCTCGACGAGCTGGAGCCGTACCTCAAGCAGGCGTACAAGACCATCTCCGAGCAGGTCTCGATCCCCGGCTTCCGCAAGGGCAAGGTGCCCGCGCCGATCATCGATCAGCGCGTCGGCCGCGAGGCCGTCATCCAGGAGGCCGTCAACGCCTCGCTCGATGACTTCTACCAGTCGGCGATCGCAGAGGCAGAGGAGCGCCCGATGGGTCGCCCCACCGCTGACGTGGCCCAGTGGCCTGACGCGAAGGATCCGAAGAGCACGCTCGAGCTGGTCTTCGAGGTCGAGGTGCGCCCCGAGTTCACGCTGCCGAAGTACGACGGCATCAAGCTCACCGTCGACAACGCAGAGGTCGACGAAGCTGCGATCGAAGACGAGCTGACCAAGCTGCGCGAGCGCTTCGGCACCCTCGTGACCGTGGATCGCCCGGCCAAGTCGGGCGATTTCGTCGAACTCGATCTGACCGCAACCATCGACGGCGTCGAGGTCGATCAGGCAAGCGGAGTCTCGTACGAGATCGGCGCAGGCAACCTGCTCGTCGGCACCGATGAAGCGGTTGAGACGCTCACCGCAGGTGAGACCACCAACTTCACGTCGCAGCTGCTCGGCGGCGAGTACGAAGGTCAGGACGCGGAGGTCGAGCTCACCCTGACCGCCGTCAAGGAGCGCGAGCTCCCCGAGGCCGATGACGAGTTCGCGCAGCTCGCGAGCGAGTTCGACACCATCGCCGAGCTTCGCGACAGCCTCAAGGAGCAGGTCTCGAAGGCCTCGGTCTTCGCTCAGGGCCAGCAGGCACGCGACCTCTTCACCGCCACCCTGATCGAGCAGGCCGGCATTCCCGTGTCTGAAGAACTCGTCGAAGAAGAGGTGCACCGCCACCTCGAGAGCGAAGGCCGCCTCGAAGATGACGAGCACCGCGCTGAGGTGCGCAAGTCGTCTGAAGAGCAGATCCAGTTGCAGCTGCTGCTCGACGCCATCGTCGAGGCCGAGGGTGTCACGCCCACGCAGAACGAGCTCTCGCAGTACATCTTCCAGTCGGCGCAGCAGTACGGCATGGAGCCCACACAGTTCCTCCAGGCCATCAGCCAGGGCAACCAGATGGGTGTCATCCTCGGCGAGGTCACGCGCAACAAGGCACTCGCAGTAGCGCTGGCACAGGCTACCGTCGTCGATCAGGCCGGCAACACCGTCGACCTGAGCGAGTTCACCGCGGTCGATACCGATGACGAGTCGGGCGAATCAGCGGAGAACGCAGACGAGGCCGAAGCAGCTGCAGCACCGGCGAAGAAGAAGCCTGCTGCCAAGAAGCCGGCAGCGAAGAAGGCCGCAGCCGAGCCCGCAGCAGACGATGAGGAAGCCAAGAAGGCTGCCCGCTCGGCCGCCGCGAAGAAGGCCGCCGCAACCCGCGCAGCCAAGAAGGCCGCTGCCGAGGCAGCTGAGGGCGACAAGTAAGTCGAATCGCCTGCTCTCCAACGATCCCCCGTCTCGGTGAGAGACGGGGGATCGTTGCGTCTGCGGAGGTTCTCAGTCGCCGAGCGCCACCATGCGCCCACGGCGAACACGACTCCCTTGCGGCCCGCGAATCGGTACGCTCGAATCAAGCAACAACGAATGGAGCGCCGCATGGCTGAACAGACGCCACCGAACAGTGTGTTCGAGCGACTGCTGAAGGATCGCATCATCTGGCTGGGGTCGGAGGTGCGCGATGACAACGCGAACGAGATCTGCGCGAAGATCCTCCTGCTCGCAGCGGAAGATCCGGAAGCGGACATCTACCTCTACATCAATTCGCCCGGCGGCTCGATCACCGCTGGTATGGCCATCTACGACACGATGTCGTTCGTGCCGAATGACATCGTCACCGTCGGTATCGGTATGGCGGCGTCGATGGGACAGTTCCTGCTCACTGCGGGCACCAAGGGCAAGCGGTACATCACTCCGAACGCGCGCGTGCTCCTGCATCAGCCACACGGCGGCTTCGGCGGCACGGCGAGTGACATTCAGACCCAGGCGCAGCTCATCACCTCGATGAAGAACCGCCTCGCCGAGATCACCGCGGCGCAGACCGGAAAGTCGGTCGAGCAGATCAACGAAGACGGTGACCGCGATCGCTGGTTCACCGCCGATGAGGCGCTCGAGTACGGCTTTATCGATTTCATTCGCGACTCCGCCTCCGACGTCGTCGGCGGCGGCGGCACGAGCAGCAACTGACGAGACGGACAGGAAGAATCGACTCGATGAATACTTCATACGCACCCCAGGCCGGCGGCTCGAGCCTGCAGATGCCTGAATCGCGCTATGTGCTGCCCTCCTTCGAAGAGCGCACCGCATACGGATACAAGCGTCAAGACCCCTACGCCAAGCTCTTCGAGGATCGCATCATCTTCCTCGGGGTGCAGGTCGACGACGCATCCGCCGATGACGTCATGGCACAGTTGCTCGTGCTCGAAAGCCAGGACCCCGAGCGCGACATCACCATGTACATCAACTCGCCGGGCGGTTCGTTCACTGCGATGACGGCCATCTACGACACAATGCAGTACATTCGTCCGCACGTGCAGACGGTGTGCCTGGGCCAAGCGGCGTCGGCTGCGGCGGTGCTGCTCGCCGGCGGTACGCCGGGTAAGCGGCTCGCACTGCCGAACGCACGCGTGCTGATCCACCAGCCGTCGAGCGGCCAGGGCGGTCACGGCCAGGCGTCAGACATCGAGATTCAGGCGCGCGAGATTCTCCGCATGCGCGAGTGGCTCGAGGAGACGCTGTCGAAGCACTCCAAGCGCAGCATCGAAGAGGTGAACCGCGATATCGATCGCGACAAGATCCTCAGCGCACAGGAGGCTTTCGAATACGGCCTCGTCGATCAGGTGCTGACAAGCCGTAAGAATCCGCAACCGGTAATCGCGCAGTAGCATTCCGGAGCCCCGGGGGTGACCCCGGGGCTCCGGCGTGCCGCCCATCAATGTCGGAGGCTCCCGCTAGTCTCGAAGACACCGGATCAGACCGAGTAGGTGAAGGAGCTCCGCATGGCGAAGATCGGCGAAAGCAGCGAGCTGCTGAAGTGCTCCTTCTGCGGCAAGTCGCAGAAGCAAGTGCAGCAGCTTATTGCGGGCCCGCAGATCTACATCTGCGACGAATGCGTCGCGCTCTGCAATGAGATTATTGAAGAGCGGCTCGCCGAGCACCAGGTTCCAGAGACCTCAGACTTCACGCTGCACAAGCCGCGGGAGATCGCCGATTTCCTCAACCAGTACGTCATCGGGCAAGAGCGTGCGAAGCAATCGCTCGCCGTCGCAGTGTACAACCACTACAAGCGAGTACGAGCGATGTCCACACTGGCGAGCGCTGAGGTGGCCTCCGAACAGGTTGAGATCGCGAAGTCGAACATTCTGCTCATCGGCCCGACGGGGTGCGGCAAGACCTATCTGGCTCAGTCGCTCGCTCGGCAGCTCGGCGTGCCCTTCGCTGTCGCCGATGCAACGGCGCTGACCGAGGCCGGGTACGTCGGCGAAGATGTCGAGAACATTCTGTTGAAGCTGCTGCAGGCGGCTGACTTCGATGTGCAGCGTGCTGAGACGGGCATCATCTACATCGATGAGATCGACAAGATCTCGCGCAAAGCGGAGAACCCCTCAATCACCCGAGACGTGTCAGGGGAGGGCGTGCAGCAGGCACTCCTCAAAATTCTCGAGGGCACGGTTGCTTCGATTCCTCCGCAGGGCGGTCGCAAGCATCCGAACCAGGAGTTCATCCAGCTCGATACAACGAATGTACTCTTTATCGTTGCGGGCGCATTCGCCGGGTTGGAAGATATCGTCGGCTCGCGACTCGGCAAGGGCGGCATCGGGTTCGGTGCGCCGGTGTCGAGCAAGCGAAACGACGACCAGCTCTTCTCGCAGGTGCAACCCGAAGACCTGCACAAGTTCGGCCTGATTCCTGAGTTCATCGGCCGCCTTCCGGTCGTGGCGACGGTTGACCCACTCGACGTCGATGCGCTTACCCGCATTCTGACCGAGCCGAAGAACGCGCTCGTGAAGCAGTATCAGCGCATGTTTGAGCTCGACGGAGTGAGTCTTGAATTCGAAGACGCCGCTCTCGAAGCCATCGCTGAACAAGCGGTTGAACGAAAGACCGGCGCGCGTGGCCTCCGGGCCATTCTTGAGGGCATTCTCGGCCCCGTCATGTTCGAGGTGCCGTCAGACGGCGATATCACCAAGGTGATCGTCACTCCGGAGTCAGTCGTGGGTGACGCGGCTCCGCGCATTCTTCAATCGCGCGGCGGCCTCGAGATCGCCTGATTCGGCTCCCCGGCTTAAGATCGTCAGCGGCGCTCCGGCCACGTTCTGGACGCTCCACCGGCCTTGGGCGTCCCGGCTCAGTATCGACATCTCCGTGTTTCCGATGCGTGGAATGTCGTCGATCGGGGCGCTCGTGACGTTCGCCAGCAGGTGTCGGATGAACGATCCATGTGACACGGCAAGCACGCGCTGATCGGGTCGACGCTCAGCGATGTGTTCCAGTGCTTTTCTGGCACGCGTCGCTACGGCTTCAGCGCTCTCCATTTCAGGATACTGTCGATCAGGCCAGCGTTCGAGCGCTTCCCCGGGCGACAACCCCTCAGCGGCGCCGAACGAGCGCTCGACGAGTTCCGCCACCGGCATCACCGGGCCGAGTCCAAGATGCTCTGCCAGTACGTCTCCGGTCATCGACGCGCGCACCAGCGGGCTCGACACCACGGCATCCCACGGTTCCCCCTCGGCGAGTGATCTCGCAAGATCAGACGCCTGCGCACGCCCAGCCGCATTCAACGGAATGTTTGTACGGCCCTGCATACGGCCCGCCAGATTCCAGTCGGTCTGGCCGTGACGAATCAGTGCGAGCCGCACGCGATCAGCCGACGAGTGCCAGTTCGTAGCTCAGCAGGACTGCACCATCCGCATTCGGAATCAGCAGCGCATCGACGCTGAGGCCGGCACCGTCAAGGTGCGCAGAGATACCGTCATCCCCGGTTTCCTCGGAGGTCGACACGGTGAAGCCGCTTTGCGTGATCACGCCCTGCCACAGGGCGTCCGCGCCGGTTCGATTCGGGGCACGCAGCACGACGAACCAGGCGCTCGCCGACCGCTCGCCCGCGTCATCCACCGTCGCCCCTGCAGGCACGACAAATTGGGTCTTGGGGAACGATGCGGGCAACTCGGCCGATTTGCCATCACCTCCGCCAGGAACGCCAATCTCCTCCCAGCTTCCGCTTGCGTCGCCGCCCTTCGCGGTGCTGTCGGCGGTCGCATGGGCGTTTGCGTCGTCAGACGAACCGCCGCTGCTCTGAGACGCACTGTCATCGGAGGCATCGGTATCTGAAGTTGCGCTCGACGATGCGCTCGTCGTCGTGGGATCCGACGAACCGTTCCCCGAAGTGGGTTCGGGGGCGCAGCCGACGAGCGAACCGACCAGCGTCACGCTGGTCGCGAGGAGTACCGTCGCGCGAATAGTCAGTAGTGGTCGTTTCGTCATGCCTGCTCCTCAGCTCAACCAATCGTCGTCATCTGGGTCATCGTCAGACTCCGGTGCCGACCCAGTCGAACTGCCGTGCGGTTCGAGATCTGCTGCGAGCATCGTTCCCGAAGCACCTGGGAGGGCGCCGCTCAGCACCCTCCCGCGAACGTCGAGACCAACGAAGGCGATGTCGTCAAGCACGCAGCGCGGCCGGCCCTCAAGCCAGGTCAGTGTCCAGGAGCCGGCGTTCGGATGTGCCGACTCCTGGCGAGCAATTTCGGCATGCAGCAGCGGGGGCACACTGCGATGTGGGGTCGCCCCCGTCTGCCACCGTGCCCCCAACTGCATGCTTAGGCCTCTACCGGTGCGAGCTGAATGTCGGCGACGACCACGCCCGAGGCGTCGTCGCCGGACGCCACGAGCTGCAGTTCCGCGATGCGGCCAACCGCCGCGAGATCAACTGAGGCGGATTCAAGACGGGGCAGGTCAGCGGCGGGCGCCTGAATGAGGGCGACGGAGACCGGCGTCTTCTGAGAAGCCTTAGCCGCGGTCTTCGCGCCTCGAATGCCGACGAGTGCGCCACCGACGAGGCCGAGCAGCCCGGCATCGGCACCCTCGCCTGCGAGATCGGTCGCTTCTGCGGCCACCGGCCACGCGGCTTGGTGCACCGATCCCTCGCCGAACCATGACCACACCTCTTCGGTCGCGTACGGCAGGAACGGAGCCAGCAGCCGCACGAACACCGAGAGCGAGGTGCGGAGTGCGGTGACCGCCGAGGCCTGAGTCTGGCCGCTGCCGTTGTGCGCGCGCTCCTTCACGAGCTCGAGATAGTCGTCGCAGAACGTCCAGAAGTAGGACTCGGTGAGTTCGAGCGCACGGGCGTGATCGTAATTCTCGAACGCGCGCGTCGCATCATCGATCACGGTAGCGAGCCCGGCGAGCACCGCGCGGTCGAGCGCTTCGGTGACGGTGCCCGCGCCAGACGCATCGAAGCTCAGAGTGAACTTCGCGGCGTTCAGCAGCTTGATGGCCAGGCGTCGACCGATCTTGATCTGCGTCGGGTTCTGCGGGTCGAAGGCCGCGTCGGTGCCGAGTTTCGCCGATGCCGCCCAGTAGCGCACGGCATCTGAGCCGTGCTGGTCGAGCATGCCCGCGGGGGTCACGACGTTGCCCTTCGACTTCGACATCTTCTTGCGGTCGGGGTCGAGGATCCAGCCCGAGATGCCCGCGTGCTGCCAGGGGAGCTGACCGCTTTCGAGTTCCGAGCGCAGCAGCGTCGAGAAGAGCCACGTGCGGATGATGTCCTGGCCCTGCGGGCGGATGCTGAAGGGGAAGACGAGATCGAAGAGTTCGGGATCGCGCTCCCACCCGCCCGCAAGCTGCGGGGTGAGCGACGACGTCGCCCACGTGTCCATCACGTCGACCTCGCCCTGGAAGCCACCCGCGACGCCGCGCTGATCGGCGGTGTAGCCCGCAGGCACATCACTCGATGGGTCCACCGGAAGCTGCTCGACGGAGGGAAGAATCGGCTGATCGAAGACGGGGTTGCCTTCGGCATCGAGCGGATACCAGACCGGGATCGGCACGCCGAAGAAGCGCTGGCGCGAGATGAGCCAGTCGCCAGACAGGCCCTCGACCCAGTTCTCGTAGCGCACGCGCATGAAGTCGGGGTGCCACGACAGCTCACGGCCGTGTGCCAGCAGCCGCTCGCGCAGGGACTCATCGCGCGCGCCGTTGACGATGTACCACTGACGGGTCGAGACGATCTCGAGCGGCTTGTCGCCCTTCTCGAAGAACTTCACGGGGTGCGTGATCTTGCGGATGTCGCCGACGAGCTCGCCCGACGCCTGCAGCGCCTCGACGACCGTCTGCTTCGCACTGAAGACGGTCTTGCCCGCGATGTCCGCGTAGGCGGCGAGACCGGCCTCGCTGGTGATCGCATCGGGGGCCTCGGCGATGACGCGCCCGTCGAAGCCAAGAATTGCGCGGTTCGGCAGACTCAGCTCACGCCACCAGATCACGTCGGTCACGTCGCCGAAGGTGCAGATCATGGCGATGCCGGTGCCCTTGTCTTGCTGCGCGAGGTGATGCGCGACAATCGGAACCTCGACGTCGAACAGCGGGGTGCGCACGGTGCTGCCGAACAGTGGCTGGTAGCGCTCGTCATCGGGGTGCGCGACGAGCGCGACGCACGCGGCGAGAAGCTCGGGGCGGGTCGTGTCGATGAGGATGTCGCCCGATCCGTCTGACTTGTGGAACGCCAGGGTGTGGTAGGCGCTCGGCTGATCGCGATCTTCGAGCTCAGCCTGCGCGACCGCGGTGCGGAACGTGACGTCCCACAGCGTCGGCGCTTGAGCCTGATACGCCTCGCCGCGCTCGACGTTGCGGATGAACGCGAGCTGCGAGGCGCGCAGCGACTCGGGTCCGATGGTGCGGTAGCTCTGCTTCCAGTCCACCGACAGGCCGAGGGTGCGCCACAGGGCTTCGAACTGCTGCTCGTCTTCCTCGGTCAGGCGTTCGCACAGCTCGATGAAGTTGCGGCGCGAGATCGGCTGCTGATCCGCCGCCTTGATGCTCTTGCCGTCGCCGCCCTCGTGCGGAGGCACGAATCCTTCGACGTAGGGGAGCGTCGGATCGCAGCGTACGCCGTAGTAGTTCTGCACACGGCGCTCGGTGGGCAGACCGTTGTCGTCCCAGCCCATCGGGTAGAAGACGTCTTTACCCTGCATGCGCTGATAGCGCGCGACGGTGTCGGTGTGGGTGTATGAGAAGACGTGCCCGACGTGCAGCGAACCAGAGGCGGTGGGCGGCGGCGTATCGATGCTGTAGACGTTCTCACGCGTCGCGCGCTCACGCGGGAAGGCGTATGTGCCCTGCTGCTCCCAGACCGGACCCCACTTCGCTTCGAGGCCTTCGAGTGCTGGCTTGTCGGGAATCGCGCTCATGCGTGGGGCTCCGCTTCTCGATCCCGTGACGTCGCGGGATCGGGGTTCGATGTGGACGGCACCGCGTGATCGTGCGGCAGATTTCGCTGCACTGGTGCCTGATGGTGTGGCATCCAGCTTACCCGGAGTCACTGAGCGCGGAGCGGCACCCCGAGCAGTGTTTCATTCAGTGCCGGGTCGCCTCCCGGCTCGGGTTCGGTGAGGTACTGCTCCCAGGAGATATCGCCGGCCGTCTCGCCCGCAGCGGCGATCCATTCGTGCAGACGCTGATATCCCGGGCCGATACCGGAGTAGTCGCCACGCACGAGCAGCGTTGCCGTGCGCGCAGCGGGGATCGTTTCCGACGACACCGCAGCATCATCCGGGTCGCCGAGCTCCGCGAGCGCGCACGCGATCGGCACGGCAACTGACAGGTCAAGGCCGGCCGCCGTCGGGTTGCCGTGCACGACCGCCATCGGGGGAGCGGCGGGGGCGCCCCCAAGTCGCTCGAGCGCGCCGAAGAGCGTCGGGTACGCACGATCGTAGAACGACGGCAACTGATCGAACGGAACGGTCTCGCGCACCACGATGAGGTGGGTGAGCGGTAGTTCACGGATCTCTGGCTGGGGTGCTGCTGCAGGGGACGTGCTCATCGGGTGCCTCCTCGGTGCCGTTCGGGCCGGATCCGCCCGCCGTTTCGATCCTAAACGCCGCGCGCGGACCGACCCCGGGGAGCTTCCCGTGAGTCGGCCCGCGCGCGGCGTACCGAAAGCCTCGCTCAGCTGGCGATCAATCCGGGGTAGGCGTCGCCGTACTCCTCGAGCCACGCGTCCACGGCGCCCTCGGGGTCGTTCTTGTACTCGTCGCCGGTCACGAGCCCCTCGAGTGCGCCGTAGGCCTCGTCGTCGAGCTTGATCTTCGCGATGTAGTCGGCCACCTCGGGCATCTCCTCCGAGAAGCCCTGCTTCGCGAGGAAGTGCAGCGACTCCGGGTCGCCCATCGCACCCTTGGGGTCGGCAAGATCCTTCATGGGGAAGGCGTCGTTCGCCCAGAAGGGGCGCCACAGGGTTACCACGACATCTTCCTGGCTCTTGATCTTGTCCTGCAGCGTCGCAAGCATCGTGGCGGTCGACGAGGTCACGAGCTCGTAGTCCGAGTCGAGGCCATACTCCGGCATCGCCACTTCCTGCGTCTGCTTCGTCAGGCCCGCACCGGGCTCGATGCCGATGATCTGACCGTCGAAGCGCTTTGCGTCGCCCGCAAGATCTTCGATCGAATCGATGTCGACGTAGTCGGGCACCGCCATCGTGAGCACCGCGCCGTCGTAGTAGGCGCCGAGGTCTTCGATGTCGCTCGAGTACTGCTCCATGTACGACGCGTGGGTCACCTCGGGCCAGGCGGAGGGGTAGATGTCGAAGTCGCCGCCGGCGAGTCCCGCGTAGAGCACGCCTGCCTCGGTCAGCTCGTCCATCTCGACCGTGTAGCCCATCTTGCCGAGCTGGTCTTCGAGCAGGTAGGCCGTGCTCAACCCGTCGGTCCAGGCCGGCAGGTATCCGAGCTTGACGGTGCCCTTGTCGTCGCCATCGGCCGATCCGCCGTCGCTCGAGCACCCCGCGAGTGCCAGGGAGGCCGCGGCGCCGAGGGCAATGACTCCGGCAATTGTTCGTTTCTTCTGCATCGTGCGTCCTTTCGTGCGGCGCACCGGGGTGCGCCAAATGGGAAGAGAGATGTGGTTAGGCGGCCTTCGCCACGGTCTGCTTGCGTGCGGCATCACGTCGGCGGCGCAGCGTGCCCAGCACGGAGCGGGGGTAGTCGCCGGGGTTGCCGAGGGCCGCCGTGACACGGTCGAGGAAGACGGCGAGGATCACGACCCCGAGGCCGGCTTCGACGCCCTTGGCGGTGTCGAGCGTCGAGATCGCTGCCACCACCTCCTTGCCGAGGCCGTTGGCGCCGGTGATGCCGGCGACGACTGCCATGGAGAGCGCCAGCATGATGACCTGGTTGATGCCGGCCATGATGGTGGGCGTTGCGAGGGGGAGCTGGATGCCGCGGAGGATCTTGCCGGGAGCCGCACCGAAGGCGTATCCGGCCTCGACGGTCTCGGAATCGACGCTCCGGATGCCGAGCTCGGTGAACCGCACACCCGGCGCCACCGAGAACAGCACGGTGGCGAACACGCCCGGCACGAAGCCGACGGTGAAGAACGTCACTGCGGGAATCAGGTACACGAAGGCCGGCATCGTCTGCATAAAGTCGAGCACCGGCTTCAACACGGCACTGAAGGTGTCGTTTCGCGCCGCCGCGATGCCGAGCGGCACCGCGATGACGATGGCGATCGCAGCGGCGATCAGTACGAGTGCGAGCGTGAGCATCGCGTTCTCCCACTGATCCATGGCGACGATGAGCAGCATCGTCACCAGCGTGCCGACCGCGAGCTGCCACGATCGCACGACCCAACCGATGAGGGCGAACACGACGATGAGCACGATGGCAGGCACGGAGGTGAGACCGTCGGCGAGGCCCTCGACCAAGAACTTGACGATAATCGTGATGACATCGAGCAGCCCGTCGAAGGTGTCCTTGATCCAGTCGAGGGCCGAGGCGACCCAGTCGCCGAGCGGAATGCGGAACCCGTCCATCAGCGCACCTCCTCAGTTCCGAAGGCGAGATCTTCGGCGGCATCGGCCTCCGAGGTCTCGCCGAGCGTTGCGGTAATCATGTCGGCGGGAATCGTCGGCGTCGGTTCGATGACCGGAATCTCCGTCGTGACGGCGGGGAGGTCGGTGAGCGCTGCGAGCAGCGTGACGCGAGGCACCACGCCGATGAGGCGATCCTCATCGTCGGTGACGGCGACCGGGAGCGGGCTTTCGACCGCGAGCTCGAAGAGTTCGGAGATCAACTGCTCACGCTTCACGATCGACGGCGTCGGGCGCAGTCGTTCGGTGATGTCGGTGCCGCCCTCGCGCACCTGACGGAGCACGTCCTTGTCGCGCACGACACCGAGCAGCTTCCGCGACCCGGTGGTGACGAAGCAGGCGGACGTCTGCAGATCTCGCATGGTGCGCAGCGCCGTCCGCGGTCCGGCGCTCGCCGGCACCACGGCGCGCGGCGGTTCCATGACGTCGCCGGCGGTCAGCACGCGAGCGCGGTCGACGTCTTGCACGAACTGGGCGACGTAGTCGTTCGCCGGATCGGTCAGGATGTCATTGGGGGTGCCCACCTGCACGATCCGGCCGTCGCGCATTACGGCAATCCGGTCGCCGAGGAACATCGCCTCGTTGAGGTCGTGCGTGATGAAGACGATCGTCTTGTTCAGCTCTTGCTGCAGCTCAACCAACTGCTCCTGCATCTCGCGTCGGATGAGCGGGTCGAGTGCCGAGAAGGCCTCGTCCATGAGCAAGATGTCGGTGTCTGCGGCGAAGGCGCGGGCGATGCCGACGCGCTGCTGCATCCCGCCTGAGAGCTCTCCGGGGAGGCGATCCTCCCAGCCCGAGAGTCCGACGCGCTCCAACCAACCGCCTGCGCGTTCGCGGCGCTCGGCCAGGCCGACGCCCTGCAACTCGAGCCCGTACGCGACATTGTCGAGCACGGTGCGGTGCGGCAACAGGGCAAAGTGCTGGAAGACCATGGACATCCGGTCGCGGCGGAGCTCGCGCAGATCAGATCCACTGAGGCCGACGACCTCGTTCCCGAATACGGTGATCGACCCGTCGGTCGTCTCATTCAGACCGTTCAGCATGCGAATCAAGGTCGACTTTCCTGAACCGGAAAGCCCCATCACGACAAAAATCTCGCCCTGGGTCACGGTGAAACTGGCGTCGATGACCGCTGCGGTTCCCTGCGCGCGAACCTCGTCGCGCGTCGCGCCTTTCCGGAGGCGCTTCACCACTTCCTTCGGGCGGCGCCCAAACACCTTGTACGCATGTGACACCTCGATTGCGGGTGATGCGGTTGTACTGGTCACTCTCAACTCCTCGTTTCGTGGCACGACGAAATCGGAGGCACGCCAGATACAGCGACGGGAACGCGGCAGTTTCAGCGCGCGTCTCGCCCGGCGGCCTCACGATTGGCCAGTTGTCTATTGCGGAGACGGAGCCGCCCGTGACACTCCGACGCATCGGGTACCGAATCTCGGCAGAATTTCCCCGGCGCGATTTCGGAGGTCTGGCACGCGGCCGGCCTCAACGCTGCTTCGACGCTAACAACGTGTTGCACGGATGTGCAAGGCGTGGAGGGCAGAAACACGCCCGGGATACCGAGTTATATATGAATTGATCGGGGATTTTGCGTAAACCGCATCGTTACCTCTTCGTGACCAAATGGGCGATCTCGGCTCGGCTGGCGGCGTATTACGCGGCGTCCCGGCCCGCGCGCAGCTCACGACAATGCGTACAGGGGAGACGCTTCCCGCTGAGGTAGACTCTCTCTATCGACTGCGATCCGGCCATCACCGGGGAGTCTTCGGAAGAACCGCCACCTGGGTTCCGGGAAACCGGAATGCGCTCGGCACAGTAGAACCGAACGGTCACGGCCCGTCATCGCCGAATGAAGCGGTTACCGCGACGCCCGGCACCGGGCGAGTGGTGGCAAGCGGGGTGGTACCGCGGGAGACGGATCGCGATCCGGAGCTCGTCCCGGCAACAGGAGTAACGACCGACGCCGGAATCGAGAAGGACCCATGCCGTATCCTCAGCAGCCCACGGGAACCCCGTCAGACCACGCCGCACCCTCGTCGCCCGCAGCCGGCGCAGCATTCGGTGTTTCGCCTTCACCCCGATTCCCCGAGATCGAACAGCGTGTGCTCGACTTCTGGTCGGCCAACGACACATTCGCGGAATCGATCCGCCAGCGCGAGCACGCCGAAGAGTGGGTATTCAACGACGGCCCGCCCTTCGCAAACGGCCTGCCGCACTACGGCCACCTGCTGACCGGTTACGCCAAAGACGTCTTCCCGCGGTTCCAGACCATGCTCGGAAAGAAGGTCGAGCGCCGCTTCGGGTGGGATACCCATGGTCTTCCCGCAGAACTCGAGGCGATGAAGCAGCTCGGCATCACCGAGAAGTCCGAGATCGAAGAGATGGGCGTCGCGGCGTTCAATGGCAAGGCTCGTGAATCGGTGCTGCAGTACACCCGCGAGTGGGAGGACTACGTCACCCGTCAAGCGCGCTGGGTCGACTTCGAGCACGGGTACAAGACGCTCGATCTGACGTACATGGAGAGCGTCATCTGGGCGTTCAAGCGACTGTACGATCAGGGTCTCGCCTACGAGGGCTCGCGGATTCTGCCGTACTGCTGGCGCGACGAGACCCCGCTGTCGAACCACGAACTGCGCATGGACGACGACGTCTACCAGATGCGCCAGGATCCCTCCGTGACGGTTGCGTTCCCCTTCATCGGGGAGCGCGCAGCGGAGCTCGACCTCACCGGCGTGCGCGCCCTCGCATGGACCACGACGCCGTGGACGCTTCCCACGAACGCGGCGCTCGCGGTCGGACCGGCCATCGCCTACGCGGTGGTGCCCGCGGGCCCCGCGGGTGCGGGCGACGGCGCCGACGCGACAGCCGCGTACCTGCTGGCCGAAGATCTGGTCGGCGCGCACGCCAAGGATCTCGGCTACGACTCGGCCGACGCCGCGGTCGCCGCGGTCTCGCGCGTGATCGCTGGGTCCGAACTGAGCGGGGTCCGCTACGAGCCGCTCTTCGACTACTTTTCCGATGTCGAGACGTGGGGCACCGAGCGCTGCTGGCAGGTGCTCGCCGACGACTACGTGTCGACCACCGACGGCACGGGCATCGTGCACCAGTCGCCGGCCTACGGCGAAGACGACTACCGCATCACCACGGCGGCCGGCATGCCGACCATCGTGAGCGTCGACGCGGGTGGCCGGTTCATTGCTGCCGTGACCGACGTCGCCGGTGAACTCTGGATGGATGCGAACCGCCCCCTGATTCGTCTCGTGCGCGAGCGGGGGCGCCTGCTGCGCGAGCAGAGCTACGAGCACTCGTACCCGCACTGCTGGCGCTGCCGCAATCCGCTGATCTACAAGGCGGTCTCCAGCTGGTTCGTGCGCGTCACGGACATCAAGGAGCGCATGCTCGAGACCAACGAGCAGATCACCTGGGTCCCTGAGAACGTGAAGCACGGTCAGTTCGGGAAGTGGCTCGAGGGCGCGCGCGACTGGTCGATCAGCCGCAACCGCTACTGGGGCAGCCCCATCCCGGTGTGGAAGAGCGACGACCCCGAGTACCCGCGCGTCGACGTCTACGGCTCAGTTGCCGAGATCGAGGCGGACTTCGGCGAGCTGCCGCGGAACGCGGACGGTGAGGTTGACCTCCACCGCCCGTACGTCGACGAACTCACGCGACCGAACCCCGATGATCCGACCGGCCGATCGACGATGCGCCGCATCGAAGACGTGCTCGATGTCTGGTTCGACTCCGCATCGATGCCGTTCGCGCAGGCCCACTATCCGTTCGAGAACCAGGAGTGGTTCGAGACGCACCAGCCGGCCGACTTCATCGTCGAGTACATCGGGCAGACCCGCGGCTGGTTCTACGTGCAGCATGTGCTCGCGACCGCGCTCTTCGATCGCCCGGCATTCACCAACGTCATCAGCCACGGCATCGTGCTCGGCTCCGACGGCAACAAGATGTCGAAGTCGCTGCGCAATTACCCCGACGTGAACGAGGTCTTCGACCGCGACGGCTCCGACGCGATGCGCTGGTTCCTGATGGCGTCGCCCGTGGTTCGCGGCGGCAACCTCGTCGTCACCGAGGAGGGCATCCGTGAGGGCGTGCGGCAGTTCATCCTGCCGCTGTGGAGCACCTGGTACTTCTTCTCGCTGTACGCGAATGCCGACGGGCTCACGGCCGAACGACGCACCGATTCGACCGACCCGCTCGATCGGTACATCCTCGCGAAGACGGGGCGCCTCATCCGCGATGTGCAGTCCCACCTCGAAGGGCTCGACACCACTTCGGCCGCTGAAGCGCTGCGCGCCTATGCGGAAGTGCTCACCAACTGGTACGTGCGGCGATCGCGCGACCGGTTCTGGGAAGGCGTCGCGGGCGACAACGGCAAGCCCGAGAACCAGCAGGCCTTCGACACGCTGTACACCGTGCTCGAAACGGTGGCGCGCGTCGCCGCCCCGCTTGCTCCGCTCGTCACCGAAGAGCTGTGGCGCGGCCTGACCGGGGGCCGATCCGTGCACCTCGCCGACTGGCCCGATGCCGCGGAGTTCCCGGGCGACGACGAGCTCGTCGACGCGATGGACGAGGTGCGCCAGATCACGTCGCAGGCGCTCGCCCTCCGAAAGAGCCGCGGCCTGCGCGTGCGCCTGCCGCTCGCAGAATTGACCGTCGTCGCGGAGCACCCCGGCGCGATCGAACCGTTCGCGGGCATCCTCCGTGAAGAGCTCAACGTGAAGTCCGTGCGTCTCGTGCAGCAGACCGACACGAGTGCGGACGAGCACGGCATCGTGCAGACGCTCGCCGTGAACGCCCGTGCGGCCGGCCCGCGACTCGGCAAGCAGGTGCAGCAGGCCATCAAGGCGGCGAAGACCGGTGATTGGAGTGAGACCGACGGCGTGGTGATCGCGGGCGGTATCGCACTCGAACCGCACGAGTACGAGCTCACCCTGCGCGCGGGTTCCGGAGACGCCGCCGATGGCGGACCGGCCCTGACGCTGCTGCCCGGTGGCGGTTTCGCGATCCTCGACACCGTGCTCACGACGGAACTCGAGGCCGAGGGCATCGCGCGCGATGCGATCCGCGCCGTCCAAGAGGCACGAAAGAACGCGGGCCTCGATGTCAGCGACCGGATCGTGCTCGCGATCAACGCCGAGCCTGCGCACGTCGAGGCGCTGGAGGCGCACGCCGCTCTCATCGCCGCCGAGACGCTCGCCGAGGGGTTCGCGGTGCAGGAGGCGATCGGGATCGACGCGATCGTCGACGATCTCGTCTCGCCGGGTGGCGGGGTGCACGTGTCGGGAGCCCGCGCCATCGGTGCTGAGAAGGCTCCGATCGTCATCACAATCGACGCCACCGAGTCCGCTTCGACGCAGGGAGGTGCCGCGTGACCGGTCCGGCGGAACGCGTCTACGCTGAACTCCTCGAGCGCGTCGGCGAGGCGAACCCGCGCCCACGCATCGAGCCGGTGCGCCGACTCGCCGAGCTCGCGGGATCGCCCCAGCTCTCGTACCCGGTGATCCAGGTGGCGGGCACGAACGGCAAGACGTCGACGAGTCGGGCCATCGCCTCGCTCATGCAGGCGCACGGGCTCCGCACGGGGCTGTTCACCAGCCCGCACCTCGTCGAGTTCACCGAGCGGTTCCAGCTCGATGGAGAGCCGATTGACGGCTCCGTGCTCGCGGGAGCGTGGGACGAGCTGAAGCTGCCCCTCGAGGTGGTCGATGCCGAGCTCGTCGCGGCCGGGCACGGCCCGATTACGTTCTTCGAGGCGCTCGCGGTACTCGCGTTCGCGGCGTTCGCCGACGCACCCGTTGATGTCGCCGTGATCGAGGTCGGCATGGGTGGCGAGTGGGACGCGACGAACATCGTCGAAGCCCAGGTCGCCGTGTTCACGCCGATCGGCCTCGACCACACCGCGATCCTCGGCACAGATGTCGAGACGATCGCGCGCACGAAGGCCGGAATCATCAAGGACGGCTCCACGGTGGTAACCGCCGAGCAAGACGTCGACGCGCTCGCCGAGCTCGAAGACGCGGCTGCCCGACACGGCGCGCGACTGTACATGCAGGGCCGCGACTTCGCGCTTGCCGACGATCGCCTCGCAGTCGGCGGGCGCCAGATCGATGTCGTCGGGCTCTCGGGCCTCGCCTACGATCCGATCTTCGTACCGCTGTTCGGCCACCATCAGGCTGAGAACGCAGCGCTCGCGATCGCCGCGGCCGAGGCGTTCTTCGGTGCGGATCGCCCGCTGCCGACCGAGGTCGTCGACGACGGCTTCGGAGCCTTGACGTCACCGGGTCGACTCCAGCTCATCGGAACCGAGCCGATCGTGTACGTCGACGCGGCGCACAATCCGCACGGTGCCGCCGCGCTCGTCACGGCCGTCACCGAGTCGTTCTCGTTCGAAGAGCTCGCGCTCGTCGTGGGCGTCCTCGCCGAGAAAGATGCCACCGGGCTGCTCTCGACGCTGGCGCCGATTGCGCACCGCGTCACCGTGACCCCCGTCGACTCGCCGCGCAGCACGAGCGGCGATGAGCTGCGCGAGCTCGCGGAGGAGGAGCTTCCCGGCACGCCGATCGAGGTCGCCGAGTCGCTCCCCGAGGCACTGGATGAGGCACGCGCCTGGGCGGCACGCGCCGACGGTCGCGCTGTGCTCGTCGTGGGCAGCGTGCTCCTCGCCGGCGAAGCCATCGCGTTCGCGCGTGCCGAGGGCTGGGGGATTGCATGAGCGGCACGCAGCCCGAGCACGACGGGCCGGGAACGGGCGGGCAGGATCCCGAACTGCAGTTGTCTCCGTCCGAGACCGCGGCCCACAACTCCGCCATGCGCATTGCCGGCGCCCGGCGCGGCCCGGCATCCACCCAGAAGGCACTGGCCTCCGTGGTGCTCGGCTTCGAGCTGTTCATCGTGGTGCTGATCGGCCTCACGCTGTTCGGGCTCGCGACGCTCGAGCCGCGCGAGCTCGGCCTGTATCTGGGCGGCGGGCTCGCGGTCGTGATTCTTGTTGGCCTTGCCGGAATGCGTCGCGGCCGCTTCGGCATCATCACCGGGTGGGTGCTGCACGCGCTCATGCTGCTCACCGCGATCATTCTGCCCATGGCGCTCATCGTCGGCGTACTCTTCACCGCGCTCTGGATCTACTGCATGGTGCGCGGTGCCCGCATCGACCGCGACCGCGCCGCGTGGCTGGCGGCACAGGGCGACACCGCCTGAATTCGCTACACTCGGTGCTCGGGCCACCCGCCCGAGCACTTCCCGATCACCGAACCATGAGGAGTATGCATGTCGGCAGAAGAGACCCTGATCCTGGTGAAGCCCGACGGCGTCGCCCGCGGACTGACCGGCGAGATCATCCGCCGCATCGAGGCCAAGGGGTACACGCTCACCGATCTCCGCTTCGTGCACGCCGACCGCGAGCTGCTCGCCGCGCACTACGCCGAGCACGAGGGAAAGCCGTTCTTCGAACCCCTGCTCGAGTTCATGTCGTCGGGCCCGTCGGTCGCGATCCGCGCAACCGGTGACCGCGTCATCGAGGGGTTCCGCTCCCTGGCCGGCACCACCGATCCGACCACGGCGGCCCCGGGCACCATCCGCGGCGATCTCGGCCGCGACTGGGGCCTCAAGGTGCAGCAGAATCTCGTACACGGCTCCGACTCGCCCGAGTCGGCCGCGCGCGAGCTGGGTCTCTGGTTCGCCTAACGCGCAACACACCACGACGGCCGCGGGGGAGCAACTCCTCCGCGGCCGTCCTGCTGTCTCGGCGACGCTCGACTAGATCTCGGGCACTATGCGCACCGCGCCCTTGTCGGCCGACTGTGCGAACGTGGCGTACGCGCGCAGCGCCGGCGACACCTCGCGTTCGCGGGAGCGCGGGCGATAGCCGCCCGCCAGTTCCAGCGCCGCGCGCCGTCGGTCGAGCTCGGCCGCGGGAACGTCGAGCGTCAGCTCGCGCGTCGGGATGTCGATGACGATGCGGTCGCCGTCCTCAACGAGCGCGATCACGCCACCGGCCGCGGCCTCGGGGGAGATGTGTCCGATCGAGAGCCCCGAGGTGCCGCCCGAGAAGCGGCCATCGGTGATGAGCGCGCAGCTCTTGCCGAGGCCACGGCCCTTCAAGAACGACGTGGGGTAGAGCATCTCCTGCATGCCCGGGCCTCCCTTCGGGCCCTCGTACCGGATGACCACGACGTCGCCGGCGCTCACCCGCTTGTTCAAGATCTTCTCGACGGCCTCGTCCTGCGACTCGCAGACGACGGCGGTGCCCTCGAAGTGCCAGATGGACTCGTCGACGCCGGCCGTTTTCACGACTGCGCCGTCGACCGCGACGTTGCCGCGGAGCACCGCGAGACCGCCGTCCGCAGAGTAGGCGTGCGCGATATCGCGGATGCACCCGTGCGCCGCGTCGAGGTCGAGGCTCTGCCACCGTTCTGACTGGGAGAACGCCGTCGAGGAGCGCTTGCCGCCGGGAGCGGCGTGCCACAGGTCGAGCGACTCCTGAGACGCGGTGCCGCCGCGCACGTCCCACTCGTCGAGCCACTCGCCGAGGGTGGCCGCGTGCACCGTGTGCACGGTGTCGTCGAGGTGCCCGCCGCGGCGCAGTTCGCCGAGGAGGGCCGGAATGCCGCCCGCACGGTGCACGTCTTCCATGTAGTAGGTGCGGTCGCCGGCGACGTTCGGTGCGACCTTGGCGAGGCACGGCACGCGGCGGGAGACCGTGTCGATCTCGTCGAGGCCGAACGCCACCCCGGCCTCGTGCGCGGCCGCGAGCAGGTGCAGGATGGTGTTCGTCGAGCCGCCCATGGCGATGTCGAGCGCCATGGCGTTGCCGAACGCCTCGGGGGTCGCGATGCTGCGGGGGAGCAGGGTGTGGTCGTCGCCCTCGTAGTGACGCTTCGTGATGTCGACGACGAGCGATCCGGCACGCTCGTAGAGCGCCCGTCGCGCCGTATGAGTCGCGAGCGTGGAACCGTTGCCCGGCAGGGAGAGTCCGATCGCCTCGGTGAGGCAGTTCATCGAGTTGGCGGTGAACATGCCCGAGCACGAGCCGCAGGTCGGGCATGCGGACTCCTCGATGGTCTGCAGGTCCGCGTCCGAGATGTTCTCATTCACCGCGTCCGAGATCGCATCGACGAGATCGAGCGTGCGCACCATGCCATTCGCGAGCACGGCGCGCCCCGACTCCATCGGGCCTCCCGACACGAACACGGTCGGAATGTTCAGCCGGAGGGCGGCGAGCAGCATGCCGGGCGTGATCTTGTCGCAGTTCGAGATACAGACGAGCGCGTCGGCGCAGTGCGCGTTCACCATGTACTCGACCGAGTCGGCGATGAGATCGCGCGAGGGCAGCGAGTAGAGCATGCCGCCGTGGCCCATCGCGATGCCGTCGTCGACCGCGATAGTGTTGAATTCGCGTGGCACTCCGCCCGATTCGGTGATCGCATCAGAGACGATGCGCCCGACCGGCGCGAGATGCGTGTGCCCGGGTACGAACTCGGTGAACGAGTTCGCCACCGCGATGATGGGTTTGCGGCCGATGTCGGCACCCGGAACGCCGGCGGCGCGCAGCAGTGCTCGCGCTCCCGCCATGTTGCGTCCGTGGGTGACCGTGCGTGAGCGATATGGAGGCATGCTTCACTGCATCACGGGCACAGTACTGCGCGGAAGAGAGCACTGGTCCTAGTACTCGCAGTACTATCAGAGTATGCCCCGGCCTCGCACTCCACGACGCGTGCAACTGGGTGAGTTTCTCGCGGCTCGCCGGCGGCAGCGGGATCGCGTCGGGCTCGGTCTCCCTGCGGCTGCGGGGCGCGGACGCGCAGGTGCGGCCCGGTCGCAGGGGCTCAGCCGCGAGGAGATGGCGACGCTCGCCGGCATGAGTGTGAGCTGGTACACCTGGCTCGAGCAGGGGCGCGACATCAATGCGTCGCGCCAGGTCATCGATGCGGTCGCCCGGGTTCTCGCGTTGACCGATGCCGAACGCGAGTATGTGCGATCGCTCGTCGAGACGGGCGATGTTGCCGGCGACGTGCCCGACCGTGCCACTCCGGCGCACCTGCAACGACTCATCGATGCGCTCGAGCACCCGGCATTCATCGTCGGCACGGACTGGGCGATTCTGGGCTGGAACCACCACTACGAGTGGCTCTACGGTCCCATCGCCTCGACGCCGAAGCCCGAACGCAATCTGCTCTGGCTCATCTACACCGACCCCCGACTGCGCGCACTGCTCCCCGACTGGGAGCGCGACAGTCGTCGCTTCCTCGCCGAGTTTCGAGCCGAGTCGGGGGTGCGGCTCGACTCGGACCGGCATCGCGCGCTCATCTCACGCCTGCACGCGCACAGCGCCGATTTTCGGGTGCAGTGGGCCGAGCACGCCGTGGAGCGGTTCGCCTCGCGGCAGCGCGCGTTCGTGCACCCGGACGTCGGGCCGGTGCTCTTCGAGCATCATCGCCTGGTGCCCTCGGACGCCACGGAGTTGCACGTCGTCATCTACGTGCCGATTCCCACGCACACACCCGCCGACGCCGACGGGGCCGTGTGGTTTCCGGTGCCGCAGATCGGCAGTGCCGGATCACCCGGCGCCCCCGACGCTCCGCGCCGCGATGTCGGTGGCGCGCGATAGCGTACCCGCATGACTCTTTCGCTCAGCGCACCCGAGGCCCGACGCGTCGCCCTTGCCGCACAGGGCTTCGCCAACACGGCGAAGCTGCGCGTGCGCCGACCCTTCGATACTGCTCTCGATCGGCTGCACGTGCTGCAAATCGACTCGGTGAACGTGTTCGCCCGGAGCCACCATCTGCCGGTGTTCTCGCGCCACGGTCGATACGATGCCGACGCACTCGATCGGCATCTGTGGGAGAGCGGTGAGTTCACGGAGTATTGGGCGCATGAAGCGGCGTTCATCCCCGTCGGCGACCGTCCGCTGTTCCAATGGCGCATGGCTGAGCGCCGCCTCCGCGACCAGCGGTCGGGCCGCGCAGACGCCCTCGCCCCGGTGCTCGACCGAGTGCGCGCGCACCTCGCCGACGCAGGCCCGTCGCTCGTGCGCGATCTCGAAGACGGCCCCCGCGCGAACCGCGGACCCTGGTGGGATTGGAGCGACACGAAACGCGCGGTCGAGGTGCTCTTCGCCTGGGGCGAGGTGGTGACGGCGGGGCGTACTGGGTTTCAACGCAGATACGCGCTCGCAGAGCAGGTGCTGCCGGCCGCGGGCCTCGACGACGTATCGGCGGTACGCGCGCAGCGCTCGCTTATCGAACGAGCCGCCCGGTCGCTCGGCGTCGGTACCCTCGCCGATCTCGCCGACTACCATCGGCTGAAGTCGACGCCGGCGCGCGCGGCGGTCGCCGAGCTCGAGGCCGAAGGCGTGCTGCTGCCCGTCGTCGTTGACGGGTGGCGCACGCGCTCCGGGGCACCCGAACGCGCGTGGATGCACCGCGACGCGGTGGTGCCGTCGCGCCTCGCACCGAACGCCCTGCTCACCCCCTTCGACCCGGTGGTATGGTTCCGTCCTCGCGCCGAGCGCATGTTCGACTTCCACTACCGCATCGAGATCTACACTCCGAAGGAGCAGCGCAAGTTCGGGTACTACTGCCTGCCGCTGATGGTCGGCGGCACACTGGCGGGCCGCATCGATCTCAAAGCGGATCGCGCCTCCGACACGCTGCTCGTGCAGGCCGCGTGGCAAGAGCAGCGCGCACCCGCGCGAACACCGGAGGTCGCGGCGTCGTTGCTGGCGCAGGCGGCGGCGTGGCAGGGGCTCGCAGACGTGCGCGTTTCGGGTATCGGCAACTTGCCGCTGCCCGAGACCATTGCCGTCGGCTGATCGCCATCCGACCGGCGTGACAGCGGCCGATCCGAGCTGACAGCGCTCCGACAGTGCTGTGACAGTGCCGGGCATCACACTGATGCCATGATCCAACAACACAGCGAATGGGCCGTCGAGGCCGAGTCTCTGGTCAAGGTGTTCGGAACGCACCGTGCGGTCGACGGAGTCGACCTGCAGGTACGCACTGGAACCGTGGTCGGCGTGCTCGGCCCGAACGGCGCCGGCAAGACCACCACTCTGAGCATGCTCGCGACGCTCCTGCGTCCAGATGGCGGCTCGGCCCGCGTCTTCGGGCACGATGTCGCGCGCGAGCCCCACATCGTGCGCCAGCTTCTCGGCGTGACCGGGCAGTACGCCTCGGTCGACGAGGCGCTGTCGGCAACGGAGAACCTCGTCATCTTCGGCCGACTGCTGGGCCTATCGAGCCGTGAGGCGCGCGCCAAGTCCGAGGAACTGCTCGAGCGCTTCGGCCTCACTGAGGCAGCGCGTCGTCCCCTCAAGCACTTCTCGGGCGGCATGCGACGGCGTCTCGACCTCGCGGCGTCACTGATCGCCCAGCCACCGCTCATCTTCCTCGACGAACCGACCACGGGCCTCGACCCCCGCACCCGCGGCCAGATGTGGGAGACGATTCGAGAACTGGTCGCCACCGGGTCCACCGTGCTGCTCACCACGCAGTACCTCGATGAGGCAGACCAGCTCGCCGATCGCATCGCCGTCATCGACCACGGGCGCGTCGTCGCCGAGGGCACGGCCGAGGAACTCAAGTCTTCGGTCGGCACGGCATCCCTGCACCTGCGCGTCGCCGAGCGGGGCGACCGCACGGAACTCGAGGTGCAGACCGCTCTCGAGGCGGTGCAGCGCGTTCTCGGAGTGCCTGCCGTGCGCTCACCCGAGGGGTCGCGCCTCACCGCGCCGATGACCGACCCCGATCGCCTCGCCGACCTCCTCATCGAGCTGCGCGCAGCCGACGTCTCGGTCACCGAGATCAGCGTGCAGAAGCCCACCCTCGACGAAGTCTTCCTCACCATCACCGGGGTGCCCGACTCCACGGCCTCCTCAGACACCTCGAGCGACGCCGAGCGCTCCAGCGCACAGGAGATCCACGCATGAGCACCACCGCTGCCGCACCCGCATCGCACACCCCGATCGTCCCGGCGCACGCGCGGTCGCTGCATCGTCGTCCGAGCTTCTCCGAGAGCTTCGCGCACACGCGCACCATGGCGTACCGCGGCCTCATCAAGATCCGGCGCACCCCCGAACAGCTCGTCGACGTCACGATCCAGCCCATCATCTTCACCCTGATGTTCGCCTACATCTTCGGCGGCGCAATCGCGGGCGACGTGCAGACGTACCTGCCGCAGCTGATCCCGGGCATTCTCGTGCAGACCGTCATCACCGGCTCCGTCGTGACCGGCACGCAGCTCCGCGAAGACATGGACAAGGGCGTGTTCGATCGATTCAGGTCCCTCCCGATCGCGCGCATTGCCCCGCTCTCCGGAGCGCTCCTCGCCGACACCGTGCGATACGCGATCGCCACGACCATGACGATGCTCATGGGCGTGCTGATGGGGTGGCGTCCGGGCGGCGGGCTCGCCAGCGTGGTGCTGGCAGGCCTGCTTGTCATCGCGTGCGCCTGGGCACTCAGCTGGATCTTCGCGCTCTTCGGCGTCATCGCACGCACCGCGGCCAGCGTGCAGGGCATCTCGATGCTGATCCTGTTCCCGCTGACCTTCCTGTCGAACGCGTTCGTTCCCGCCGATTCGCTGCCGAACTGGCTGCAGTGGTTCGCCGATATCAACCCGGTGTCGCACCTCGTGACCGCGGTGCGCGACCTGGCGAATTCGGGAACCGTCGGGGTCGACCTGTGGACCTCGCTGCTTGGCGCCGCCGTGGTTGTCGCGATCTTCGCGCCGCTCACCGTCCGGGCCTACATGCGGAAGGCGTAGACGCGGGTCAGCCCCGGGAAGCGGGTTCCGCGAGTACCTCGAGTGCCCGCGGCACCCGCGTCTCCGCGGCGGCAGCGGCCGCACGCGCGGCGGTGTCGGCGATGCGCGACGCGCCGTCGGCCCCCCGAGCTTCGAGCACCTCGATCGCACGAGCCCGGTGCGACTCGAGGCGCAGCGCCGGCTGATCCTGACGCGCCCCCAGCACACCGGCCCAGGCCAGCGCCTCGATGCCGCGGTCCATCAGCTCGTCATGCTCGATCGCCCACGCGCCCCAGGCGATCAATGCGGTGCCCAGAATCGGGCGATCAATGTATCCCTGCTGGACGCGATGCATAGCGATCACACGGGTGCGAATTCGGTTCGCCCACGATGCGCGTTCAGCTTTCGTGAGCGTGCCGTCGAGGCACGCGGCGGCAAGCATGCCCGACATGGCGACCAGATACCACGGCGACGCCCGCTGCTCCGGGGTTTCGAACGCGAGCATGGCACGGGCGAACCGCCGCGACGACTCTGCGGTGTCGCCCTCGGCGCGCGAGACCTCGGCCAGCCCGAACCAGGAAATTGCCGCGAACTCATGGCGATCCCGCGACCCCGGATGGGCATCGACAAGCTCCTCGAACAGCACGCGAGCCTCTCCGGTGCGACCGAGCGACAGCAGGGTCAACCCTCGCAACCAGTTCCGCTCGTCGGCCTCATCCTCCGCATCGAACGCGTGCAGACCTGCCGCCGCGCGATCGAGCCAGGTCAGTGCGTCGCCCGGGCGGGCCGACTGGCTCGCGAGTTGGGCCAGCGTGTTCGCCGCCATCGATTCCAGCCACACCTGGCCAGAGCTCCGTGCATCGCGCCAGGCTTCGCGAGCCGACTCCTCTGCACGGCGATGCTCACCGAGATTCTCATCGAGCATCGCGGCGAAGAGTGCACCGGCAAGCATTCCTTCGGGATCGCCGACGGCGCGCAACCGAGCAATTTCTGCGGCGACCCGCTCGAGATCCGGAAACACCGCGATGATCGCGGCCATGCCGCGCAACACCGAGCGCACCGCGCTCACCCGTCTCATCACCAAGCCGAGCAGCGCGACGAGTCGGGGCAAGCGCACATCTTCGATGCTCGCCAACCAGACGATACAGGTCAGCTGAGCCAGCACGATCGCCTCGTCGGGGAGCCCATCGAGCTCCGAACGCAGACGCGCGCGCGCCGTCTGAATCACGAGGTCCGCGGCTTCTGCGCACACCACCTGGAGTTCGGTGTGAGCACCGCGCACGATGTCCGTGTGCCCCAGGAGACACACGATCAGCACCGCTGTCTCCGAGTCGTTCTGGCGGATCGCGTGACGCAGAATCGCCACCAGGTTGTCGCGCTCCGCACGTACCTCGCGGTGCCGCGCAGCGCCGATCGCTCCAGGCACTCCGTACAACTGCGGGGCGCACCCGCGCACGAACCCGCGTGCCCACTGCGTGACCGCATGCTCAGCGCGTTCCCTCGTCGCCGACTCGCGCAGGCGATCCAGGCCGAATTCGCGCACGGTTTCGTACATTCGGAACCGCACGGTGTGGGTTCCCACATCGTCGTACGCGGTCAACATCGACTGCTCGACCAGGGAGGTGAGCGCCGCATCCGCATCTTCGGCGGCGATTCCGCTCAGTTCGAGCACAGCAAGGGCGGTCGGAGTGCTCCACCCGCCGGGCAACAGCGCGAGCACCGCCAACGCCTCTTGCGAGGTCGCATCGAGCAGTTCCCAACTCCAGTCGATGACCGCACGCAAGGTCTGGTGGCGCTCGGGCGCGCTCCGATCTCCGCCTTGCAGCAGGGTGAACCGCTGCTGCAGTCGGACCTCGATCTCGGAGATGCTCATCGTTCGCGTGCGCGCCGCCGCGAGTTCGATCGCGAGCGGAAGCCCGTCGAGTGCGCGGCACAAACGGGCAACGGTCGCAACGTCCCCGGCGGCACTCGCGCGAATCGAGCGGGCGCGGCGCTCAAAGAGCTGTTCCGCCGACCCGGTGCCGTCACCGACGACCTGCAGCGGGGCCAACTCGAACACCTGCTCGCCCGGGAGCCCGAGCGGTGCCCGACTCGTCGTCAGCACCGAGAGTGTCGGAATCTGGCCCAGCACATCGTCTACCCAGCGAGCGACGTACGCGATGATCTGCTCGCAGTTGTCGAGTACGAGCAGCGTCGGGCGCTCAGCCAGTTCCGCGAGCACCAATGCATGGAGGTCCGAGCGCACGTCTGAGAGACGTGCATTGGTGGTCGCCTCGCGCACACCGAGAGCGCTTGCAACGGCGCCGAGGAGGTCGGCGCCCGCGCGGACGGTCGCCAAGCGAACCATCACTACAGCGTGTTCGACTCGATGGGCGGCAGCCTGCACGAGGCTCGTCTTGCCGAGCCCGCCGATGCCGAGCACCGTGACCAGGCGGTGACTGTCGAGCACCGACTCCAATGCGGCCAGGTCGGCAGCGCGCCCGACCAATCCGTCCAGCGGCCCCGGCAGCGCACCGCGCGTGCGGCTCGCAGAACGTGTATCGAGTCGAGACCCATCGACCGGCCCCTCCGATGCGCGCAGCGCTTGGAGATGGGCCGACACGACCTCGGGGCCGGGTGAGGCGCCCCAGACTTCGCGAAGACGCACCTGCAAGCTTGCGAACACCGCGAGTGCTTCCGCAGTGTCGCCCTGTGCAACGAACGCTCCGATCGCCTCCGCGTGCAAATGCTCATCGAATGGACGCTCGCCGAGCAGGCCTCGGTAGGCGTCAAGAGCGTCTCGTCCGCGACCGGCGTGACGCAGGCCGAGCGCTCGCTGCATGCGAATCTCGAGATGCACCGCAGCCGCCTGCTCCGCGAGCAGCAGCCCAACCGGCGCATCGCCCAGATCGGCACCGGGTTCACCGGCCCAGAGCGCGAGTGCCGCCTCGAGATGCTGCAGGCGTTCGGGCGTGCGCGCCTCGGGATCTTCCCGGTCCTGCGCCACCGCTCGTGCGATGGCCCAATCGCTTCTCCCGTACTCGGCAGAGAGCGCGTACCCGGCGGCCGTCGTCACGATGACGGGCCCGCAGGCCGCACGCACGCGTGACACCAGGCTCTGCAGTGCCGCCTTGGGATGGGTCGGAAGCGCATCGCCCCAGAGCAGCTCGCCGAGCGCGGGAACGCTCATGCCCGATGAAGCCCCGCTGGCCACTGCGGCCACGAGTGCGCGGGGGAGTCGTCCCCCGGGATTGACACCATCGACGCGAATCTCGCCCAGCACCGTGATGCGTGGCGGCTCGATCGACATGGGAACGAGTGTATCGCCGCGGGCCTCCTCCTCAGCGCGTTCTCGGAGCCGTGCCGACGAATGTCGGCGGCCGCGAGTACGCTCGGAGACATGGAACCCACGCGCAGCGTCCGCCCTTTCGAAGTGGTCAGCGAGTACGAGCCGAATGGCGATCAGCCGAAGGCGATCGAAGAGCTCGCGCATCGCATCAACGCCGGTGAAACCGACGTGGTGCTGCTCGGAGCCACCGGTACCGGCAAGTCCGCGACGACGGCCTGGTTGATCGAGGCGGTGCAACGCCCGACTCTCGTCCTCGCCCATAACAAGACGCTCGCCGCGCAGCTCGCAAGCGAGTTCCGAAGCCTGCTTCCGAACAACTCGGTCGAGTACTTCGTGAGCTACTACGACTACTACCAGCCTGAGGCCTACGTGCCGCAGACGGACACGTTCATCGAGAAAGACTCCTCCGTGAATGCCGAAGTCGAACGCCTGCGGCATTCGACGACCAACGCATTGTTGAGCCGGCGTGACACCGTGGTCGTCTCCACGGTTTCCTGCATCTACGGACTCGGTAAACCGGAGGAGTACTACGAGGCGATGGTGCCGCTCGCCGTCGGCGATCGGCTCGACCGCGACGTGCTGCTGCGCCGCTTCGTCGACATGCAGTACCAGCGCAACGACATCGAATTCGTTCGCGGCAACTTTCGCGTGCGCGGCGACACGGTCGAGATCATCCCGATGTATGAGGAACTGGCGATTCGCATCGAGTTCTTCGGCGACGAAATCGAAGCGCTGTACTATCTGCATCCGGTGACCGGTGACGTGATCAAACAGGTCGAGACGATCTCCGTGTTTCCCGGCTCTCACTACGTCGCGAGTCGCGAGGTGATGCATCGCGCGATGGGGCAGATCTCGGAAGAACTCGACGTGCGCACCCGAGAACTCAAGCAGCAGAACAAGCTGGTCGAGGAGCAACGGTTGCGCATGCGCACCACTTTCGATCTCGAGATGATGGAGCAGATCGGATTCTGCTCGGGCATCGAGAATTATTCGATGCACATGGACGGGCGCAGCCCCGGCGAGGCTCCGCACTGCCTGCTCGACTACTTCCCCGACGATTTTCTCGTCGTCATCGATGAGTCGCATGTCACCGTGCCGCAGATCGGTGCGATGTTCGAGGGTGATGCGTCGCGCAAGCGTACCCTCGTCGATCATGGCTTCCGCCTGCCGAGCGCGCTCGACAATCGACCGTTGAAGTTCAGCGAATTCAAAGATCGCGTCGGCCAGACGGTCTACCTGTCGGCCACTCCCGGTAAGTACGAGCTCGAGCGGGCCGATGGCGTCGTCGAGCAGATCATTCGGCCGACCGGCCTCATCGATCCGAAGATCGTGGTCAAACCGAGCGAGGGGCAGATCGACGACCTCCTCGAAGAGGTGCGCCTCCGGGCCGAACGCGATGAGCGAGTGCTGGTCACGACGCTCACGAAGAAGATGGCCGAACAGCTCACGACGTTCATGGAGGAGTCGGGCGTACGCGTGCGCTATCTGCATTCCGATGTCGATACCCTGCGCCGCGTCGAACTCCTCTCAGAGCTTCGCGCCGGTGTGTACGACGTGCTGATCGGTATCAATCTGCTGCGTGAGGGTCTCGACCTCCCAGAGGTCTCTCTGGTCGCTATTCTCGACGCCGATAAAGAAGGGTTCCTGCGCTCAAGCACCTCCTTGATCCAGACGATCGGTCGCGCCGCGCGCAACGTTTCCGGTGAGGTGCACATGTACGCCGATCGCGTCACGCGCTCCATGCGTGAGGCCATCGATGAGACCGATCGTCGCCGTGAAATCCAGGTCGCGTACAACGCGGAGCACGGCATCGATCCTCAGCCCCTGCGCAAAAAGATTGGTGACATCACCGAAATGCTGCAGCGCGAGGCGGCAGATACCGAAGACGTGCTTTCTCGCACGGGGGCGCATGCGCAACGCAGTTCGGGCGGATCATCGCAGCGGGCCAAGGGCAAGGCCGCAGCGCGAGCGGGAGCGATCGCAAGCGAAGGCGCCGGCAAGCTGCAAGAACTGATCGCTGATCTGACCGACCAGATGCTGGTCGCCGCCGAAGAGCTCAAGTTCGAGCTCGCCGCGCGGCTCCGCGATGAGGTCTCAGAGCTCAAGCGCGAATTGCGCAGCATGGACCAGGCCGGCCACCTCTAGGCCCGAATCTGAGGCGGCCGAGATGTACCGGGAGTTCGCTGTAGCGGGCATCGGCGTGCTGTGGCGCGCCGATGCCGATTACCCCGGTGCTCGCGCCCATGCGGTGCTCGCTGAGCGCTCTCGCCGCGTGCTCATCCCGGCCGATGGCTGCACCGACCTCGTGCTGCATCGCGATGAGTTGCGGATTGCGGGGCCATCGACGCGCGTCATCCATGCTGACGCGGCGACGCCAGGTTCAGCGGCGTCCGTCGGTATCCGCTTCCAGCCCGGAACCGCCAGCGAATTCCTCACCCACCCGCTTACCGAGCTGCGCGATCAATCGATCGTCGCGGACGCGGTCGTCGATACACGCCTCGCCCGAAGCCTACGGCTCGGCATGGAGCAGCTGGCTGCGGCCCCCGCTGACTTCGTGCATGACCTCGGAGAGCAGCTGTTCCGCGAACTGCGGGAGGTCCGCGCCAGTCGGCGAGGCATGCACGCGTTCGACCGCGAGAACTCCGTCGACTGGCGAGCGTGCGTGCGGCGAAGCGCCGAACGAGGCCTCTCGCTCCCGGCGGTGCTCTCCGAACTCGACTTCTCAGAACGTCAGTTGCACCGCCGTATGGCGTCGGAGTTCGGGTACGGGTACACGGCACTCCGCAGAGTGCAGCGGTCGAGGCAAGCCCGCACCCTGCTCCGGTCGGGAGTCACCGCGTCCGACGTTGCCGCGCGCCTGGGGTTCGCCGATCAATCGCATCTCACCCGCGACCTGCGCAGCACAGCGGGCGTCACCCCGGCCACGCTGCACCGAAGTGAGGCACGGCCGGCGGAACCCTCCGCGGCCGCGGGCTAGTCCGCGGCTGGCAGCGCCGCGTAGAGATCGATCGAGTTGCCGTCAGGGTCGAGCACCGTCGCGTAGCGCTGACCCCACGGGGCATCCCATGGCGCCGTCTCGCCGGCGTTCGGATGCTCACGGACGATGCTGGCGTAGGCCTCGTCGACGGCGCTGGGGGATTCGGCGCTGAACGCGAACGCGATCCGATTGTCGCCGGTCGGCAGCGTGAATCCAGGAATAAAACTTTCGAGTGTCGAGACCGGATCCCATGCGAGCTTCATGCCATTCGGGAGCACATGCTCGACATGCGGAGCCTCGTCCTGCCCGTCTGGGATGTTCAGACCGAGCGAACGATAGAACGCGAGCGAAGCGCCGAGGTTTGAGGTAACAATGCCGATGAAATCGAATGTGAGCGTCATGGCTTCAGAGTAAGCGGCGCGGAGCCTGACGTATTGAACAATTCGGACACCGACGCATCGGACTCACAGGATCAGGTACCCGTAGCGATCGGCCGCGCGATCGACCACGCCCGAGAGCTCATCGCGATCCAAACGCATGCGCGCGAGCGGATGGCGGGGGAGCGCCGACTGTGCCGGCGCCCACATCGCGACGACGCGCTCGCTGGGGATCACCGAAGACGCAGAGATCACGCCGTCGAGCTGAGGGTAGGCCTGTCGAATCGCGCGTGCCCATCGCCGGCTCTGTGCTCGTTCACCCGATGAGATCGCGGCGTTGCCGCCGGCGACGGAGATCCAGTCACTGTCGCTGACGTCGAGGAGCCGGAGCTCTCGGGTCACCGCAAAGATCGTCACCTCGGGCGCATCTTCGCAGCGACGGATGATGCGCGTTGATTGGAACACTTCGAGCACGCAGGCGTCGAACGCCGTGATCGCCGGCCGTTCGAGGACCGCGTAGAGCACGCCCTCCTCGGGGTGCTCACCGACCGGCTCGGGGTGCGGATCGAACCGGGCGTCGAGCGGGCCGTAGTTCCGGAAATCATGCCAGCGCACGGGGTGCGGGCCGGCCGTCTTCGAAATACGAGCGAATGCGGTGCCGGCGGGAAGTGAGCGCACCCAGGTGGGGTCGGCCTCGAGGTCGGGGAAACGAGAAGGATCGACCTCGGGCAATCGTTCACTCATGGGAGTCGATGCAGCGCATCGTCGACCGCAATGGCCGCGGCCGCCGGATCCCCGCCCTGTGCGAGCCATTCGAACGGAGCGAGTTCCTCCCCATCGCCCCGAAGCGACGGTGCCGGTGACGTCAGTACCCGTTCAGCCAGCAGCATGGGGGTGCCTGCCGGAATCGCCCGCGCCACCGTGCCCCAGCCGTTGAGCTCGCGGTCATGCGGGAACTGGAATCGCGGCAGGTACCAACCGTCGCTGCGGCGCTGCGCGAGCAGCGAGCCAGCCGCGCACCGCTGCCGCACCCGGGCCGCAGTCACGCCGAGCATCTCGGCGGTTTCCGTCACCGTCGCGCTTCGATCGGCGACGTGGCGATCCCACAGCATTCCACGCGTCGTCGCTGCAAGCGGGGTCGGCTCGCGGAGTTCGGTTTCCGTCACCCCGAAACGTGCCAACGACTGAACTTCGGAGGCGCTCAGCCCTCGCGAGTCTGCAGCTTGATGCGCGAGCACGCCGGCGAGCAATGCCTCGGCGGCGTCCAGGCGCTCGTGATCGATCTGCGTGACGAGCGCATGGACACGCTCGACGGCGGGATCAGTACGTGCGCGGGTGGAGCGACGCGCGATGGGCGAGAGCTGCGGCAGGGACACGGCGATTCCTTTCGTTGCCTTATGTCGATAATACTCGCGCGCGATCGAACTCGCCAAGGCCGAAAGGCGATCCATCGTACGTATGTTCGAATTCTCGGCAACGGCGACGTAGAATGGAGCGGTGACTACGACGCCCACTGCTCCCATCCGCTCCTCATCCGCTCACGCCCAGATCAGCGTGCAAGGGGCGCGCGTCCACAATCTCCAGAACGTTGACCTGTCGATTCCGCGCGACTCAATGGTGGTGTTCACCGGGTTGTCCGGCAGCGGCAAATCGAGCCTGGCGTTCGACACGATCTTCGCCGAGGGGCAGCGACGTTACGTCGAATCGTTGAGCGCCTATGCCCGACAGTTCCTCGGCCAGGTGGATCGGCCTGACGTCGATTTCATCGAGGGCTTGAGCCCCGCCGTGTCCATCGACCAGAAATCGACCAACCGCAACCCTCGATCGACGGTGGGCACGATCACCGAGATCTACGACTACATGCGGTTGCTCTGGGCCCGCATCGGCGTGCCGCACTGCGCCGTATGTGGGGAGCGAATCGCCTCACAGACGGTGCAGCAGATCGCCGACCAGTTGATGGAGCTTGACGAGCGCACGCGCTACCAGGTGCTCGCGCCGGTCGTGAGCAAGAAGAAGGGGGAGTTCGTCGACCTCTTCCAAGACCTCGCCGCGAGCGGGTATTCTCGCGCACTCGTCGACGGCGAGATGATCCAGCTCTCCGATCCGCCCCAGCTGAAGAAGCAGGTGAAGCACGACATCTCAGTCGTCGTCGACCGGCTCGTCGCAGGCCCCGAGATCCTCGGCCGCCTCACCGACTCACTCGAAACCGCACTCAGGCTTGCGAGCGGCATCGTCGCGATCGAATTCGTCGATCAAGACGCCAACGCCTCTGATCGAGTGCAGCTCTTTTCGGAGCATCTCTCGTGCCCGAACCAGCACCCCGTGCAACTTACCGAAATCGAGCCGCGCACATTCTCGTTCAATGCACCCTTCGGCGCATGTCCGACCTGTTCCGGTCTCGGCACCAGCATGTCGGTCGATGAAGATCTGGTTTTGGGCGACCCCGAGCTCTCCATCGCGGAAGGCGTCATCGTCCCCTGGACCAGCCAGGGCAAGAGCCTGTACCAGTACTACGAGAAGCTGCTCGTCGGCCTGTCCGACGACCTCAATTTCTCGCTGAAGACTTCATGGTCCGATCTCGGTGAAGAGGTGCAACAGGCCGTTCTCTACGGCAACGACTTCAAGGTGAATGTGCGCTGGCGCAACCGGTTCGGGCGCGAAGTGAAGTACTCCTCGGGGTTCGAAGGGGTGATTCCCTTCATCGAACGCCAATACGCGGAGGCAGAGTCCGACACGAAGCGCGATCGCTGGTCTGAGTTCCTGCGCGAAGTGCCTTGCCATGCGTGCCAGGGGCAGCGCCTCAAGCCGGAGGTGCTCGCGGTGACCGTCGACGCGCAGTCCATCGCGAGCGTCGGCGAGTACAGCTTGACCGACGCGAAGCGCTTCTTCGACGAGGTCGTGCTCTCCGACCGTGAGGCGAAGATTGCCGCGCAGGTGCTTCGCGAAATCCGATTGCGCTTCGACTTCCTGATCGAGGTCGGTCTCGGCTACCTCACTCTGGCACGGGCGGCAGGCACGCTCTCGGGCGGCGAAGCGCAGCGCATTCGTCTCGCCACTCAGATCGGCTCCGGTCTCACGGGTGTGCTGTACGTGCTCGATGAGCCCAGCATCGGGCTGCATCAGCGAGACAACCGCCGCCTCATCGAAACCCTGATCAAATTGCGCGACCTCGGCAATACGCTGATCGTCGTCGAGCACGATGAGGAAACGATCGAGGCCGCAGACTGGATAGTCGACATCGGCCCAGGTGCCGGCGTCGAGGGTGGAACCGTCGTCCATTCAGGCAAGTACGACGAATTGCTCGAGAACACCGCTTCGATGACCGGTGACTACCTGGCAGGTCGGCGAGGCATCGACACTCCGAAGCGTCGGCGCAAACGCGACCGCAAGCGCGAACTCAAGGTCATCGGTGCGCGCTCGAACAACCTCCGCAACGTCGATGCCACGTTCCCGCTCGGAGTGATGACCGCGGTGACCGGCGTTTCGGGGTCAGGCAAATCGACGCTCGTGAACGACATCCTCTATCGAGTGCTCGCCAACCAGCTGAACGGCGCGCGCCTGGTGCCGGGTAAGCACACGCGGGTGACCGGCCTCGAACACCTCGACAAGGTCGTGCACGTCGACCAGGCGCCGATCGGCCGCACGCCGCGTTCCAACCCCGCGACGTACACCGGTGTCTTCGACAAGATCCGCAACCTCTTCGCAGAAACTCCTGAGGCGAAGACTCGCGGCTATCTGCCCGGTCGTTTCAGCTTCAACGTCAAGGGCGGTCGGTGCGAGGCGTGCTCCGGTGACGGCACCCTGAAGATCGAAATGAACTTCCTCCCCGACGTGTACGTCGCGTGCGAGGTCTGCGGCGGGTCGCGGTACAACCGAGAGACGCTGCAGGTGCGATACAAGGGCAAGAACATCTCCGAGATTCTTGAGATGCCCATCGCGGAAGCCGAGCAGTTCTTCGAGCCGATCTCGTCGATTCACCGGTTCATGAAGACGCTGGTCGACGTCGGCCTCGGCTATGTGCGCTTGGGGCAGAGCGCGACGACCCTCTCCGGTGGTGAAGCGCAACGCGTCAAGCTCGCAACAGAACTGCAGAAGCGGTCGAACGGTCGCAGCATCTACGTACTCGATGAACCGACGACGGGGTTGCACTTCGAAGACGTGCGCAAGCTCCTGCTCGTCTTGAACGGTCTGGTCGAGAAGGGCAACACGGTGATCACGATCGAACACAACCTCGACGTCATTCGGAGCGCCGACTGGGTGATCGATCTGGGCCCCGAGGGCGGCTCCGGTGGCGGCATGATCATCGCGGAAGGCACCCCTGAACAGCTCTCGACCGTCGCCGAGAGTCACACTGGCCAGTTCCTCGCCGAGGTCCTGAACGGTCGCGCGAAAGCGTCCGCTTGATCGACACCGACCGCAGAGCCGATTTCCGTCCGGCTCAGGGGGAGATCCCGACGTCACCTGGGGTGTATCGCTTCAGCGATCGACACGGTCGCGTGCTGTACATCGGCAAGGCGAAGAACCTGCGTGCGCGGCTCGCGAACTATTTCCAGCCGCTGCACTCGCTCATGCCGCGCACGCGCACGATGCTCTCGCTCGCCGCGAAGCTCGACTGGACCGTGGTCGCGACGGACACTGAGTCACTCGTGCTCGAGCACACCTGGATCACTGAATACAAGCCGCCGTTTAACGTCCAGTTCAAGGACGATAAGACCTATCCGTATCTTGCGGTGACCCTGCGGGAAGAGGCGCCCCGCCTCGTCATCACGCGGAATGAGCGTATTCGCGGCGCCAAGTACTTCGGGCCGTATCCGAAGGTGTGGGCGCTGCGCGAAACCACTGCGCTCTTGCAGCAGGCATTTCCGATTCGCACCTGCAACGACAGCGACTACCATCGCGCGATGTCGACGGGCCGTCCGTGCCTTGCCGGCCAGATCGGGCGCTGCAGCGGTCCGTGCTCGCAGCTCGTCACCCTCGATGAGCATCGGGAACGAGTGAATGATCTGGTCTCGTTCTTGAACGGGGGAGACACGCGGCACCTGAAAGACTTGCACGTCGCCATGCGCTCAGCCGCACTCGAACAGCGCTATGAAGACGCTGCTCGACTGCGCGATCAGGCCCAGGCGGTCGAACACGTCATGGAGAAGAACGCGGTGGTTCTGGCACTCGACGTGAACCTCGATGTGTTCGGACTGCGCTCGGATGAACTGGCCGCAGCCGCCCACCAGTTCATCATTCGCGGCGGCAGAATTCGCGGCGAACGCAGCTGGATCGTGGATGTGGAGCTCGACGATTCTCCTGAAACGCTGCTCGAACAAGTGCTCCAATCCGCATACGAAGGCGAACGCGAACCGCCGCCTCAGGTCCTGGTACCGCGGCTTCCCGCCAATGCTCCCGATCTGGAGGTGGCTCTCGCCGCACGACGCCCGCGCAAAGGCAAGGTGCAGATCCGCGTCCCGGAGCGCGGCGACAAAGTGCAATTGATGGACCGGGCGGTGCTCAACGCCGGCGAGCATCTGATTCGGCACAAGTTGAAGCGCGCCGCAGATCTGACCGCGCGTACCGATGCACTTGCCGAGTTGCAGCGCTCGCTCGACATGGACGAGCCTCCGTTGCGTATCGAATGCATCGATGTGTCCCATCTGCAGGGAACCGGAGTCGTGGCGTCACTGGTGGTGTTCGAGGACGGGCTGCCCGCCAAGGGCGCGTATCGCAAGTACCGGATCGAGCAGACCACGGACGACACCGACTCGATCTATCAGGTGGTCTCGCGCCGCGCTGCACAGCTGAACGCCGCACGCGAGTCTGGCGAGGCTCCCAGCGGCATCTACCGAGACCGGCCGCAACTCCTCATCGTCGATGGCGGAGAACCGCAAGTTCGGGCGGCGGCGCGCGCGCTCGCGGAAGCCGGGATCACTGATGTGGCACTCTGCGGCATCGCCAAGCGCCTCGAAGAGATCTGGCTGCCGAACGACCCGTTCCCGGTGATCCTTCCGCGCACGAGCGAGGCACTCTTCCTCGTGCAACGAGTTCGCGACGAAGCACACCGCTTCGCGATCACCTTCCAACGGCAGCGACGTAGCACGTCAATCTCGAGTCGACTCTCCGAGGTTCCCGGTCTCGGGCCCAAGCGCGTGCAGGCACTCCTGAAACACTTCGGGTCGGTGACCCGTCTGCGTGCGGCCTCCCTCGCCGAGCTCGCAGCAGCTCCGGGCGTCGGCGAGAAATTGGGTGAGCAGATTCTCGCCCACCTGCAAACGGATCCTCAGCCGGGCGCTAAGCTAGAGGCCGCACCGGACGCGATTCAAGGAGAGGAGCACGGCGCATGAACGACGCGGCAACTCGACAGGAAATCCTCATCGTCACCGGCATGTCCGGCGCAGGTCGCAGCACCGTCGCGAACACCCTTGAAGATCTGGGCTGGTACGTCGTCGATAATCTTCCCCTGCCGATGTTGAAGACGCTCGCCGATATGGCCGATCGTTCCGGGGGAGCGCTCCCGCGCATCGTCGCGGTTGTCGACGTTCGCGGGCGCGATCTGTTCGAAGACATTCAGGCCACCGTCGCTGAGCTCCGTGATAACGCGACCGTTCGCGTCGTATTTCTCGACGCAACGGACGACATCCTGGTCCGTCGATACGAATCCGTTCGTCGGCCGCACCCGCTACAGGGCGATGAGCGCAGCCTCGCCGAGGGTATCGGCTTGGAGCGCGAGCGTCTTCAAGAGCTTCGGGCCTCCAGCGATGTCGTCATCGACACTTCGCGTTACAACGTGCACGAACTCTCGACGGCGACCCGCGAGCTGTTCTCCGATGACAACACTCCCGGCCTGCAGCTCTCCGTATCGAGTTTCGGCTTCAAATACGGCGCGCCGACCGATGTCGATCTGATGGTCGACATGCGTTTTCTGCCGAATCCGTTCTGGGAGCCCGAGCTGCGCGCCCTGACCGGAGTTGACCCAGAAGTGAAAGACTACGTGCTCAGTCGCGAAGGTGCGACCGAGTTCCTGGACCACTACGTCGCAGCTCTTGCTCCAGTGCTCGCGGGCTTCCAGCGAGAGAACAAACGACATGCTTCGCTCGCGGTAGGATGCACCGGCGGCAAACACCGCTCCGTTGCGACTGCGCGAGAACTCGCGGACCGGCTCGCCGGGCTGCCGGGCGTCAGTGTGAATCTGCGCCATCGCGACCTCGGTCGCGAGTAGTCGACGCTGCACCGTCGACCGATCTACCGAACCACCCCTTCCCGAAAGGACCCCATTCGTGCTGTCTACCACCGAGGTCAAAAGTGAACTCGTGCGATTCCCGGTGCAGCGCACCGGCGAACGCGTCGCCGAGGTCGCCACGATCCTCCGTCTTGCAGGCGGGCTGCACACGATTTCCGGCCGAATCGCCCTCGAGGCCGAACTGCACACTCCGCAGATCGTCCAGCGCGTGCGCAAGGATTTGGCCGAGTTGTACGGCATCCGCTCAGAAGCGAAGCAGTTGCCCCCGTCGAGCACCCGCCCGGGTGCGCCCCAGTTCCTCGTCCGCGTACTCGATGGCGAAACCCTCGCGCGTCAGCTCGGACTCCTCGACCAGCGTCGTCGCCAGATCCGCGGCCTTCCGAACCGTTTAACCACGGGGGCTCAGCCCGAGCTCGCCGCGATCTGGCGCGGTGCGTTCCTCGCCCGCGGCGGACTCACGGCGCCTGGCCGTTCCGCAAACCTGGAGATTGTCTGCCCGAGCAACGAGGTCGCCATGGCGTTGGTCGGGGCCGCGGGGCGCATTGGCGTCGATGCGAAGAGCCGTGAGATTCGCGGGCAGCACAAGGTCTTGATCCGCGACAGCGAAGCCATCAGCCAGATGCTTGGGCTCATGGGCGCTGAAGACGCTCGGAGCAGTTGGGATGAGTTGCGTCGCGCGCGTGAGACTCGTGCAACGGCGAATCGCCTCGTGAACTTTGACGATGCGAACCTGCGACGCTCAGCCCAGGCTTCGGTGGCGGCATGTGCGCGCGTGGAACGCGCGCTCGAGATTCTCGGTGACGGTGTGCCTGAGCACCTGCGGTACGCGGGGGAGCTGCGTCTCACCCACCGTGAGGCGAGCCTCGATGACCTCGGTGCGCGCGCCGAGCCGGTGTTGACGAAAGACGCTGTGGCCGGTCGCATTCGACGCCTCCTCGCCATGGCCGACAAGGAGGCTGAGTCCCGCGGCATCCCGGGTACCGAGGCAAGCCTCCCCGACGAACTCGACGCAATTTAGCGCAAGGCGAACATCCCGGCAATCCCCGGTGTCACTCGGCGCCATCCTCTCCACGAGGGTGGCGCCGAGCCATAGACTGAAGTTGATCGACTGTCCCCGAGAGATTGGATCGCCACATGGCTGCCTACTCACTTCCTGAACTTCCCTATGATTACGCTGCCCTTGAGCCGCACATCAGCGGTAAGATCATGCAGTTGCACCACGACAAGCATCACCAGGCATACGTGACCGGAGCGAACACCGCTCTCGATCAGCTTGCTGAGGCCCGCGAGACCGGCAACCTTGCTGCCGTGAACAAGCTCGAGAAGGACCTGGCGTTCAACGTCGGCGGTCACGTGAACCACACGATCTTCTGGAATAACCTGTCGCCCGAGGGTGGCGGAAAGCCTGAGGGCGAGCTTGCAGCTGCGATCGACGAGTACTTCGGCGACTTCGAGAAGTTCCAGGCCCACTTCACCGCCACCGCCCTCGGTGTGCAGGGTTCGGGCTGGGCAGTGCTCGCCTGGGACGCGCTTGGACAGCGCCCGAACATCGTGCAGCTCTTCGACCAGCAGGGCAACCTTCCTGCAGGCACCATTCCGCTGCTGCAGCTGGATGTCTGGGAGCACGCGTACTACCTCGATTACCTCAACGTGCGCGCGGACTACGTGAAGGCCTTCTGGAACATCGCCAACTGGCAGGACGTCGCACGTCGCTTTGAGGCAGCGCGCACGCAGACGCCCGGCCTGATCTAACCCGCCGGTCAAGGAGCCCCCACACCCCATGCGCACCATCGACACTCTGGGATCCCTGCGCGCCAAGACGGTTATCGTCCGCGTTGATCTCAATGTTCCGCTCAGCGACGACGTCATCACCGATGACGGCCGCATTCGCGCCTCGCTCACCACGATCCGCGAGCTGAAAGATGCGGGCGCCAAGCTCGTACTGATCAGCCACCTGGGCCGCCCGAAGGGTGAGCCCGACCCGCAGTACTCGCTGCGGCCGGTGGCGGAACGCATGGCTGAACTTCTGGGGGCTCCGGTCGAGTTCGTTCCGGAGACGATCGGAGACGCAGCCTCGGCCGCGATCTCCGGTCTCTCCGAGGGCGACATCGTTCTGCTCGAGAATCTCCGATTCAACGCTGCGGAGACCAGCAAGAACCCTGATGAGAGGCTCGCTTTCGCTCAGCGACTCGCGGCTGGCGCCGATGCGTTCGTCTCCGACGGGTTCGGAGTCGTGCACCGTCAGCAGGCGAGCGTCTTCGAGCTCGCACAGATACTCCCGAGTGCTGCTGGCCGCTTGGTCGCTGCCGAACTCGAGGTGCTGCAGCGTTTGACGGTCGATCCGGCGCGGCCGTACACGGTCGTGCTCGGCGGGTCGAAAGTCTCCGACAAACTGGGCGTCATTTCGCACCTGATCGAACGTGTCGACACCCTGCTGATCGGTGGCGGAATGGTCTTCACTTTCCTCAAAGCACAGGGTCATGCGGTTGCGTCGAGTCTCCTCGAAGAGGATCAACTCGACACGGTTCGTGGGTACCTCGCAGATGCGGAGCGCCGTAACGTTCAGATTGTGCTCCCGACGGACATCGTGGTCGCGGAGAAGTTCGGCGCCGACGCCGCGTTCGAAACCGTGCCGGCTGACGCGATCGAGTCGTCCCGCTTCGGTGCGTCAGGTCTCGGCCTCGATATCGGCCCTCAGTCGGCCGCAGCGTTTGCGCAGGTCATCGCCGAATCGAAGACGGTCTTCTGGAACGGCCCCATGGGCGTGTTCGAGATCGACGCATTTGCGTCAGGAACACGTGCGGTCGCTCAAGCGTTGACCGACACCAGCGGTTTCACGGTCGTCGGCGGTGGCGATTCAGCCGCTGCAGTTCGCGCGCTGGGCTTCAGCGACGATCAATTTGGTCATATCTCCACCGGCGGCGGTGCGAGTCTCGAATATTTGGAGGGCAAGACCCTCCCCGGTCTGGAGGTACTCGCATGAACGACACCGCACCCGAACAGTCCACCGTGCCGACCGTGCGCGAACCGCTCGCGCCGACCGAGCGCACGCCGCTCATCGCCGGCAACTGGAAGATGAACCTCGATCACCTGCAAGCCATTGCGCTGGTTCAGAAGCTCTCCTGGGGGCTGCAAGACGTGCGCCACGACTACAGTGATGCCGAAGTCGTCGTCTTCCCCCCCTTTACGGATCTTCGCTCGGTGCAGACTCTGCTTGCAGCCGACAAGCTCTCACTGGGTCTCGGTGCACAGGATCTCTCACCCCACGCATCCGGCGCCTACACCGGAGACATCTCTGCTGCGATGCTCTCGAAGCTCGACGTCGCGTATGCGCTCGTCGGGCACTCTGAGCGACGCGACGGCCACGGCGAAAGCGATGAGGTCGTAGGCAACAAAGCTCGAGCCGCGCACGAGGCCGGCATCGTTCCGGTGATCTGCGTGGGGGAGACCGCCGAAGATCTCGAACAGCACGGTGCCGCGGCGATCCCGGTCGCGCAGCTCACCGCCGCGCTCGCGCTTCTCCCGAGTGACGCCGAGTTCGTCGTCGCATACGAGCCGGTCTGGGCGATCGGAAGCGGGCAGGCCGCGACTCCCGAGCAGGCCGAAGAAGTGGCTCGCGCGCTGCGCGAGCATCTCCGCGACATTCGCGATGACGCGCGCGCGGCATCGACGCGGATTCTGTATGGCGGCTCGGTGTCCAGCCAGAACATTGCGGGGTTCCTCGCCCAGCCCAATGTCGATGGCGCGCTCATCGGAGGCGCCAGCTTGAAGGTCGATGAATTCACGCGAATCATCCAGTTCAAGAAGCACGTCACGGCCGGCTGAACCCGGCCCCGGTATACTGGGGTCTGGCCTCTCGCGCCCGCGACCCCTGAAAGGTGCACTTCGTGCTCATTCTGAAGATCATTCTGCTCGTTATCCTCGTGCTGACGAGTTTGCTGTTGACGCTGTTCATCCTCCTGCACAAGGGGCGTGGCGGCGGTCTTTCCGACATGTTCGGTGGCGGCGTGACCTCGAGCCTCGGTTCATCGGGCGTGGCTGAGCGCAACCTGAATCGCATTACGATCGTCGTCTCACTCGTGTGGTTCGCGGCGATCGTCGGGCTCGGGCTGATCGCGCGTTTCTCCGTCGTCTAATCGACAGAGTGACCGCACCCCGCACCCGTATTAGAAAGGCAACTCTTGGCAGGCAGTAACGCCATTCGTGGCGCTCGCGTCGGTTCCGGCCCGATGGGCGAAAAGGATCACGGCTCGCGCGCCGAACGCACCCAGATCTCGTACTGGGACGCTCTCGGCAATGAGACGGTTCGCTATTTCGCGGCTGACGTCCCCGAAGACGAAATTCCCGAGCAGATCGATTCCCCGACGACTGGCCTTCCGGCTGGCCGTGACAAGGAGAATCCGCCGCTGCTCCCGAAGAACGAGCCCTTCAAGACGCACCTTGCGTACGTGAAGGAGCGCCGTACCCCTGAGGAAGCCGAAGAGCTCCTTGAGGCTGCGTTGGAGAAGCTGCGGACCCGTCGCGGTACCGCGCGCAAGTCCGCGTAGTTCAGTCCGCGATACGACGAAGGCCCCGGTGTTCCACCGGGGCCTTCGTCGTTGGTGCAGGTATCGCTCAGTTCAGAGCGCTGCGCCCAATGCACGAACCGTTGCCGCGAGGTCATCCGCAGCCAGTGCAAACACCGGTCGCCCGCGCTCGATGAGCACGCTGCGATCGCCTCGCGCCTGAGCGGTGATGAGCGCATCAAAGCCGCCGTCGCCGCCCGGAATCGGGAAGGGCTCAGGCGATGCGTCGGAAATCTGCAGGAAGACGGCGTTCGCCGGCCCGCCCTTGTGCAGCTGTCCGGTCGAGTGCAAGTAGCTCGGCCCCCAACCCAGCGCCACCGGAATCTGCAGCACTCCGGCAAGCTGGTCTCGAAGCTGTTCCAGGGGAGCGACGGCATCGCCGTGCGGATCCGCATAGGCCTGAAGCGAGAGATAGCCCGCGTCAGCGGCCGCCTGCTGCAGCGCGGAGACGAGCGACGCGGCATCAGAGACGTGCGCGCCCTCGGGTTCCGCAAGGAGGATGGCCCCTGCGAGCTCGGCGAGCACCGTGCCCGTGGGGGCAGTAGTCGTCGGCTGCGCGGCAAGTGCGGAGCGTGCAGCGACCTTTGCCGATTCGACGTCGGGTTGGTTGAACGGGTCGATCCCCATCAGCCGGCCCAACGCAGCAGTCGCGACCTCCCACAGGAGGAACTGGCCACCGAGAGAGCCCGACACCGAGACGTCGGGGAAGAACGACGCGGCAGATTCCGCGTCGGACTCATCCGTCACCGCGACCACCTGTGCGCTCTGCGGCACCGCGCTCAGTTCTGGCGCATCGGCCTGGAGCGCGATCGGGAGCACCCCGAGCCCGTCCTTGCCCGTCGATTCCGCGACGAGCTGTTCGATCCAACGGCCCAACCCCCAGCGCGCGCTGGTCGACTCAGCGACGGCCAGCACAAAGCGACGGGGGAGGCCCGCAAAGATTGCAGCCGCGAGGCGCAGCGCCGGGTTCTCCGCGTCATCCGACGCGACGATGTCACGCACAGACTGCTCCTCCGCGATCAAGCGAGCAAGATCGACGCCAGCCAGTCCGGAGGGCACGAGCCCGAACGCGGTGAGTGCCGAGAAGCGGCCGCCGATCGTGGGATCTGCCGTGAAGACATGACGCCCGGCAGCAATCGATTCTGCCTCGAGCGGGGAGCCGGGGTCGGTCACGATGACGACACGCTCCGACGGCGTGATTCCCGCGACGCGGAACGCGTCCTCGAATGCGGCGAGGTGGCTCCTGGTTTCGATCGTGCTGCCCGACTTCGAGCTCACCACTACGGCGGTTCGCGCGAGATCGCCTGCAAGTACACGACGCACCTCTGTCGGAGCGGTGGAGTCGATCATGGTCAGCTCGACGTCTGCCCACTGCGTGATGACGGCGGGAGCCAAACTCGAACCACCCATGCCGCACAACACAATGCGATCGACACCCGACTCGTGGAACGCGTCGCGAAGTGCGGTGATTCGAGGAATCAGATCGTTGGCTGCAGAGGTAATATCCGTCCAGCCGAGACGAATCGATGCTTCGGGCTCCGCTGCCGAACCCCAGAGCGTCGCATCATGCGCAAAGATGCGACTCGCGACGCGGTCTGCGACGAGCTGCGCAAGGGCGGTGTGCGCAGCCTCGCCGAACTGCGCTACTCGAACGTCGAGCGTCATGATCAGCGTGCCTCGCGGAGCGCACGCTCCACGGTGCCGAGCAGGTCCGCCCACGAAGCATCGAACTTCTCCAGGCCTTCGCGCTCGAGCAGTTCGGTGACCTCGGAATATGCAATGCCCTGTGCGTCGATCGCGTTGAGCACCTGGTTCGCTTCCGCATAGCCCGAGGTAACCGTGTCACCCGGGGTTTCGCCGTGATCGGCGAACGCATTCAGCGTCGCCTCGGGCATCGTATTGACCGTGTGCGGCGCGATCAGCCCGGTGACGTATGCGGTGTCGGGAAGCGCGGGATCTTTCACACCCGTCGATGCCCAGAGCGGACGCTGCAGGTTGGCGCCGAGACCGACCAGGAATCGGGCCCGCTCGCTCGCGAACGACTGCTCGAATACCTCGTAGGCGAGACGCGCGTTGGCGATGCCTGCTTGGCCGGTGAGCGCCAGCGCTTCGGGTGTGCCGATCTCGCGCAGTCGGCGATCGACCTCGGAATCCACGCGCGAGACGAAGAACGATGCGACCGAGTGGATGCCGGCGAGATCGATGCCCGCCTCGCGCGCGCGCTCGAGACCGGTCAGATATGCGTTAATGACTTCGCGGTAGCGCTCAAGGCTAAAGATCAACGTGACGTTGACACTAATGCCCGCAGCAATCGTCTCGGTGATGGCATCGAGGCCCTCGACAGTCGCAGGGATCTTGATCATTGCGTTCGGGCGGTCGACCCGTGCCCACAGCTGCTTCGCCTGCGCCGCAGTGCCGGCGGTGTCGCGTGCCAGGCCAGGCTCGACCTCGATGGAAACGCGGCCGTCACGACCGTTGGTCGACGCGTACACGCCTGCAAGCAGGTCGCACGCGTCGGCGACATCGGCCGTGGTGAGCTCGACGATCGCGGCGTCGGCGTCGAGGCCGCGCGATGCGGCGTCGGCGAGACGATCGCCGTATCCGTCGCCTCCGCCGATCGCGTTCGCGAAGATCGTCGGATTCGTGGTGACACCGACGACGTTGACGTCTTCGAGCAGGCGCGCCAGTTCGCCGCTCTCCAGTCGTCGACGCGAGAGATCATCGAGCCAGATGCTGACGCCGGCCTCGCTGAGGGCGGCGGTACGGGTATTCGACATCGCGTGATGTTCCTTTCGGGAGGGCAGATTCAGGCGGCGAGCGACGCGTGGGCAGCGGCCACAACGGCGTCGGTCGTGATCCCGAATTCACGGAAGAGGGTCTCGTAGTCGGCCGATGCTCCGAAGTGCTCGATCGAGACGGAGCGGCCGCGGTCGCCGACAATGCGCTCCCAGCCGAGCGAGAGGCCTGCCTCAACGCTGACACGAGCAGTGACGCTCGCAGGAAGCACGCTCTCGCGGTACTCCGCGGTCTGCTCGGCGAACCATTCGAGGCTCGGTGCGGACACGACGCGTGCACCAATGCCTTCGGCGGCAAGTCGTTCACGCGCTTCGACGGCCAACTGCACCTCGGAGCCCGTGGCGATGAGCAGCACGTCGAGCGAATCGCTGGGGGAGTCGGCGAGCACGTACGCGCCGCGGCGCACGCCCTCGGCGGCCTGAGCCGCGGTGGCGAATCCGTCACCCTGAGGCAGCACCGGCACATTCTGACGGGTCAGCGCAATACCAGCGGGACCCGCGGTGCGCGTGAGGATCTCGTGCCAGGCGATCGCGGTCTCATTCGCGTCGGCCGGGCGCACGACAGCGAGGTTCGGGATCGCGCGCAGCGTCGCCAGTTGCTCGATGGGCTGGTGCGTCGGGCCGTCCTCACCGAGGGCGATCGAGTCGTGCGTCCACACGAACACACTGGGCACATTCATCAACGCGGCGAGGCGAACGGCGGGCCGCATGTAGTCGCTGAAGATCAGGAACGTGCCGCCGTAGCTGCGGGTCTTGCCGTGCAACTGGATGCCATTGAGGATTGCGCCCATGGCGTGCTCACGAATACCGAAGTGGAGCACGCGGCCGTAGGGATCGCCCTGCCAGGTCGAGGTGGAATGGTCGGCGGGCACGAACGACGGGACACCAGGAATCGTGGTGTTGTTGGAGCCCGCGAGATCAGCGGACCCGCCCCAGAGCTCAGGCATGACCGGGCCGAGGGCCGCGAGCACTTTGCCGCTCGCAGCGCGGGTCGCAATGCTCTCGCCGGGTGCGAAGCTGGGGAGCACGTCGAGCGCCTCCGCCGGCAGCTGCTGCGCCTCGATGCGATCGAAGAGCGCCTTCCGCTCGGGGTTCGCCGCGGCCCAGGCGTCGAAGCCGACCTGCCACTCAGCCCGCTTTGCCGCACCGCGGGGCACGGCCTCGCGGGCGTGCTCGATGACCTCAGGGGCGACTGCGAAGTGCTGATCCGGGTCGAACCCGAGCGCGGTCTTGAGGCCCGCGAGCTCCTCAGCGCCCAGCTTCGATCCATGGATGCCGCCGGTGTTCTGCTTCCCGGGCGAGGGCCAACCGATGATCGTCTTCAAGATGATGAGCGACGGCTTCGTCGTCTCGGCCTGGGCAGCCGTGATGGCGCGATGCAGCTCAGCGATGTCTTCGACGTACTCGCCGGACTTCTTCCAATCGACCTCGAGCACCTGCCATCCGTAGGACTCATAGCGCTTCGCGACATCTTCGGAGAACGAGATATCGGTGTCGTCCTCGATCGAGATCTGGTTGGAATCGTAGATCGCGATGAGGTTGCCCAGATCTTGGTGGCCTGCCAGCGAAGACGCCTCGCTGGTGACGCCCTCCTGCAGATCGCCATCGCCGGCGATGACGTAGATGAAGTGATCGAAGGGGCTCGTGCCGGGCGCCGCCTCCGGATCAAACAGCCCGCGCTCGTATCGCGCCGCGTAGGCGAAGCCGACCGCCGAAGCGAGCCCCTGGCCGAGCGGGCCGGTCGTAATCTCCACACCGTCGGTGTGACCGTACTCCGGGTGCCCCGGCGTCTTCGAACCCCAGGTGCGCAGCGATTCGAGGTCTTCGAGCTCAAGCCCGTAGCCGCCGAGGTAGAGCTGCACGTACTGCGTCAGCGACGAGTGGCCCACGGACAGAATGAAACGGTCACGACCGACCCACTTCGGATCGGTCGGGTCGTGGCGCAGCACTTTCTGATGCAGCAGATACGAGACCGGTGCGAGGCTGATCGCGGTGCCGGGGTGACCGTTGCCGACCTTCTCCACGGCGTCAGCCGCCAGCACGCGCGCAGTGTCCACTGCGCGATCGTCGAGTTCGTTCCACTGCAGTTCGTTCGCCAAGAGTTCCCTTTCGACCGGAAGCGTGCGCGCAGCCTTGCCGCACCTCGCACAATCTTATCGAACGGCGAGGTACCATAGGAGGTGATGTCCACGCAGATCCCAGCCCAGACTCAGGCCCGCGCTACCGCCGGGCGACCCTCGTTCGGCCGCACGGTCAAGAACTATGTCGCCCTGACGAAGCCTCGGGTCATGGAGCTGTTGCTCGTCGTCACGGTGCCGGCGATGATCCTCGCTCAGGGCGGCTTGCCGAACCTCTGGTTGGTATTCGCAACGCTCATCGGCGGGGCGATGAGCGCCGGGTCTGCCGGCGCATTCAACTGCTACATCGACCGCGACATGGATCGCAAGATGAAGCGCACCGAGAACCGTCCGCTCGTCACCGGCGAGATTTCGGATCGCAACGCGCTTATTTTCTCCTGGGTCATGGGCGCACTCTCCGTCGTGTGGCTCGCCGCCACCACGAACTGGCTCGCCGCGGCGCTCTCCGCCGGCGCGATCTTCTTCTACGTGGTCATCTACACGATTGTGCTCAAGCGCCATAGCGAGCAGAACATCGTTTGGGGCGGTATCGCCGGGTGCTTCCCGGTGCTCATCGGCTGGGCTGCCGTCAACAACTCGCTCGACTGGCCCGCGTGGGTACTGTTCCTCGTAATCTTCCTCTGGACGCCGGCCCACTACTGGCCGCTCTCGATGAAGTACCGCAACGACTATGCGAACGCTGGAGTGCCGATGCTCGGCGTGGTCCGCGGACGGGTCACGGTCGGCCTGCAGGTGATTCTCTACACCTGGGCGACGGTCGCTGCGAGCCTGCTCCTCATTCCCGTGGCAGATATGGGTTGGACCTACACCGTGGCATCGATCGTCTTCGGCGGCTACTTCATTTACCAGGCGCACCGCCTGTACGCGCACGCGATCCGCGGCGAGGCGGGGAAGCCGATGCAGGTCTTCCACACGGCCAACATCTACCTCTCGGTGCTCTCGCTGGTCATCGCGATCGACGCACTGCTGCCGTTCTAGGCACGCCCGCGCGCACCTGAGTGCGGCTCCGCCTGGACGGTGACTCGGGGCCGCGCGCCGGGGTCTGTGGCTTCTGTCGCGTATGTCTCGGGTGGGCATCCCTCGCTGACTTCAGGCTTCTCGAAACACCAAGAACCCTCACTCGCAGGGTGCCGCATCGACCAGAGAACGTCGTCGAAAGCCATCTCGATTCACTCGGCTGAGTGAGCGCTTTTCGTCCGTATCTGCGCGCAGAATGGCAGCATTTGCTCACTTACGGGCGTGTCATGCCGCAGGCTGCACGAACTCGGAGTTCCCCGCACCGGCAGGCTCGACGTGGCCTGTACTGGGTCGCAGGCTCGCGACACGGGTCACAACAACGCGAGCTCGCGCATCAACCGCGGTTGCACAGTGGTGAGCACTTCAGACGGGTCACCGCACTGTCACCGCGTTCGCGGTCATCGACGTGGACGCCTCCCTGGCGCCCCGATAGCAGTGCGGAGTTCTTGCGCGTTCGATGCGGGGGAGAGCCCCGGGCTACTCTGCCGAGACCGGACGCTTGAGGCGCAGCACGACGACGGTCATCGTCGCCGCTGTCAGCGCCGCGAGCACCATGTGCACGCCGACCGCGAGCTCAGGCAGGCCATGGCGCGCTTGGTAGACCCCGACGGAAATCTGCACGATCAGAGCGGCGAGCAAGACGAGCGTCCACTTCAGCGGGCGGAGTCGGCGGGCAACCGCCCACACGAGTACGGCCACCGTCAGAGCGAAAGCGGCGTACCCGGGCAGGGAATGAATATGACTCATGAGCGTCGCATCGACGCCGTCGCGCTGAATAGTTGCATCACCCGAATGCGGCCCCGAGCCCGTGGTGAGCACCCCGAACAGCACCGTGATCGCCATGAAAAGCGTTGTCACGTGGGTGAGGATCGCAAACCCCTTCGGGACCGCACGTTCGCGTGCGGTGCCCGGTTCGTACATTCGCGTCAGGAATGCCGCGGTGATACAGACGAGCGCGAGCGAGATGACGTAGTGAATGCCCACGAGGTTGGCGTTGAGGTGCAACCACACGATGACACCGCCGATGAGCGCCTGCAGCAGCACCAGCCCGAACACGACGATCGAGATGACGAACAAGTCGCGACGTGCGGTTCGGATGCGCCACGCGAGGATCACGACCAGGATCGCACTGATCAGCAGCGGGCCCGAGATCGTACGATTGCCGAACTCGATCAGGGAGTGGTAGCTGAGTTCTTCGGTCGGTACGAGGGAACCGGGCGAGCAGAGCGGCCAGTTCGGGCAGCCCAAGCCGGACCCGGTGAGGCGCACCGCGCCGCCGGTACCGATGATGACCGTGTTCAACACGAACGAGATCCAGGCGACGACGCGCAGGAACCGCGGCGGGGTGCCGATCCCTGAGCGCGGGGCTCTGGGGGCGGACGTGCTGGCGATGGGCGCGCTGGACAACGAGTCTCCTCTCGGGCGCTTCCCCTGAGTTTGCGAAGCCCTGAGCGGACATCCCACCGAAACTATCGGAACCCTGTAGAATGGGAAGCTGTGGTTGCGAACGATACGTCGGGCGTTCGATGCTCCGCATCGGATCGCTCCGGCCCCGTCCGAGGCCCAGAATACTGCACCGCTGCAGGGAACCCGATGTGTGCGTGAGCTCGCCGAGCTCACACGCCGTCAGGCCGGATCCCTCCGGCTCGACACCGGGTCCCCGTGCGAGACGAAGAATGAGGGAGGGATCATGCCTGAGGTACTGATCGACCGACCCGAGCTCGAAGGCTTGGGCCAGTACGAGTTCGGCTGGCACGACAGCGACGAGGCCGGCGCGATCGCCAAGCGCGGCCTGAGTGAGCAGGTCGTGCGCGAGATCTCGGCACTGAAGAACGAGCCCGAATGGATGCTGAAGCGTCGGCTCAAGGCATTGCAGATCTTTGATCGCAAGCCGATGCCCGCATGGGGCGCCGATCTCTCTGAGATCGACTTTGACAACATCAAGTACTTCGTGCGCTCCACGGAGAAGCAGGCGACCACCTGGGAAGACCTGCCCGAGGAAATCAAGGAGACGTACGAGCGTCTCGGTATCCCCGAGGCGGAACGCCAGCGCCTCGTCGCCGGTGTCGCGGCTCAGTACGAGTCCGAGGTCGTCTACCACCAGATCCGCGAGGATCTGGAAGAGCAGGGCGTCATCTTCCTCGACACCGATACCGCACTCAAAGAGCACCCGGAGATCTTCGAGCAGTACTTCGGCACGGTCATCCCGTCGGGCGACAACAAGTTCGCCGCACTCAACACCGCCGTGTGGTCGGGCGGCTCCTTCGTGTACGTTCCGAAGGGCGTGCACGTCGAGATCCCGCTCCAGGCCTACTTCCGCATCAACACAGAGAACATGGGTCAGTTCGAGCGCACGCTCATCATTGCTGACGAAGACAGCTACGTTCACTACATCGAGGGCTGCACGGCTCCGATCTATCAGTCGGACTCGCTGCACTCGGCCGTCGTCGAGATCATCGTGAAGAAGAACGCTCGCGTGCGCTACACGACGATCCAGAACTGGTCCACCAACGTGTACAACCTCGTGACGAAGCGTGCGATCGCTGAAGAGGGCGCCACCATGGAGTGGGTCGATGGCAACATCGGCTCGAAGGTGACGATGAAGTACCCGTCCATCTACCTCACTGGTGAGCACGCCAAGGGCGAGACGCTCTCTGTTGCGTTCGCCGGCCCGGGGCAGCACCAGGACACGGGTGCGAAGATGATTCACCTCGCTCCGAACACCAAGTCGTCGATTCTCGCGAAGTCCATCGCCCGCGGTGGCGGCCGCACGGGCTACCGCGGTGAGGTCCGCATCGAGGCGAACGCACGCCACTCCGCCAACTCGGTGGTGTGCGACGCGCTGCTCGTCGACACGATCTCGCGCAGCGACACCTACCCGGCGATCGATATTCGTACCGACGACGCCGAGCTCGGCCACGAGGCCACTGTTTCCCGCGTCAGCGAGGAGCAGCTGTTCTACCTCATGAGCCGCGGCCTCGCCGAAGAAGAGGGCATGGCGATGATCGTGCGCGGCTTCATCGAGCCGATCGCACGCGAGCTGCCCATGGAATACGCGCTCGAACTGAACAAGCTCATTGAGATGGGCATGGAAGGATCCGTCGGATAATGACCGAAGCTGTCGCTACGAAAGAAACGGCTCAGCACGGCCTGACCGAGCATTCCGACGGAGACTGGGCCAACCGCGTGCCCGTGCAGACCCGATCGGATCGCCCGAAATCGACGAATGTCGCAGATTTCGCCGCGGTCACCGGCCGCGAAGCGGTCTGGAAGTACACCCCGGTCGCGAAGCTCGACGTGGTGTTGCACGGCGACCTCGACGGTGCGCGTGTACCGGTATCGGTGACGGAGATCGCCGGAGTCAGTTCCGAGTGGATTCCTCGCGATGACGCACGCGTCGGCCGCGCCGGGATTCCCGAGGAGCGCGGTGCCGCCGCGGCCTGGTCTGCATTCGGTGAAGCGCATCTCGTGACGATCTCGTCGGAGGAGCAGGTCACCGCGATCATCACGCGTGACGCACTCGATGCCGCACCGCGCGCGGCGCACACCATCATCGAGGCGGCTCCGCACTCGCAGGGCCTGGTCATCATCGAGAACTCGGGCGACGCGCAACTCTCCGAGAACGTCGAGATCGTCGTCGGCGACGGCGCCAAGCTGACCGTCGTGAGTGTGCAGCAATGGAACGATGAGGCGATCCACCTCGCGAGCCACTACGCCACGGTGGGCCGCGATGCCTCGATTACGCACATCGTCGTCTCGTTGGGAGGCAGCATCGTTCGCCTGAACCCCTCGATTCACCTCGACCACGAGGGCGCGAACGGCGAAGCGCTCGGCGCGTACTTCGCCGATGCGGGCCAGCACCTCGAGCACCAGGTCTACCTCGATCACGATGCGCCCCACACGCGCAGCCGTGTCACCTACAAGGGTGCCCTGCAAGGCGAGGGGGCGCACACGGTGTGGATCGGTGACGTACTCATCCGCAACAACGCCACCGGCACCGACAGCTATGAGCAGAACCGCAACCTCGTGCTCACCGAAGGCACGCGAGCGGACTCGATTCCGAACCTGGAGATCGAGACCGGCGACATCGAGGGCGCCGGTCACGCGAGTGCCACCGGTCGTTTCGATGACGAGCACATCTTCTATCTCCAGAGCCGAGGCATCTCGGCAGAAGAGGCGCGGAAGCTCGTCGTCCGCGGCTTCCTCATCGAGGTCATCGCGCAGATCGGTGATGCCGCGACCGAGGAGCGCCTGCAGGCGGCGGTCGAGGCCGAACTCGCCGGCTCCGTCCGCTGATGCCGAGGCAGAAGGTGCTCGCCGTGAGCGATCTGGTGCAGGATCAGGCGACCCGCGTGGTGGTCGACGACGTACCGATCGCGATCGTGCTCGACGGCAACGGCGAGATCCACGCGATCGGCGACACCTGCAGCCACGGTCAGATCAGCCTCGCGGAGGGTTTCGTCGAGGGCGACACCCTCGAATGCTGGGCCCACGGGTCGGCATTCTCCCTCCGCACGGGCGTTCCGCAGAACCTTCCGGCGTATGAGCCGGTTCCCGTTTACGCCGTCGAGATCGCAGACGGCGACGTGTACATCGACCCCAACGTTACGAAAGAGATTGAACAATGAGCTCCGTTCTGGAAATCAAGGACCTGCACGTCAGCGTCGAGACCGAGCAGGGTGCGAAGCAGATCCTCAAGGGGGTCGACCTCACCATCAAGCAGGGTGAGACCCACGCCATCATGGGCCCGAACGGCTCGGGCAAGTCGACGCTGGCGTACGCCATCGCCGGCCACCCGCGCTACGAGGTCACGGGCGGGTCGATCCTGCTCGACGGCGAAGAGGTGCTCGAAATGGGCGTCGACGAGCGCGCTCAGGCGGGCATGTTCCTCGCGATGCAGTACCCGGTCGAGATTCCGGGAGTGACGAACGCCAACTTCCTCCGCACGGCGAAGACCGCCATCGACGGTGAAGCGCCCGCCATCCGTACCTGGATGAAGGACGTCAAGGAAGCCATGGGCAACCTGCGCATGGACGAGTCGTTTGCCGCGCGCAACGTCAACGAGGGCTTCTCGGGCGGCGAGAAGAAGCGCAACGAGATCTTGCAGCTCGAACTGCTCAAGCCGAAGTTCGCCGTGCTCGATGAGACCGACTCCGGCCTCGACGTCGACGCGCTGAAGATCGTCTCCGAAGGCGTGAACCGCGCCAAGGAGAACACCGGCCTCGGTGTTCTGCTGATTACGCACTACACCCGCATCCTCCGGTACATCAAGCCCGACTTCGTGCACGTGTTCGTCAACGGCCGTGTTGCCGAGCAGGGCGGCCCCGAGTTGGCCGATCGTCTCGAGAACGAGGGTTACGATCGCTTCCTCGAGTCGGCCTAGGGCGTAGGCTGGTCGTATGAGCGAGGAAACCACGACGGCACCGCAGTCGATCGACCCGGAGTTCCGCGAGCAGGCGATTGACTCGTTGAAGAACGTGTCTGACCCCGAGCTCGGCGTGAACATCGTCGATCTCGGCCTGATCTACGATCTCGCCTTCGATGAGGAGCACGATGCGCTCGTCATCAGCATGACGCTCACCAGCGCGGGTTGCCCGCTCACCGACGTCATCGAGAACGATATCGCTGAAGCGCTCGACGGGCTCGTCACGGCGTTCCGCATCAACTGGGTGTGGATGCCGCCGTGGACGCCGGAGCGCATTACCGACGATGGGCGCGACATGATGCGCGCACTCGGCTTCGCGATCTAACGCCGCGTGAACAACACGGCAGACGCCTTCGCAGTGCCCGGTCCGGGCTGGGAATCTTCGGGTTCCACCCGGCCGGGCAATCCGCTGCGCTCAGCAGACGACCCGCGGCTCAGCCGCATTGCCGGCCCGAGCTCCCTCGTCATTTTCGGGGTGACCGGAGACCTGTCGCGCAAGAAGCTCATGCCCGCGGTCTACGACCTCGCGAACCGTGGGCTTCTGCCCCCGGGCTTCGCGCTGGTCGGCTTCGCCCGCCGCGATTGGAAAGATCGTGACTTCGCGGAGATCGTGCACGATGCGGTGCGCAAGTACGCTCGCACACCGTTCCGCGAAGACACCTGGCAGCAGCTCGCTGAAGGCATTCGTTTCGTACAGGGCCAGTTCGACGATCCCGAGGCGTACGATCGCCTGCGCGACACGGTCGAGACGCTCGACCGTGAGCGGGGCACGATGGGCAATCACGCCTTCTACCTGTCGATACCGCCGACGGCGTTCCCCGAGGTCGCGAAGCATCTCTCGAGTTCGGGGCTGGTCGATCGCACACCCGATGATCAACGGTGGCGTCGCGTCATCATCGAGAAGCCCTTTGGCCATGACCTCGCCTCGGCGCGCGATCTGAACGATGTGCTCGAGTCCGCGTTCCCCGCCGACTCGATCTTCCGCATCGATCACTATCTGGGCAAGGAGACGGTCCAGAACATTCTCGCGCTGCGGTTCGCGAACGCGATGTACGAGCCGATCTGGAACCGGAACTACGTCGACCATGTGCAGATCACCATGGCGGAAGACATTGGCGTGGGCGGCCGCGCGGGCTACTACGACGGCGTGGGCGCAGCACGCGACGTGATCCAGAATCATCTGCTGCAATTGCTGGCGCTCACCGCGATGGAGCAACCCATCAGTCTCTCCGCGCAGCATCTGCGCGACGAGAAGGAGAAAGTGCTCGAAGCGGTCGTGCTACCCGATGATTTGGAGCACTCGACCGCTCGTGGCCAGTACGCGGCCGGCTGGCAGGGCGGCGAGTTCGTCAACGGCTTCCTCGATGAAGAGGGCATGGCGCCCGATTCGCGCACGGAGACGTTCGCCGCGATGAAGCTCGGCGTGCAGACGCGTCGCTGGACGGGCGTGCCCTTCTACCTCCGCACCGGGAAGCGTCTGGGGCGCCGCGTCACCGAGATCGCCGTCGTCTTCCGCAAGGAGCCCGGCGAACTCTTCGGCCAATCGCAACGGCAGGAGCAGGGTTCGAATGCGCTCGTCATCCGGGTACAGCCCGACGAGGGCATCACGATTCGGTTCGGGGCGAAGGTGCCGGGCAGCGGCACGCGCGTGCGCGACGTGACGATGGACTTCGGCTACGGCCACGCGTTCACCGAGGCGAGCCCCGAGGCCTATGAGCGTCTGATTCTCGACGTCTTGCTGGGTGACGCCCCACTCTTCCCTCGGCAGCGCGAGGTGGAGCTCTCATGGCGCATCCTCGACCCCATCGAGCGCCACTGGGCAGCGCAAGACGCATCGCTCGAGCCCTACGTTCCCGGTTCCTGGGGCCCCGCATCCGCGGATGAGATGCTCGCCCGCGACGGTCGCACCTGGAGACGCCCATGATTGAGAGCCTGCCGAACACCACCGTCAGCGCCGTCACCCGCCGACTCGTCTCGATGCGCCAGGAGAGCGGCGTCTCAGCGTTGGGCCACGTGCTCACGCTCGTCATCTCGGCGTCGGGCGAACTCGACGAGTCCGTCATCGAAGCGGCGAATCACGCCTCGAGTGAGCACCCCATGCGGGTCATCGTGCTGCAGGCGACTCCCGACGCCGATGCACGTCTCGACGCGGAGATCCGCGTCGGTGCTGACGCGGGCGCGAGCGACGTCATCGTGCTCCGCGCGTTCGGCGATGTCGCGAGCGGGGTCGAAGGCCTGGTCACCGGCTTGCTGCTGCCCGACGCCCCGGTCGCGGTCTGGTGGCCCGATGAGGCCCCGGATCGCCCGGGCGCCGATCCACTCGGTCGCATCGGGCAGCGCAGGATCACCGACGCGGCAGCACCGGACGGTTCGGGGTGGGACACCCGCATCGCGGGGTACTCCGCCGGCGACACCGACCTCGCGTGGACGCGTTTGACCCGGTGGCGCGAGTATCTTGCCGCCGTACTCGATCAGCCCCCGTTCGAACCGGTCACCGCGGTCGAAGTGGTCGGGTCGGAGGCGTCCCCTTCGACGGAATTGCTCGCGGCCTGGCTGGAGCTCGCACTCGGTGTGCCCACGACCTGCACCCTCCTCGATCGTGCACTGCACGCCGAAGGGTTGCACTCGGTGAAGCTGGTGCGCGCGAGCGGTGAAGCGAAGCTCAAGCGGCTCTCGCCGACGCATGCGGCGCTCAGCCAGCCGGGCCAGCCCACCCATCAGATCGTGCTGCCGCGGCGCACGCTGAGCGAGTGCCTCGCAGAAGAACTGCGCGGGCTCAATGAAGACGTGATGTACGGCCGCGTGCTCGAGCAACTCTCGCGCACGCGCGCTGCCGCATCCCAGCACTGAACACACTGACGAAGGAGCGAGCGTGACTGACAGCGCAGCGAACATCGGGGTCGTCGGCCTCGCCGTGATGGGTGCGAACCTCGCACGCAACCTCGCGAGCCGCGAGGGCAACACCGTCGCGGTGCTCAACCGCAGCCCGGAACGCACCCAGACGCTGATCTCGGAGCACCCCGAGGCCGGATTCGTGGCGGCATACGATTACGCGGAGTTCGCGGCATCGCTGTCGCGCCCCCGCACCGCGATCATCATGGTGCAGGCAGGTGCCGCGACCGACGCGACGATCGACGCCCTGGTCGAGGTGTTCGAGCCGGGCGACATCATCGTCGATGGCGGCAACGCGTTCTTCCCCGACACGATTCGTCGCGAGCGCGCGGTGCGCGAGACCGGGATCAACTTCGTCGGTGCCGGCATCTCCGGTGGTGAAGAGGGCGCGCTCAACGGTCCGAGCATCATGCCGGGCGGCTCGGATGAGGCCTGGCAGACGCTGGGCCCGATTCTGAAGTCGATCGCTGCGGTCGCCGAGGGCGAACCGTGCGTCACGCACGTCGGCCACGATGGTGCGGGGCACTTCGTCAAGATGGTGCACAACGGTATCGAGTACGCCGACATGCAGCTCATCGCGGAAGCGTACGACCTGATCCGCCGCGGCACCGGCAAATCCCCGGCAGAGATCGCAGACATCTTCGCCGAGTGGAACCAGGGCGAGCTCGAGTCGTACCTGATCGAGATCACCGCCGAGGTGCTGCGTCAGATTGATGCCGCAACGGGGGAGCCGCTCGTCGACGTGATTCTCGACCAGGCCGGCGCGAAGGGCACGGGGGCGTGGACGGTGCAGACCGCGCTCGCGCTCGGGGTACCGGTGTCTGGAATCGCCGAGGCGACGTTCGCCCGGTCGCTGTCGTCGCACCCGGAGCAGCGCGCCGCCGCGTCGGCACTGCCCGGGCCCGCCGCGGGCGTCGCGGTCGCCGATGAGGCCGCCTTCATCGAAGACGTGCGACAGGCGCTCTACGCCTCGAAGATCGTTGCGTATTCGCAGGGATTCGACGAGATTCGCGCGGGTGCTGCAGAGCATAACTGGACGATCGACCTCGGAGCCATTTCGCGTATCTGGCGTGCCGGGTGCATCATCCGCGCACAGTTCTTGAATCGCATCGCCGATGCGTATCTCGCAGAGGCCGACCTGCCGCTCCTGATGAGCGCACCGTACTTCGCCGAGGCGCTGACCCGTGGGCAGGAAGCATGGCGTCGTGTCGTGGTGCACGCGACGCAGACCGGAATTCCGGCCCCCGCCTTCTCATCGTCGCTGGCGTACTACGACGGGCTGCGCGCGGAACGCCTGCCCGCGGCGCTCATTCAAGGGCAGCGCGACTTTTTCGGAGCGCACACCTACCGCCGCACCGATCGCGACGGCAGCTTCCACACACTGTGGTCGGGCGACCGCACCGAGATCAGCGCGTAGTTCGGCTGCATCATGCGCATCGAGTCACGCACTGACCTGGCGAGCCTCGCAGCCGATGCGGCCGCGTCCGCGATCGAATTGCTCGCCGGCCGCCAGGCGCAGGGGGAGATTCCCTGCGTCGTGCTCACCGGTGGCACCGGGGGTGCACGGGTGCTCGAAGCGATCGGCGCACACGCGGAGCGCGATCGCGTGGAGTGGTCGCGAGTGCGCGTGCTGTGGGGCGACGAACGGTGGGTGCCGGCGGGGCACGAGGATCGCAATGACCTGCTCGCCGACCGCACGCTGTTGCAGCACGTCGAGACGGACCCGGCGCTCGTGCACCGGGTGGCGGGCGCTGACGCGGGTCTGACGCTCGACGACGCCGCAACCGCCTACGCCGAGATCGTCGCGCGCATCGACCGCATCGACCTCGCACTCAACGGAGTGGGGGAGGACGGGCACGTCGCGTCGCTCTTCCCCGGTCGCCCGGAGATCGATGCGGTCGCCGCCGACACTCCGAGCGCACTGGCGATCCGGAACTCGCCGAAGGCGCCTCCCGAGCGCGTCACGCTTTCACTCCCCGCGCTCAATCGAGCGGAGCACGTGTGGCTCATCGCGGCCGGCGCGGGCAAGGCCGATGCCATTTCGCAGGTGGTGACTGCGGTTGACCCCACGCTGCCCGCCGCTCGGCTCGTCGGGCGCACCGACACCGTGCTCTGGGCCGACGAGGCCGCCCTCGCTGGCGTGTGATCTCAGCACCGTCCACTAGACTGTTGCGGTTGCCGTGCAGACGCACGGACGGTGTATCTGGGAGCCCCACAGCATGATTTCGGTCGAAGACCTCGCCATCGACGTCGGTGCACGGCGCCTCATGTCGGAGGTGACCTTCCGCGTGAACCCCGGCGACAAGATCGGGCTCGTGGGGCGCAACGGTGCCGGCAAGACGACGCTGACGCGCACGCTCTCGGGGGAGCTGCAGCCTGCAGAGGGCAAGATTACGGTGACCGGCGAGCTCGGCTTCCTGCCGCAGGATCCGCGCACCGGCGACCCCGAGCAGATCGCCCGCCATCGCATTCTCGATGCGCGCGGGCTCGGCACGCTGCAGCAGAACATCGCGAAGGCGACCGAAGACATGGGCTCAGACGATCCCGCCGTCGCCGAAAAGGCGATGAAGCGCTTCGGCAACCTCACCGACCGCTTCCAGGCTCTCGGCGGGTACGCCGCAGAATCTGAGGCCGCCTCGATTTCGAACAACCTGGGCTTGCCGGATCGCATCCTCGATCAACCGCTGAAGACGCTGTCGGGCGGTCAGCGTCGCCGCATCGAGCTGGCGCGCATTCTGTTCTCGGATGCCGACACGATGATTCTCGACGAACCGACCAACCACCTCGACGCCGACTCGATCGTCTGGTTGCGGGAGTTCCTCAAGAACTCGAAGGCCGGGGTCATCGTCATCAGCCACGACATCGATCTCGTCGGCGAAACCGTGAACCGCGTCTTCTATCTCGACGCGAACCGCCAGGTCATCGACATCTACAACATGAACTGGAAGCTGTATCTGCGACAGCGCGCCGCCGATGAGGAGCGCCGCCGCAAGGAGCGCACCAATATCGAGAAGAAGGCGTCGGTCCTGAAAGATCAGGCGGCGCGCTTCGGCGCGAAGGCGTCAAAGGCAGCCGCCGCGCACCAGATGGTCGCGCGAGCCGACAAGATGCTGGCGAGCCTGGAAGACGAGCGCCAAGTCGAACGCGTCGCAAAGCTCCGTTTCCCGGACCCGGCCCCCTGCGGCAAGACCCCGCTTATGGCCGAGGGGCTTTCGAAGTCGTACGGGTCGCTCGAGATTTTCGCGGGTGTCGACCTCGCCATCGATCGCGGGTCAAAAGTGGTCGTGCTGGGGCTGAACGGCGCCGGCAAGACGACGCTGCTCCGCATGCTCGCCGGGGTCGACGAGCCCGATACGGGAGAACTCATCGCCGGTCACGGCCTGAAAGTCGGGTACTACGCGCAAGAGCACGAGACGCTCGACGTGAAGGCGAGCGTGCTCCACAACATGGTCTCGGTGTCGCAGCACCTCACCGAAACCGAAGCCCGCCGCGTGCTCGGCTCATTCCTCTTTACGGGAGACGACGTCCACAAGCCCGCCGGCGTGCTGTCGGGCGGTGAGAAGACGCGCCTCGCGCTCGCCATGCTCGTCGTTTCGAGCGCGAATGTGCTGCTGCTCGACGAGCCCACGAACAACCTCGACCCGGCCAGCCGCGAAGAAGTACTCGATGCGCTCGCGCACTTCTCCGGCGCAGTGGTGCTCGTGTCGCACGACCCGGGGGCTGTCGAGGCGCTCAACCCGGAGCGCGTGCTCATCATGCCCGAGGCCACCGAGGATCACTGGTCGAAGGAGTACCTGGAGCTCATCGAGCTCGCCTGAGCGGACGCCGCAACTGCGTGCGTCGCGTCTGACAGCGGCAGCTCAGCCGTCGCTGTCAGACGGCGTCGGAGTCGGCACGACGCTCGGCGTCGGGGGAGTCCGTGAGATCTTGTCGTCGTTCGCGGACTTCTCCAGGGCGTCGATCCGGGCCAGCACGAAATCGGCACCCTCAGACGGCATGCCGTTCGAGTAGTACGCGATATGCGGCTTCTCGTCGAAGTCGAGGCTGCTCTGGCAGATGAAGTCTCCGGCGACGCAGTAGTCGCGTATGCGGTTGGCGACCGCGTCGAGCGCGTCTTCGGGTCTCGGAAGGAGCCCGTCGAGCGACGCATCGAAGCTTCCGACGTTGTACTCAGCCGCTCCTTCGAAGCGCGGATCACCGAACAGCACGACCGCGAGCACGCGTTCCATCGCGCCCTCGTCGACGGTGCCGACGGTCTCGCCGACCATCCGGTCTTCAGGGGGCGAGAGGGAGTCGCCGATCACGAGTGCGCCCTGCGAATACCCGAGCAGCACGAACCGCTGATCCGGGCAGGCCTCCGACTGCACATTCAGAATGTCGACCAGGGTCCGCGCACCGATCGTGCCGCCCTCCTTGACATCGCTGTCTGCCGGGTAGTCGACGTCGAGCACACGAACATCGCCCGCGTGCGCCTTCGAGATTTTTCGCGTCATCCCGGTGACGAGCTGCCCGGAGCTCGGTTCGCCGGTTCCGCGCGCTGTGATCAGCAGATAGGGCTCACACGATCCGGCATCCACGACGGGATCCGGGTGCAACTCGGCGCTGTACGCATCAGCGGCCTCGGGAGGCGCGGGATCTTGGGTGACGTCCGAGAGAGACTCGCGCGCCTCGACGGGATCGACCGGTGCCGCGCAGGCGGAGAGCAGCAGGGCGCCGCCGAGCACGATCACGAGTGCGGAGATCGCCGTCACTCGCGAGCCCCGACGCTGGAACGCATCACCCATCGAGCAGCGCATCCTCAATGTCGGCGTCACTCGGGCCGCGACGCCGTTTGCGTTCGGCCTCTCGCAGATCCTGCGCCGCCACCTCATCGCTGCCGGCGTTGAAGGTGCGATACTCCCGACGGGCGGCATAGACGACCCCGATCGCGGCGATGATGATGAAGATGTACCACTGCACCGCGTACGACAGGTGGGGACCCTCGTCGCGCTCGGGTTTCGCAGGGAGCACGCCGTGATCAGCCGTCGGCGACTCAGCGACGAGCATGCCGTACGCTCCCGTATACGACTCGGTCGGTGCGCCGGCGAGCGTCGCGAGTTCGGGCAACTCGATACTGGCGACGGCGCGACCAGCGGTCGTGCGGTTCGCAATCGCGGGCTCCGAAGCGCGCAGGCGCACCTCGACGGTCACACGCCCAGACGGGGGAGTGGGGAGGTCGGCATCGTCCACGTGCTCCGCAGCGGCACCATCGACGGGCACCCATCCGCGGTCCACGAAGAACAGCAGCCCGTCGTCGGTGCGCAGCGGCTGGATCAGGTCGGACCCGACGCCCTGCGGCCCGGGACGGTTGCGCGCGAGATACGGATCGCCGACGTACTCGCCCGTCACGGTGACCGTGCGCCACTTCTGGCGATCCTCATCGAAATGCGAGGGATCGGGCAGCTCTTCTTCGAGAGCCACCGGTACGGCGTCGTAGTTGTTGTCGATCCGATCAATCTCCGCTCGTGCTTCGGCGCGGCGAGCGAATTGCCAGTTGCCGAGCAGCACGCAGGCGATCGAGAAGACCAGGAGCATCGCGACATAGCCCACCCATCGACCGGACCGCAAAAAACTCCACCCCACGTGTGTCGGTATGCTCCCAGGCTCCGCCGCATCGTCGACGGACGCGCGCAGATCAGTCATCGAGTTCTTCCACCGTTCGTACGTCGAGCGGGAAGCCGCGAGCTTCCAAGAAATCGTGCAGCACCTGACGGTGCTCCGTGCACGCGAGCCAGGTCTTGCGGCGATCGGGCGTGTGGATCTTCGGATTGCGCCAGAGGATCGCGAATGCCGCGGCCTCCCGACAACCCGCCCGCGAGCACATGAATCGATGCTCCGGCGTACCTCCGAGCGTCAGCGTCGGGGTGACCACGCCGCTCACGAAGCCTCCTCGGCAGCGGTCGAATCGGATTCGGCCGATGCTCCGGTCGCAGGTGCGCTCCGGCGTTCGGGGTCGACATCAATCACGATGACCTCCGACGCCGCACTCGGCGGCGCGACTGGCCCAGTCTCGGTCGCAGTGAGTTCCAGCGGGTCGGGCGCATCGGGGGTCTGCTCACCTCCGTGGGCCACCGCGTTGCCCACGAGCACCGCAAACCACGGGAGGATGATCGCTCCGGCAGCAGCGAGAAGCACCCACCACCCGCGCACCCAGAAGAGGGATACCACGCAGAGCACGCGCAGACTCATGGCGATGAAGTACATGCGCATGCGGTGCGCGCGATCTTCGACCGGGTTCACCCCGGCCGACGTCACGTCGTAACTCTTCGCCATGCGTCCCTTCTCCGTACCCGTCTAGCCTACGCCGTCCGGCTGGATCCAAGCCCGACAACGCGCATGCGCGTCTGCCGAGTTGCGCGTCGGTAGGCTGGTGCGCAGTTGTCCGTACGGAAGGAACCCCATGACCACTTCGCGCACCGTCCTCGTCACCGGCGGGAACCGCGGCATCGGATACGCCATCGCCGAGCGCATGATCGCCGAGGGGCACCGCGTCGCGATCACGTCGCGTTCAGGTGAGGGCCCGGAGGGCTCGATCACCGTGCGAGCGGAGATGACCGATGCCGCATCGATCGATGCCGCATTCACCGAGATCGAGGCGCAGCTCGGGCCCGTTGAGGTCGTGGTGGCCAATGCCGGGATCACCAAGGACACGCTGCTGCTGCGCATGACCGAGGAGGAGTTCACGAGCGTCATCGATACGAACCTCACCGGCACCTTCCGAGTCGTCAAGCGCGCCGCGAAGGGCCTGCTGAAGGGTCGTTTCGGCCGTGTCATCCTGATCTCGAGCGTCGTCGGTCTCTACGGAAGCCCGGGCCAGATCAACTACTCCTCGTCGAAAGCCGCCCTCGTCGGCTTCGCCCGCTCGCTCACGCGGGAGCTCGGATCGCGCGGCATCACGGCGAACGTCATTGCCCCGGGGTTCATCGAGACCGATATGACGGCTGCGCTTCCCGAAGCACAGCAGCAGCAGTACCTCGCCTCGATTCCCGCTGCCCGCTTCGGCCAGGTGGCCGAGATCGCGGGTGCCGCGGCCTTCCTCGCCGGTGACGACGGCGGCTACATTTCCGGCGCGGTCATCCCGGTTGACGGCGGCCTCGGCATGGGCCACTGACCTTCCACAGCGTTCTCCGTAGGAACGCCGTCGCCTGTTCGCGGAGAGCGAGCGGCCGACGGCGTTCCTATGCGCCCACCCCCTTTCGCGGGGTTCGATGCGCGCACTAGCCTGAGCGCATGAGCACTCCAGAGCAGCCCCGTACCGCCACCCGCGTCGCCGTCGACGCCCAGACCCTCGCCGAACTCTACGCAGCCCCCGAGGTGCTGCGCGTCGTAAACGTCTGGGACGCCGCGAGCGCCCGCGTTGTCGCAGACCTGCCCGGCACTCGCGCGATTGCGACCGCGGGGCACGGCATCGCTGCGAGCCATGGCTATGCAGACGGCGAACAGATTCCGCTCGACTCCATGATCGCCGCAATCGCCCGAATCGCCGCGGTGACCGATCTGCCGGTCACGGCCGACCTCGACGGTGGATTCGCCGACGCGGGGGAGACGGTGCGACGCGCGATCGGGGCCGGTGCCTCGGGGGCCAACATCGAAGACCGGCTGCGCCCACTCGACGAATCGGTCGCGATCATGCGCGCGGCGGTGCAGGCCGGTGAGCGCGAGGAAGTCTCATTCGTGCTGAACGCCCGCACGGACGCGCTGGTGCGCGGCGGCGACCGGCCACGCGCCGAATCGATCGCCGACGCGATCGAGCGCGGCCGAGCCTATCTCGACGCCGGCGCGACCGCGATCTTCGTGCCGGGCGTGCTCGACGCCGACGACACCCGCGCGCTCGTGGAGGGTATCGGAGAGCGCAAGGTGAGCGTGATCGGGTTGCCCGGGGCACTGACCGCCGCAGAGTACGAGGCGCTCGGCGTCGCGCGGGTCTCGTACGGCCCGATGCCGCAGAATGTGGCGCTGACAGCGCTCAAGCACCTCGGAGTTTCGCTGCTCGACAACGGGGTGATCCCGAGCGATACCGAGGTACTCAACAACCTCTAGGCGGTCAGGAGAGCCGGTCGAGCAACGGGATCGCGAGCGACAAGTCGTCATCGATCGACACGTCGGCGCGCTCGCGGACGACCGGCTTTCCGTTGAACGCCACCCCGATCGCCGCGATCGCCATCATGTCGAGGTCGTTCGCACCGTCTCCGATGGCGATCGTCGCGCTCAGCGGAATATCCTCTGCCTGCGCCCACTCACGCAGGGCGGCAGCCTTCGCCGCTGCGTCGATGATCGGCCCGACCGTGCGGCCGGTGAGCACGCCGTCCACGACCTCCAGCCGGTTCGCGCGCCAGGCGTCGAGCCGTAGGTCGCGCGCGAGTGGGTCGAGCACCTCATGGAAGCCCCCGGAGACCACGCCGACGCGGCCGCCCCGATCGTGCACCGCAGTGATCAACTCCGTGATGCCCGGGGTCGGCCGAACGCGTCGGTAGGCGTCGTCGAAGACCGTCTCAGGCGTACCGGCGAGCGTCGCCACGCGTGCCGCCAGGCTCTCGGCGAAGTCGAGTTCTCCGCGCATCGCGCGTTCGGTCACCTCGGCGACCTCGGCGCGGCTGCCCGCCGCATCTGCGAGCAGCTCGATCACCTCGTCCTGGATCGTGGTGGAGTCGCAATCGAGCACGACCAGGGGGCGTGTGGCGCCGAGAGAAGTCATGCTTCCCAGGATAGGCTGAGGGCCATGGTCAATGTGCTCCGCCTCACCGATGTCAGCTTTGTGCGCGACCGCCGGCCGATCCTCGACGGGATCACCTGGTCGGTTGACGACTCCGAGCGGTGGGTGATCCTCGGCCCGAACGGAGCCGGCAAGACCTCGCTCATGAAGCTCGCCACCGCGAACGATTTTCCGACGAGCGGCAGCGTCGAGGTGCTCGACGAGCGACTCGGCAAAGTCGATGTCTTCGAACTGCGCAACCGCATCGGCTTCGTCTCGTCGGCGTCCGCCCGCCGCATCCCGGCCTCGGAACTCGTGCGCGATGTGGTGCTCACCGCGGCGTACTCGGTCGAGGGCCGCTGGAATGAGCACTACGACAGCATCGATGTGCGCCAGGCCGATCGCATTCTCGCCGAGTGGGACCTCGCGCAGTTCGCCGATCACGCGTTCGGCACGCTCAGCGATGGCGAACGCAAGCGCGCTCTGATCGCCCGCGCGGTCATGACCGACCCCGAGCTGCTGCTGCTCGACGAGCCGAGCGCCAGCCTCGATCTGGGCGCTCGCGAACGCCTGCTCCAGATGCTCTCCGGTTTCGCGGCGTCGCCGGCGTCACCGGCAATGATCATGGTCACGCATCACGTCGAGGAGGTGCCGCCGGGCTTCACGCACGTATTGCTGCTGCGCAACGGCACGATCCAAGCCGCGGGCCCCATCGCCGAGACGCTCACCGCGGACGCGCTCGAAGCGACGTTCGGGCTGCCGTTCGACCTGTCAGTGCACAACGGACGCTACTCGGCGATCGCGCGCCCCGCTCCGCAGGCGTAAGCGCACATGTGCGCACCGCCCGAAAAGCGAGTCTGCTAAAGTAGAACGTTGGTGCGGTGAATCCGCCGATCCCAAGTCCTCAGAGCGTGCTGCTACACGCTCACCCCCAGGCAAACACTAAGGAACTCCCATGAAGACCGAAATCCACCCCGAGTACAACGCGATCGTGTTCCGCGACCTCGCGTCGGGCGAGACCTTCCTCACCCGCTCCACGCTGACCAGCGAGAAGACCATCGAACTCGACGGCGAGACCTACCCCGTCATCGATGTTGAAATCTCGAGCGCATCGCACCCGTTCTACACGGGCAAGCAGCGCATCATGGACTCGGCCGGTCGCGTCGAGAAGTTCAACCAGCGCTTCAAGGGCTTCGGCGCCTAAGTCGCAGTTCCGCACGAAGGGCGGGCGATCCGATCAGGATCGCCCGCCCTTCGTCGTACCCCCACGTTTCAGGCGGGGAGCACGAGAGCGCTCAGCGGAGCGGCCACCGCCCGTCGGCGACGAAGCTGGGGTCGCGCACGCGGCGCATGTAGTCCTGGAAACTGGCGGCCTGGGCAGCAGCCCATCCGATCTGCGCCTGGTGGAGTTCGTCGAGTTCGCCCGGAATCACGTCCGCGTATTTCGTCGCGATGTGCTGCAGCACACGGCCGGCCGCGATCGCATCGTCACCAGCGTCGTGCGCATTGCCGATGACCACACCGTAGTGACCGGCAACCGCCTCGAGGGTGCGCTTGCCCTTGCGGTACCGGTCGAGTTGTTTATCGAGCACGAGGGGGTCGATCACGGGTGCGAGCTCGCGGGGGAGCGGCACGCCGTGCCGTGCGGCTTCGGCGGAGAGCAGGGACAAATCGAAGGGGGCGTTGTACGCCACAACGGGAAAACCTCGCTCGATCATCTCAAGCAGCTGCTCAACGATCTGTCGCACGCCGACCGACGCCTCGATGCCGCTCGTGCGCGCGATCTCGGTGCTGATGCCGTGCACCTGCACTGCGGCAGCGGGTATCTCAACCCCCGGATCGAGCAACCAGTCGTAGCGTTCCTTGACGTCACCGCCATCGCCGAGCAGGGCGACCGTCGCGCTCACGATGCGGGCCTCGTTGGTGTCGATGCCGGTCGTCTCCGTATCAAAGACGGTAAGGTCGGTCGCCCAGAGCGGAAGCGTTGCGGTCACATCAGTCCTTTCGACGGCGAAAATTCGTCTCCATCGATGCTATCGAGTGCGGGGGCGACGCGTGCCGCATCAGGAGGTTTGTCGGCGGCCACCGGTAGAATTTCCCTGTGAATTCCGACCCGACCGACTTCGCCGTTCCCACGCTCGGCATGCAGACGCGCGCGTGGCGATACGGTGCTGATGCCGGCGAGACCCTGGTGCTCGTGCACGGGTTCCGTGGTGATCATCACGGTCTCGCCGGCATTGCCGCCCGCATTGTCGAGCTGCGCCCCGAGCTGCGGGTCATCGTCCCCGATCTGCCCGGCTTTGGTGAGACTCCAGCGATTCCCGATCGTGCGCACGACATCGAGCTCTACGGGGAGTGGCTGTCGACATTTGTCGCTGCCGTCGCTCCCGATGGTGCCGATGTGCTCGGCCATTCGTTCGGCACCCTGGTGGTCTCTGCTGCAGTCCGCGCGGGCCTCTCGCCGCGACGGCTGATACTCATCAACCCGATTTCCGCGCCGGCACTCGAGGGGCCGCAGGCCGCGCTCACCCAACTCGCGATTGGGTACTACCGCGCCGCTGATGTGCTCCCCGAGCGTGCTGCGCGGCAACTGCTCGGCAATCCGCTGATTGTCCGCCTGATGAGTGAGGTGATGGCGAAAACCGGAGATCGCGACCTGCGCCAGTGGATCCATGGCCAGCACGCGCAGTACTTCAGTGCATTCGCGGATTCGACGACGCTACTCCAAGCCTTCCGGGCCTCGGTCTCGCACACCGTCGCCGAGGCTGCAGCCGCGCTGACAATGCCGACACTGCTGATCGCCGGCGACCGCGACGACATCACGCCGCTCGCCAAACAGCTGGAGTTGCGACGGCGTCTGCGCGACGCGAGGCTCCACATCGTGCCAGGCGTCGGGCATCTCGTGCACTACGAAGCCGTGGCCGATGCGTCAGGTGCAATCGTCGATTTTCTCGCTCCGCTCGTTCGTTCCACGGGTCGACCTGTCTCTGAACTTCCGGCGACGCTTCAACACACGGGGGAGCGCACCGCGTGAAGCTGACACGAATCGACGATCTCACGGCGCCCGAGCTCGCGGACTATACGCAGCTCACCGACGTCGCACTCCGCCGCGTGCGCGAGCCCGAAGAGGGCCTCTACCTGGCGGAGTCGCCCAAGGTCATCGAGCGCGCCCTGCGCGCCGGCCACCGCCCGCGTTCGGTACTGCTGCTTGAAGAGTGGGTGCCGAAGGTCGAGCCACTACTCACGGCCTACCCCGATGTTCCGGTGTATGTGGGTGAGACCGATCAGCTCGCCGCACTCACCGGGTTCCACCTGCACCGCGGCGCCCTGGCGTCGATGCATCGCCCCGCTCCGCTCGACCCCGGCGAGCTGCTGCAGCAGGCGCGTCACGTCGTGGTGCTTGAAGACCTCGCAGACCATACCAACGTCGGCGCAATCTTCAGATCCGTTGCCGCGCTCGGTGCGGATGCCGTACTCCTCACCCCGGCATGCGCCGACCCGCTGTACCGCCGGGCCGTCCGCGTCAGCATGGGTGCCGTGCTGCAGGTGCCGTGGGCCCGTCTGCCCGAGTGGCGCGAGGCCGGCCCGCTGATTCGCGACGCCGGGTTCGAGCTGACTGCTTTCGCGCTGCGAGACGACGCCGAAGATCTCGCCGACTACGCAGACGAGCTTCCGGACCGGTTGGCCCTCATGTTCGGCACCGAAGGCGCTGGGCTCAGCAGGCGTGCACTGGCGGCGTCCACACGATCCGTGGTCATTCCGATGGAACACGGCGTCGATTCGCTGAACGTGTCGACTGCTGCGGCATTGGCGCTGTGGGCCGTGCGCACCGCAGATCAGCGAGCGGCCCCTCACGAACTCGGCGCGTCTCGGTGACCGGGATCCGTGTGAGCGGCCGCCGCAGAGCCGTCTGGTTCCTCATCTTCTGGTCTGCCGTCGGCATCGCCTCGTATCTCCTCGGCGTGCGCAATGCGCTCGGACAGCGCGCAGAGGACAGCGTGCTCGATGCGGCCCAATTCACCACCGATCCGCCGCCGCCACTGAATCTCGTCTCCATTCCGACCGTCGCGATCGCGCTGATCATCGTCGGCGTCATCGCGTGGATCTCGCATGGCTTCAGTCGGGCGATCGCGGTGACCGTCATTCCTGCAACGGCGATCGTCGCCTCACAGTTACTGAAGCTCCGCTTGCTCACGCGACCCGAACTGTTCGAGCTCGATGCGGCGAATACCTTTCCGAGTGGTCACATGACGGTCTTCGCCGCGCTCACCGCGGCCCTCGTCTGGGCCGTCCCTGCGGCCGCCCGAGGCTTCGTCGCGCTTCTCGGCACCGCACTCGTTGCGGCAGTCGGCTGGCAGTTGCTCGCCTATGGTTGGCATCGTCCCAGCGACGTCTACGGCGGAATCGCGCTCGCCGTCATCGCGTTCTCACTCGCCGCCCTCGTGCGTCCCGCCGCATCCCGAGGTGCAGTGGTGCTCGGTGGAACGGTATCCATCGGGCTCGCACTCGTCGGGTGGATCACGGTCGGGGGAGCACTGCTGCTCGCCGCGATCGCGGCTGCAACGAGCAATCCCGCATTGATGCTGAGCGCAGGGGAGTTCGGGGGAGTCGCCGCTGCCGCCCTCGCCATGCGTTCAATGCTGCACTTGGCCGCCGGGCGCGTCTAGGCGCGTTCGTGGTCGCGCACTCAGTCGGCGCCTAACGGCGCCTCTGCGGCATCTCGCCAGGTTGCAGGCTCCCACGCCCGGTGTGCCAGGGGGAGTCGGTGCATGTCTTCGAATGCGAGCTCGGCCGCGACCGGATCGCCGGTGAGAAGCGCCGTGCGCATGCCTGACCATCCGTGCAACAGCAGTTGCCAGTTCGGTGTACGCTCTTCGAGTTTGCGACCGTACCGGATCCGCATTTGGGCGAGTGTGGTCGCCGCGAGTTCCGAGAGTGTCGCATTCGGGCACCGCGTGATGAGCCAATCGTAGAATTCGAGCGCGACAACGGTGTGCGCTGCGGCGTCTCGTTCTTCCGCGGCGATGCAAGCGCGCTCGATGATCTCGAGTACGTGGAGCTCACCGTCGACGTCGAGTTTCGGGGTCACAATACGCATGACGCCGCCGAGCACGACGCCGAGTGTCTGAATAGCATCCTCCGCGTTGCGGCGATCGTAGTGGGTCGTGACCGCGCGTCGCGCACGTTGTGCGGGCATGGAGCAGGTTCCTTCCGGTGGGGTAACAACTCAGATTCGGGTGCGGGCTGATTCGGGAACACCAGCACGGAGGTGTCGGAGGGCGCACACCGCGAGAGCGTCATCACGTGCGCCGAAGGCGACACGCAGGAGTCTCGCGCCATCGTCGACCTGTCGCGCATGCTCGGTTGACCATTCGCGCTGTGGCAGCTCATCGGCGGCGAATTGCAACACTTCTTGCGCTGCTTGCGCCAGGTCACTGCCGAACCGACTGAGCTCGATGATCCGCATCGCGAGCCTCATGACCGTGCTCGAGAGCTCACTCGAGCCAGTCGCCGAAATCTCTGTACAGAGCGCGACACAATCACGCGACAGTTCGTCGAGCGATGCCTGAGACCACGAGCGCATCGGGTCATCCACGGCGTCGAAAGCGACCGTTCGACTGCGCAGCGCCACCGACATCCTTGCATCCATTCACTCACTTGTACTCTATATTTTAGATTCTAGTGCATTGGACGCAGGTTGGCCACAGAAATACATGGCGGCCCAAAAACAACAGCAACTCCGGCAGGCCCGGCTGACCGAGCGCCGGCATTGAGCACCTGAGTAAGCAGGCAACCGATGATGTGCACCCCGAAGCCGGTCACCCAAAGGGAAACTCCGAGCGAAACGGTCGTCGAGCGATCAGCGCAATATGTACACGCGGGCCGGCAATCGACCCACCATGAGATGTGCACGATAATCTATATTATGTCAGCTTGAGTAGACGAAGCCTCCCCACAGAGCTGCTGTGCGCTCTGCACCCGCAGAGCGCACAGCAGACAACGAGTTCAGAGCAGATCGTCTGCAGCCTCCTCCAGCGGACCAGACCACCAGCACGAATCCTCGAGCGCCGCAGGGTCAGCGGCGCCCAGAGCAGCCCTGAGCGCCGCAAGACGCTCATCGTGTGTTGCCGGGGCGGCAACCGACTGCGCGGGCACAATGGCGCCTGCTCGGAAGGCGGCAAGTTTCGCCGCAGCCTGTTCCGCCGTCATCATTGTGGGAGCCGTCGTCGGTGCACCGGAGTGCGCATATCGATGAAACGCGGCGAGACAGACTTCCGCGGCGTCGCGGTTGCGATTGAGGTGGTGCCACTCCCCGGTGCCGGCGTCGACGATCCGCATGGTCCGGTCGGTGACGACCTCAACGACCAGGTGTTCGCCACCCCAGAGCGTACCGACGACGCGACCATCCCAGGCCTCCTCGTGCACGCTCCCGAACACTGCTGGGTACTCAGCGTCTCGATCCAACCAGGAGAATCCGAGCACGGGTGAAAATGCATCGTCGACCATGGTGTCATCGTAGTCCGCGCACCATCGCTCCTCCCCTGGTGACCGCCGCGACTTACCCCAGCCACCCGAGCGCGCCGCCGAGCGCGCCGCCGAGCACCACACCCCAGGGCGGCACTCGCGCGTGCAGTGCAGCCAAAGACGCGCCCACCCAGATGACTGTCTGAAGACCGTCGACACCGTGCACGAGCACCGGATCGAACCACGCGGCCGCCAGCACTCCGACAACCGCCGCGTTGATACCGCCCAACGCACCGCGCGCACGCGGCGAACGCAGCATCCGTGACCAAACGGGTGAAACGGCGGTGACGAGGAGCATTCCGGGCAGGAAGATCGCGAAGGTCGCAGCGGCCGCGAGTGCAATGCGCGCACCCCACGCGGCATCGGGTTCGAACATCATGCCCAGGTACGTCGCGAGGGTGAACATGGGCCCCGGCACCGCTTGCGCCGCGCCGTAGCCGAGGAGCAGGTGATCCTGAGCAATGCTCTGCCCCACGGCGGGTTCGCTGTGCAGCATCGCAAGCACCACGTGCCCGCCGCCGAACACTGTGGCACCCGCCCGCGTGATCGCGTCGAGCAACTGCACCGTCGGGTCGCGCGTCAGCACGGCGAGCAGCGGGAGCGTTCCGAGCAACACGACCAGTGCGATCGCAGCGCCCGCCGCATGTCGAGGAGTCGCTGCGAGCGGCGACCCCGGCACCGCTTCGGTCGCATCGGTGCTCCCCCGGAGCCAGATGAGGCCGGCGATGGCACCGATGACCACCGCGCCGAGGGATGCCCCAGGGCTCCCCCAGACGAGCACGAGCGTGCCGCACAGGATCGCGATGAGCGCGCGAGCCAGATCCGGCGCGAGCGCAACCGCCATGCCGCGCACGGCCAGCGCGATGACAGCGACCGCGACGGCGAGCACCCCGCGAATCGCCCCCTCACGCGCGCGTTCGAGACTCGGATCGCTGAGGTCGCCGTCCGACGTCATCACCCCGAGGGCCAACGCCCCGAGCAGCAGTGCGGATGGCAATGTGAAGCCGACCCAGGCCGCGACTCCCCCAGCGACGCCGGCGCGATACCGGCCGATCGCGAATCCCACCTGGCTCGAGGTGGGCCCGGGCAGCACCTGGCACAGGGCCACACACTCGGCGTACGCGGCATCGGTGACCCAACGGCGACGCACCACGAACTCAGTGCGGAAGTACCCGAGATGCGCGATGGGCCCACCGAATGAGGTGCACCCGAGGCGCAGACACACGATGAACACCTCCCAGATCGCGCGCACGAGCCGATCCTAGGGGGCGAAGTGGCGCTCGTGGAGTGCATTCACGAGGAGTTCATACGCGCTCTCCGGCGCACCGCCACGACACGAACCGGAGCGATCGGGCTACGCTGAAGTGTCGAAGACGCCCGGCATCACGAGTGCAGGGCCAGGGCCGAACGAGGGACACCGAATGTATGTCAAGATTTGCGGACTGCGCGAACCGCAGCACGCCGCCCTTGCCGCAGAGCTCGGCGCCGACGCGGTCGGGGTGGTCATGAGCCCCGCGAGTCCGCGCCACGCCAGCAGTGACGAGGCGCGCAGCGTACTGAGTGCTACGCGCGCCGTCCGCGCCGGCATCGACACGGTGCTGGTCGTGAATACGTTGCCCGCCGACGAGGCCGCTCGTATCGCCGCGGACCTCGGGTTCGACGTGCTGCAGCTCCACGGCGCCTACACCGCGCGCGACGTCACCGTGGCCCAGGAGATCATTCCGCGGGTCTGGCGCGCGACGTCGCTCGCCGACGCTCCGCAGCTCCGCGCCGGCGAGCTCGGCGAGGAGCGACTGCTGCTGGATGGGGCCGTGCCCGGATCGGGATCCTCCTGGAACGTCGCTCCCCTTGGCGTCCCGGGCGAACTGCGCGAACGCATTGGCGACTCGTGGCTGCTTGCCGGCGGCCTCTCCCCCGAGAACGTCGCCGACGCCATCGTCGCGGCGCGGCCGGGTGGAGTCGATGTTTCAAGCGGCGTGGAGTCGAGCCGCGGAGTCAAGGACCCGGATCGCATCGCCCGCTTCATCACCGCCGCCCGCAGCTGAGCGCGCCGCAATCGTTTTGCCTCACCCCGCACCGACCGCTTCGAACGGAGAGGGATCCCACGCATGAGCACCTCGCAGCCGCCCGGCAAACGCACTCGCAAAATCACACTGCCCGCGCCGCCGCCGCTCCCCCACCCCGGCCTGATTCCCGGCATCGGCGTGGAGCAGACGGGCCTGCGTTTCGCGACGAACTGGGTCGTGTTCGGCGTCGCCATGACGTTCACTCTCGGGGTCATCGTCTGGGCGTTCATCGCTCCAGATTCGATTGCTGTCGTCGGCGGCTCGTCACTTCAGTGGGTCACCGAGCACTTCAGTTGGCTCTTCGGTGCACTCGCGATTTCGGTGGCGGGCTTCATGCTGGTCGTCGGCTACGGTCGCACCGGCGGTATCCGACTGGGCGCCGATGACGAAGAGCCCGAATTCACGACGACGTCGTGGATCTCGATGCTCTTCGCGGCAGGGCTCGGAATCGGTCTCCTCTTCTACGGGCCGCTCGAACCGCTCACGTACTTTCTCAACCCGGCACCGGGAGTCCACGTCGAACCGGGCAGTGCCGATGCCGCATTGCCCGCTCTGGCGCAGACCATTCTCCACTGGGGCCCGATCGCCTGGGCGTTCTATGCGCTCGTCGGCGGCGCCATCGCTTACAGCGCGTATCGTCGCGGGCGCGCGCCGCTGATTTCCGCGCTCTTCGAACCTGTATTCCCGGGCAGCAGTCATCGCGTGCTCGGGCGCGTGATCGACATTTTCGCCATCATCGTGACACTCTTCGGCACCGCGGTTTCGCTGGGCATCGGCGCCCTCCAGATCGAGAGCGGGTTCCGCCTCGTCACCGGACTCGGCCCGATGGGCAACGCGTTCATCATCGGCGCGATCGCCATTCTGACGGCGTTGTTCATCGCCTCCGCGGTCTCCGGCGTGAAGAAGGGCATTCGGCGGCTCTCGAACCTGAACATGGCGTTGACGGGCGCGCTCGGAGTCTTCGTGCTGATCGCGGGCCCGACCGTCTACATCCTGAACTTCATGCCCGCCTCACTCATCGAGTTCTTCGCGCAGGCGCCCGCCATGCTCGCCCGCAACCCAAACCAGGGAGAAGCCGCGACGACCTTCCTCTCGAGCTGGACCACGTATTACTGGGCATGGTGGGTCTCGTGGACGCCATTCGTCGGCATGTTCATTGCCAAAATTTCGCGCGGTCGCACGCTTCGAGAGTTCGTGACCACCGTTGTACTGGTGCCCTCGGCAATTGTCGTTGCCTGGTTCGTGATCTACGGCAGCACCGCGATCTTCCAGACGTCTCAGGGTGCCGATCTCGAAGCCGGTGGTTCGGGTGAGGCGGTCCTTTTCGAAGTGCTCCATGAGTTGCCCCTCGGCGCAATCACGTCGGTGGTCGCGATGGTCGCCGTGCTCGTGTTCTTCGTGACCGCGGCCGATTCGGCTTCGATCGTCATGGCTTCGATGTCGCAGGGTGGGCGCCCGGAGCCGGCGAAGTGGGTCACGATTGTCTGGGGTCTCCTCCTCAGTCTGATCGCTGTGGCGCTCCTGCTCGCCGGCGGGCGGAATACCCTCTCGGGTCTGCAGTCGCTGATGGTCGTATCGGCGCTCCCGTTCGCCGTGATCGTCATCGGGATCATGATTTCGTGGGCGAAGGATCTGCGCACCGATCCGTACCTCATCCGCCGCGCGTATGCCCGAGCCGCCATCGCGCAGGGCGTGCGCCGCGGCATCGACGAGTACGGCGACGACTTCGTTTTCGGTACCGATCAGGTGCCTGCCGACGAGGGCGCCGGTGCCGGGTTCGACAGCGACGACCCGGCGCTCACCGACTGGTACGTCGACGCGACCACCGGTCCGATCCAGCAGATCACTCCGCCAGATGTACAGCGGACGCTCGACCCCGGGCGCATCCAGCCGCGCGGGCCCGAACGCGCTGACCACACGGCCTCGGGCGACGCGTCGCTCGCCACGGGTCGCCGCTCCCCCGACGGTCGCCCCATTGCGAAGCGCGATCTCTCCACGGCATCTGAGCACGGGCACGACATGCGTGAGGACGACGACACGCGCTCGTGACTCCCCCGAAACGTTGACGTCGTTTCCGACCCTTCACTAAGCTGGGAGACGCACTGTTTTGAAACGATTCAACTCAACGGCGAGTGCAGAGGTGCATTGACGCCGTTGTCGCAAGGGAGCGCACACGCATGTCTTCACCCGTCCACGGGCAGCCGTATGGCCTGACTCGCCGGCAACTGCTCAGATACTCGGCGATTACGGCCGCTGGGGTCGCGGCCGCGACATCCGCGAGCCCAGCATGGGGCGCGCCGCCCCCGGGCGCGGTCGACAGTGCCGCCGCCACGCCCACCCTCGAAGGGTTCACGGCGCCGACGGCGGCGACCGCGCCCCGATTCCGCTGGTGGTGGCCGAATGGTCAGGTCGACCTCGATGAAATCGCTGCGGAGGTGCAGCAAGCAGCCCGTTCGGGGTTCGGCGGCCTGGAGATTTCTGACGTGCATCACAGCGTCAAGGGCGGGCTCGATCTCGACACGTACGGCTGGGGCGGCGAGCACTGGGTCGCCGCCGTCGAACGCGCCTTGCAGACCGCGGCCGAAGAAGGCATCGAGATCGATATCACACTCGGACCGTCATGGCCGGCGGCGACGCCGAACATCACACCGCAATCTGCGGCGGCGATCAAGGAGCTCGCGCACGGCAGCGTGACCCTCGCACCGGGCGCCGAGTTCAGCGGCGCACTGCCCGAACCGATCACTCCACCGGATACTGGCGTGACAGAGCGCCACTTGATCGCAGTGCATGCGTTCGAAATCGTCACCGTCGTGACCAACAAACCGACGGTGCTCAAGCGGGGCAGTTTCATCGATCTCACCGCCCAGGCTTCCGGCGAGACACTCTCGTGGACGGCACCCGGCACGGGCGGCAACTGGGTACTGCTCGCCTATTGGGAGCGCGGCAGCGGTCAACGCCCCGAAGGCGGCGATCACACGAACCCGACGTCTTATGTCGTCGATCACTTCAGCGCGGCGGGCGCCCAGACGCTCATCGACTACTGGAAGACGAATCTGCTGACCCCGCGCATCATCGAACTCCTCGGTTCGGTGGGCGGCACGTTCTTCGAAGACTCTCTCGAAATCGAGACGCACGCCACCCTGTGGACTCCGGCGATCGCCGCCGAGTTCCAGACCCGCATGAGCTACGACATCCTGCCATTCCTCGCCGCCATCGTCGAGACCAAGGAAAAGTACCAGTACGACTTCGACGACATCGTGACGACCCGGGTGCGCGACGACTACAACCAAGTCATGAGCGAGCTGTACTCGGAACACCATCTGATCCCGCTTCGCGATTGGGCGCACTCGTACGGCCTCGAGTACCGGGTGCAGGCGTACGGCCTCGAGCAGGATTCGCTCGAGCAGGCCGGCATCGTCGACATTCCTGAGACCGAGTCACTCGGGGCGAAGAACATCGACGACTACCGAGTGCTCGCGAGCGGCCGCGACATCGCCGGACGCACGCTGCTCAGTTGCGAATCCTCCGCATACCTCAATAAGGCATACCTCACGACCTGGCGTAATGAGGTGCTGTTCACACTGGCCGAAACCTTCTGCGGGGGCGTCAATCAGACCGTCCTGCACGGGTTCCCGTATGCGGCGGCACCGGGTGCCGGATGGCCGGGTTTCGCAGCGTTCTCCCCGTATAACGGAGGCGTCGGCTATTCGGAAGCCTGGGGACCCCGCACCCCGGTGTGGGGGCATCTCGATCGCGTCGCGGCAGCGATCGCACGGACGCAGTGGGTACTGCGTCAGGGACGCGCCGAATACGACATCGCGTTCTATCGGCAAAAGGGCTGGGCGCAAACCGGCATCGGCGCGCCGTGGGCAACCGCCTCGGGAATACCGATTGGCTGGACGCACGGATTCCTGAACGAATCCGGCCTCTTCCAGGAGGCATCAGTGCTTGCCGGCGGTCGCTTCGCTCCCGACGGTGGAAACTATCGGGCCCTGATTCTCGACATCGACCGGTTCCGCGGCAACGAGGCGACGATGTCGGTGCGCGCCGGCGAACGCCTGCTGGAACTCGCGCAGGGCGGGCTTCCCCTGGTGTTCTTCGGTGACTGGAACAAGCCGGCGTCGACCGGCTACCGCGACGCGGCGACGAACCAACGGGTGGTCGAGCTCATCGCCGCAATGCGCGCGCTGCCCAATGTGGCGACGGCCGCCGGCAATGACGACATCCCCGTCGCGCTCGCTACGCTCGGCGTGCAGCGCACCGCCAGCTATGCGTTCTCAAACCTCAAGCACATCCACCGCGTCGCTGATGGAGTGGACTACTTCTACCTCGTGAACGCGAAACACAACCCGGCAAAAGACAAGCTCGTACGCATTGAGCAGGAAGTCGCGCTCACCGCCCGCTCCGAGGCGCACGTGCCGTACGAACTCGACTCGTGGACCGGGGAGGTGCGACCGATCGCGCGCTACACCCGCGACGGTGCCACGGTCTCGCTCACTATTCGTCTGAACCCTGCGCAGTCCACCGTGGTCGTGCTCGCGCCGGAAGGCTGGGCCGGAGCCGTCACGCCCCGCGCCGTGGTCACGACCACAACGGGTGACGCCATTGCCGTCGACCGCGACGGATCGGTCGTCTTGCATTCCACGCAACCGGGAACCCACACGGTCGCGTTTGCGGATGGCCGAGAGAAACGCACACTCGTCCCCGCGCTTCCCGACCCCATTGCGCTCAACGACTGGTCGCTCGCGCTCGAAGATTGGCATCCCGGCGGGGATGGGGTGAGTACGGAGCGTTCGACGACGCAGATCGATTCGACGCCGCTCGGCGCCTGGAAAGATCTCGGGTTCGCGGACACTGCAGGCGTCGGCACCTATCGCACCACGTTCAGCCTCGACGGGGCGTGGCGCGCAGGAACCGGTGGCGTCCGGCTCTCACTCGGTCAGGTGCTCGACACGTTTAAGGTCTGGGTCAACAGCGCACCGGTCGCCCACGTTGACCTCACGGACACCGAGCTCGACATCTCGGAATATGTGCGCTCGGGTCGCAACACGCTTCGCATCGAAGTCGCCTCTCCGCTCATCAATCGCCTGCGTGTGGTCAACCCCGCGGTGTACGGCTCCATCGCCAGCCAGTCGTACGGGCTCATCGGCCCGGTGTCCGTGCTCCCCTTCGGAAAGGCGCGGGTGGCCTGATCATGCATCTCATTCAGTTCGTCAACAGAAAGCGCACGATGTCACTCTCCCGTACAGCGCCCCGAATCGACCGCGTCATCGGCCGCCTCGCGGCGGCGTCGGGACCACAGCGGGCGATGCGCAGTTCGGGTGCCGGATCGAACCGGCTCGTCGGCTCCGCCGTGGTCGTCGGTCTCGCGCTGACTGGCATCGCACTCCCGTGGAGTTCGACGGCTGCTCGCGCGGTTGATGCCACCATCGGCGGAATCGTCCGTGAGGGTGATACGGTGCTCGATCGCGTCGAGGTATCCGCCTACCGATGGGATGACGGAGTCGGGGCGTACGTGTTCGAGCAGGAAACCGAATCCGACGCCAGCGGGGCCTGGCAGCTCGGGTTCCTGCCCGACGGCGCGTACACCCTGGATTTCGCCACCGATGTCTCGAACGCCCGGTTCGCACTGGGTGAGTCACTCGGCGGCAACGCCGACTACACCGACGATTCTCCAGAGTTCACGATTGCAGACGGAGCAACGAACGATGGTGCATTCGCTGATGTCAGCCTCACACGACTCGGAGGCGAAGCGGTGCTGCGCGTCGTCGAAGGCGATGACACCCTCATCGATCTCGATGACGCGGCCGCACAGTTGCGCGGCATCGATGCAGCGGGTGCCTCTGTGACCTCGGCCCGCGTCTTTGCCGACGCGGATGGCACCGTGACCATTCCCCGGATTCCTTCCGGAGGGTATGTACCTTGGGTGGCAGCCCGCGGCAGTGACTTCGCACCATCGACGACCGACGCGCTCATCTTCTCCCAGGATCACATCGATTTCGGCGACCTCGAACTCGGAACCGGCCCCGAAGCCACCCTCGAAGCCGCCCCGCCAACGCTGTCAGGCGATGCCCGAGTCGGAGCGGTGCTCACCGTCATCGACCCGGAATTTGCCGCGGCGCCCGACTCGATCTCGCACCATTGGAGCGCCGACGCCGTCGCCCTCGAGCACGCGAGCACGGAACTCGCACTCACTGATGCACACGCCGGCGCGACAGTGTCCGCCTGGGTCTTTGCACATGCGGCCACCAGCGTCCCGTACATCGGGGTCGTCTCATCTCCCCCGGTCGCTCCGTCGACCTCGGGTGCTGCGGATGCCGGTTCAGACGCCGACTCGGCCAACGCCACCGCCGATGCCGACGCCGCAGTCGACGGCGGATCCGGCTCAGCGGGAGCAGCGACTGCCGCCAGCGACGCTGGCGCCGCGGCGAGCTCGAACGCCGCCGGAGCCGGCTCACGCGGTGCGGACGGCAGCAGCGACGGGCGCGGATCGGGAAGCGACGGTCACGGGACACTCCCTCTCACCGGCGGTGCGGTCGCAGCGACGGCGCTTCTGGGCGCGGCCCTCATCGCGGTCGGAGCCCTGGTCTTCCTGCGGCGACGGCGCGTCCGCAGAGTCGAGGAGTCCGCATAACAGCAGGTCGGGGCGGATTTTCCGCCCCGACCTGGCACGAGGCCACCAGACCTTGTAACCTGAACGTTATCTTTCGGGTTGAAGATCAGCACCCCGATCCCGACCCGAAAGCCCGCATGACCGATCCTGAACTTCGCCCGGCGCAGCACGTCGTTACGTCCGGCACGACGCTCGGTCCTGGCGACTCCGTGGTCAGCCCGCGCGTCGCCCACGTGCCCGACGATGCCCCACTGGCAGATTCCCCTGCGCCTCGGCCGCGCCATCGCATCGCACGACTTGCCGCAGGCATCAGCGTCTGCGCACTCGTGGGCACACTCGCACTGCCGCTGGTGCAGCAGTCGAACGCGCTCGAAACGCCTGCCGCACAGCAGAAGCTCTTCTCGGAAGTCACAGGTGACGACGTGCCTTCGACGCTCACGGAAGTCGCGATCGTCGACACGGACGAGCCCTCAACGATCGGATACGAGTTCCGCGCACGCTCCCTGGTGAACTACCCCTTCGCCTCACCGGTTCCGCTGACGGACACGTTCGGGTATCGCACCGCACCCGTCGCGCAGTTTCATGACGCGCAAGACTTCGGGGCGGGCGCTGGCACTCCCGTACTCGCCATCGCCGATGGAACGGTGCTCGAGGCGGGCTACGCCACCGACGGCTGCGGGTTCGGCCTGAAGCTCGAGCACGAGATCGACGGCCAAGAGGTGACCAGCCGCTACTGCCACATGCAGAACGACTCGCACACGTGGAAGGTGGGAGACACCATCAAGATGGGCGACCCCGCCGGCAAAGTCGGCGCGACGGGAATCGCCTTCGGCGCACACCTCCACCTCGCACTCCGCGTGGATGACAAACCCATCGATCCGATGCCGTTCCTTGCGAAGTACTACCGGCTCGACCGCGACGCTCCTGCTCGAACGCCGCAGAATGCCACGGCAACGACCGAGCCAGCTACTACTGAGAAACCGGAGTAGCGCCGGCCGCCGAGGTCGCTCCGGCCCATGCTGCGAGCTTTGCCGCAGCTCGTCCGGAATCGATGGCGTCGGCGGCGACCTGAAGTTTCTCAGCGAGGCGATCGAGCAGTGCTCGCTCGACCGACTCGGGGTTCTGGGCCAAGTCGAAGGCGACAAGGCCCGCCGCCGCATTCAGCAGCACGATGTCGCGTACCGGGCCGGTCTCGCCCGCGAGCACGCGGCGCACGACCTCGGCGTTCTCCTCCGGGGTGCCGCCGACCAAGTCGCTGATCTGAGCGCGCGGGATCCCCAGATCTCTCGGGTCGATGTCGTGCTCGGTGAGCCCGCCTCGACTGACCTCCCACAGTCGGGAGTGACCGGTAGTCGTGAGCTCGTCGAGCCCATCATCTCCGCGGAAGACCAGCGCGGAGGCACCGCGAAGGCGGAACACACCGACGAAAATCGGGACTCGGTCGAGATCCGCGACGCCGACTGCCGACGCCTCTGGGCGCACCGGATTGCACAGCGGCCCGAGAAAGTTGAACACCGTTGAGATGCCGAGATCTTTGCGCGCTTCGCCCACGTGACGGAAACCGGGGAGGAATCGTGCGGCGTGCACGAACGCGATCCCGGACTCTTCGAATGCCGTCACCAGCTGTCGTGCGTCAAGACCGAGATTGATGCCGAGTGCGCTCAGCACGTCTGACGCCCCCGACAGGCTGCTCGCTGCACGGTTGCCGTGCTTGACGACCGGCGCACCAGCAGCCGCCGCGGTGATCGACGCCATGGTTGAGATATTGACGGTGCCGAAACGATCGCCACCGGTGCCCACAATGTCCAGCGACATTGCCGGAAGCTCAATCGCGAGCGCTTCCGCAAGAATGGCGTCGCGGAAACCGATGGTCTCATCGACCGTCACCCCCTTGGAGCGGAGCGCAACGAGAAACGCCCCGATCTGAGCCCCGCTGGCCTCACCCGTCATGAACCTTGACATTGCCCACTCGGCCTGAGAGACGCTGAGATCGTCGCCCTCGAGCAGTGTCGTCAGTACAGTCGGCCAGGTACGTTCGTCGATCATGGCTCGATTCTATCGAGGGGCCGAAAACCGCGTCGTAGCGCCACTTCATCGGATGAATGCGGGTCGCTTGAGGCGCTTCAGGCCCCCCGGAAGACGGTAGGCTACCGGGGAAGGATGCAGAAAGTTCGGCGCGCCGTGTCCGAGTGAAAATGCACACCTGACTTTCAGCCATAATGGAGGGGTGACAACGACCACTATGAATACCAAGTCAGCCGTGCCTGCGGTGAAGCGACCGAATATCGTCGCCGTCGGCACGATCGTGTGGCTCGGCAGCGAGGTCATGTTCTTCGCGGGCCTCTTCGCGATCTACTTCACGCTGCGCGCAATGAACCCCGAGCTGTGGGCAGAACAGACCGAGAAGCACAACTTCACGTTCGCGCTGATCAACACGCTGATTCTGGTCGCGTCTTCGTTCACCGCTCAGGCCGGCGTCTTCGCCGCCGAGCGCATGCAGCCGCGCGCCACCGGAGCGAGCCCGAAGAAGTGGGGCACCGTCGAGTGGTTCTACCTCACGTTCTTCATGGGAGCGATCTTCGTCGCGGGCCAGTCGTTCGAGTACGCGACGTTCGTTTCCGAGGGCATCACCCTCGCTTCTGATCCCTACGGTTCAGCCTTCTACATGACCACCGGCTTCCACGGCATTCACGTTTCGCTGGGTCTGGTCGCATTCCTGCTGGTCATTGGTCGCATCTACGCGGTCAAGAACTTCACGCACAAAGAAGAGACCACTGCTGTCGTGGTGTCGTACTACTGGCACTTCGTCGACATCGTGTGGATCATCCTCTTCATCGTCATCTACGTCCTCAAGTAGGGTCAGGAGTCATCGACAACATGGTTCGCACCAAGAAGAACCTGCGCAAGTCCGGCCGCCGGCACCCGCTGGCCACAGCCGCTCTCGTCGCAGTCGGTCTGCTCGTGACCGGCGCCGCGTACGCCGGCTTCAGCCAGACGTCGGCAACGGCAGAGGTCGATCTGACCTCGCCCTCCACCATCGAAGCCGGCGAGAAGCTCTTCGGCGCCAACTGCGCCACCTGCCACGGTGCCGCGGCTCAGGGCACGAACGACGGCCCGACGCTGATCGGCGTCGGTGCGGCCTCGGTGAACTTCCAGGTCGGCACGGGGCGTATGCCGCTGGCCTTCCAGGGCCCGCAGGGCATGGTGAAGCCTCAGCAGTTCACCGAGGAGCAGACGCTGCAGATGGCGGCCTATGTCGCCTCGCTCGCTCCCGGCCCGGGACTGCCTGAGACGCAGTACCTCCAGGCCGACAGTGACGACGAGGGCGTCGCGAATGGCGCCGAGCTCTTCCGCATCAACTGCGCGATGTGCCACAACGTGGCCGCGGCAGGCGGCGCGCTCACCGAGGGCAAGTTTGCGCCGAAGCTCACCGGGGTGGCCCCGACGCACATCTATGAGGCCATGATCACCGGTCCGCAGAACATGCCCGTGTTCAACGATGCGAACATTTCGCCGCAGGACAAGGCCGACATCATCTCGTACCTCAAGTACATCGAGAACCAGCCGGCCGTCGGTGGATTGACCCTTGGGTCGATCGGCCCGGTCGCAGAGGGCCTCTTCATCTGGGTGATCGGACTGGGTGCCGTGATCGGCCTCACGGTCTGGGTCACCGCGAAGTCGAACTAGTCGACGACGCACACAGCATTCATGAGTCAGGAGTCAAGGAGCAACATGGCAGAGGAAGCGAAGCACAACGGCGAACACGCCGTTGTCGCCGCGGACGGCCACGGCTCGGTCGAAGCCGCCGTCGGTACCGCGGTGATCTCGTCCGACGCCGTGCAGAATCCGGGCCTGCCCCCGCATCGCAAGCGCGTCACGGATCTTGATCCGAAGAAGGCGAAACGTGCTGAACGCACCGTTTACACCCTCTTCTACCTCTCGATCGCCGGCAGCCTCGGCGCCGTGCTTGCCTACATGTTCTTCCCGATTGAAACGGGAGATCTCATGGCGGTGCGCCTGCACACCATGTTCGTCGGTCTCGGCATGGCACTCGCTCTGCTCGCCGTCGGCATCGGTGCCGTGCACTGGGGCAAGGCCATCATGGCCGATCACGAGTCGATCGACATCCGCCACGACGTCGCCAGTGATACGCCGACACGCGAGGCCTCGGCCGAGGTCTTCAAACTGGCCGATGAGGAGTCGGGCTTCTCCCGTCGCTCACTGGTGCGCAACAGCTTGATCGGTGCATTGATCGCGTTCCCGCTGCCGGGCATCACGCTGCTTCGCGGCCTGGCGCCGCAGGACCGCGACGCTGTGGAGCTGCTGCACCACACGATGTGGACCGAGGGCGTGCGTCTTGCGCGCGATCCCTCTGGTGTTCCCATCAAGGCCAGCGAAGTCACGATCGGTTCGGCCTTCCACGTCATTCCCGAAACCCTCAATCATGAGGATTTTGAGAAGATGACGCTCGACGAGCGTGGTGGCAGCACCCATCTGCTTGATGCCAAGGCCAAGGCCATCGTTCTGCTCATGCGCCTCGATCAGAAGGACCTCAAGGAGCTCCCCGAACGCGAGGGCTGGTCGTACAACGGCATCGTCGCCTACTCGAAGGTCTGCACCCACGTCGGTTGCCCAGTGGCGCTCTACGAGCAGCACACGCATCACCTGCTGTGCCCCTGCCACCAGTCACAGTTCGATGTCTCCGAGCACGCCAAGGTGATCTTCGGGCCTGCGAAGCGACCGCTTCCCCAGCTTCCGATCACTGTTGACGACGAGGGCTACCTCGTCGCCCAGAGCGACTTCCACGAACCTGTCGGCCCGAGCTTTTGGGAGCGTCTCAAGTGAGCAGCACCGTCACCGAATCACCGTCGAGCCAGCAGGCTCAGAGCGGATCGAGTCGCTTCACCGCCGCTGCGGCGAACTATATCGACGAGCGCACCAAGATCGGTGTCGCCGTCAAGGAGTTCGGTCGCAAGGTCTTCCCCGACCACTGGTCGTTCCTGCTCGGTGAGGTCGCGCTCTACAGCTTCGTCGTCATCCTGCTCTCGGGCACCTTCCTGACGCTGTTCTTCCAGGCATCGATGGTCGAAACACACTACACCGGCCCCTACGTGCCGATGAAGGGTGTGGAGATGTCGGCCGCAATGGCTTCGACGCTCGATATCTCGTTCTCCGTGCGTGGCGGCCTGCTCATGCGTCACGTGCACCACTGGGCGGCTCTCCTCTTCGTCGCTTCCATCGGCCTGCACATGCTCCGTATCTTCTTCACGGGCGCATTCCGCAAGCCGCGCGAGCTCAATTGGGTGATCGGCTTTGTGCTCTTCATCCTGGCCATGGCCGAAGGCTTCACCGGCTACTCGCTCCCCGACGACGTGCTCTCCGGCAACGGCCTCCGCATCATCGACGGCATCATCAAGGCGATCCCGGTCGTGGGAACCTACCTGTCGTACTTCTTCTTCGGAGGCGAGTTCCCGGGTACTGCCATCGTCGGTCGCCTCTACATGCTGCATATCATGGTGCTGCCCGCCTTGGTCATCCTCTTCGTCGCGATGCACCTCGCCTTTGTGATCATTCACAAGCACACGCAGTACCCTGGCCCGGGCAAGACGCAGCAGAACGTGGTCGGCTTCCCGATCCTCCCGGTCTACGCAGCAAAGGCCGGCGGCTTCTTCTTCATCGTGTTCGGTGTGATCGCACTGATCGCATCACTCGTCGGCATCAACCCGATCTGGAACTACGGGCCGTACGACCCATCCCCCGTGTCGGCGGGTACGCAGCCTGACTGGTACATCGGCTTCGCCGACGGCATGCTCCGTCTCGTGCCTCCGGGCCTCGAGACCGAGTGGTTCGGTTGGACATGGTCGTGGAACATGTTGCTGCCGCTCGGCATCATTGGCCTGTTCATCGTGCTCGTGATGGTCTACCCCTTCATCGAAGCTTGGGTCACCGGCGACAAGCGCGAGCACCATATCCTGGACCGCCCCCGCAATGCGCCGACGCGTACCGCAATCGGCGCTGCCGGCGTCACGTTCTACGCAGTGATGTGGGCCGGTGCGAGCTCCGACCTGATGGCGACTCACTTCCAGCTGTCCATGGAGGGTGTCATCCACGCCCTGCAGTTCCTGCTGATCTTCGGGCCGATCTTCTCCTACCAGGTCGCGAAGCGCATTTGCCTCGCCCTGCAGAAGAAGGACCGCTCGATCGCGCTGCACGGCTACGAGTCCGGTCGCATCGTCCGCATGCCCGGTGGTGAGTTCATCGAGGTGCACAAGCCGCTCGACGCGTACGAGTCGTGGCAGCTGGTGAGCTACCACGACTACGCACCGCTGATGCTCCGTCCGAACGATGATGGTCGCATTCCCTTCTCCAAGCGACTGCGTGCCGGCTTCAGCCGTTGGTTCTTCGAAGACCGCATCGTTCCCCCCAGCAAGGGCGAACTCGAGCAGGGACACCACGAGGGCCACTAACCCCTCAGTCCCGCTCCGCGGCTCGCAAGAACGCCCCATCCGAACATGTTTCGGGTGGGGCGTTCTTGCGTTCTTCTCCCCCACGGCGCGTGCGGTTCACGAAGCCGTAGTACCGACTCAATCCATCATGCCGAGCTGCCAGAGGCACCCACATTACCGGCTGCCAGCAGACGAACCCTCCAGCGCAGGCGAGACATCACCCAAACCACTGCAGCGCGGTAGCTTCGCGTGCAGCTGCTCCCCTGGCTCATGCACATCGCCGACTACAGTACTTGGCGGGTCGGCCAGGCTCCTGCGCTGCGCCGGGACAACCCGTGGCCGACGCACGATTCGACGGTAAAGCGCTCCTCCTCACACATTGCGCGTACCGAAATTTCCGCACGTGTTTTGCCCAGCCGTTCGAAACACGGTCGGGCGCCGCACGGTTCAATTCGCGATCAGTGACCCTCGCGAGTCGCTCTGAGGCACGCGCATATGTCGCTCGAGCGATGTTCAGGCGTCAGCTGATGTCGCAGAGGGCACGATCCAGTGATTCGATCACAACGCTCCCGAACCGAGCAATCATCCAAGCAGATCCGAGACGTTCACGCAGCTCCGCGAGAATCCGTGCGAGCGGGTCACGAAGCTCGGCGACACCCAGCGCTGCGAATGCCTGCAACACGCACTGAAGCGCCGCCGGCGCCGTGATATTGCTGACCACATCCTTGGCGCCAAAATGCGCCTGAGGGCTGTCTCGAGGGCGTTCTCCGTCTTGCCCAGAGACGTCGACGTGCTCTACGGCTGGGCTGGGCACGACAGGCTCGGTGAGTATCTGCGATGCGAGGGTGCAGCATTCGAGAAAGAGAGCCTGCTTCGTCGCAAAGCTCGCGTAGACGTGTGGTTGGGGCACATCTGCCCGCGCGGCAATGCCGGCGGTTGACGCCCCGTGAAAGCCAAAGAGGCCGAACTCGATGAGTCCGGCCTCTCGGAGACGTTGACGGTTCTCGCCGGGCTTTCGCCGCGCACGACGTTCCGTCATGCGCTATCCCAGTTCGAGAATCTTGCGGTAGTGCTCACCAACCGCTTCAAAGCCGCGGTGATTGTAGAAGGAACCGAATCGAGCGGTCGAGGCCGACAGCTGTCGCACGCCACGTCCCATGCAGTAGTGCTCGTTGGCCTGCATCAGTCGATCGCCGACTCCGTGGCCGCGTGAACCTTCGTCGACCACGATCTCTTGGAGATGCGCGGTAAGACCCGGTGCGTGCAACAGCCGAGAGACCGTCATCAACGAGTAGCCGACCACACGATCTTCGAGCTCTGCAACGAAGAGCACGTTCGCTTCCTGGTCGCGGTGCCGCAGCACGTTGTCGAAGGCGACGGTGAACTCATCGCGACCGATGGGCTCGCGGCCCGTGGTGAACTGGCGCGCCAGTCCGAGAACGTCTGCGCCGTCTTCGCTGCGACCGCGTCGAATGATGATTCCCAATTGCAACCGCCTTAGCGCGCGAAGTTACCGCGGTAGTACTCGTAAACCCAACCGACGACACCGACGATGACGATGGGGAGTGTCAAGAACGACAGCCAGAAGTTGAACCCGATGCAGAGGCCGAGCACCACGATTGCGGCGCCGAAGGCAAGCACGAGCGGCCACCAGCTCCAAGGGCTGAATTCGCCGAGCTCCGGGTCTCCATCATCGATATCGGAGTCCTCGAGATCTTCGACGAGCACGCCGCCCTGCTTGCGCTGCACAAGCACCAGGTAGGAAGCGATGAAGCCCGTCAGGGCACCCGACAACAGGATCGCGGTGGAGCCGACCCATTCGACATAACCGTGAGCAATGATGTTCCACACGGTGTACACCGCGGCAAGCACGACCAAGTAGACCGTGAGAATCCAGAAGATAACGATATTGGATTTCATAACTGGTGACTCCTCAGCTCACTGCTTGTCAGCGAGCTCGCGCTCGGTCTGCCGAATCGGCTGCTCCACACCGCTGATCTCGGGGTGGTTGAGATCGAATGCGGGCGACTCCGAACGAATGCGCGGAATCGACGTGAAGTTGTGGCGCGGCGGCGGGCAGGAGGTCGCCCACTCGAGCGAACGGCCGTAGCCCCACGGATCATTGACCGTGACCTTCGGTGCGCGGCGCGCGGTGATGTACACGTTCAGCAGGAACGGAATCATCGATGCGCCAAGAATCATCGCACCAACGGTCGAGAGCTGGTTGCCCCAGGTCACGCCGTCAGAAGGCAGGTAGGTGTAGTAACGACGCGGCATCGCCATCACGCCCAACCAGTGCTGCACGAGGAACGTGGTGTGGAACCCGATGAACAGCACCCAGAAGTGGATCTTGCCGAGACGCTCGTCGAGCATCTTGCCGGTCCACTTGGGCCACCAGAAGTAGAAGCCCGCGAACATCGCGAACACGACCGTTCCGAAGACCACGTAGTGGAAGTGCGCGACCACGAAGTACGTATCCGACAGGTGGAAGTCGAGTGCCGGCGACGCGAGAATGACGCCCGTGAGACCGCCGAAGACGAAGGTGACCAGGAAGCCGATCGACCAGAGCATGGGCGTTTCGAACGTGATCGATCCGCGCCACATGGTGCCGAGCCAGTTGAAGATCTTCACGCCCGTCGGCACGGCGATGAGCATCGTCATCAGTGCGAAGAACGGCAGCAGCACCGAGCCGGTGACATACATGTGGTGAGCCCACACGGTCATGGAGAGCGCGGCAATCGCAATGGTTGCGTAGATCAGCGTCTTGTACCCGAAGATCGGCTTGCGGCTGAACACCGGGAAGATCTCGGACACGATGCCGAAGAACGGCAGCGCGATGATGTACACCTCGGGGTGGCCGAAGAACCAGAAGAGGTGCTGCCAGAGAATGGCACCGCCCTCACCGTTGTAAATCTGAGCGTGGAAGATTCGGTCGGCGGCGAGGCCGAACATCGCCGCAGCGAGCACCGGGAACACCAGCAGCACCAGGATCGAGGTGATCAGCGTGTTCCAGGTGAACACGGACATGCGCCACATCGTCATACCCGGAGCGCGCATCGTGATGATCGTCGTGATGAAGTTCACGCCACCCATGATGGTACCGAAACCGGAAACGCCGAGGCCAAGCACCCAGAGATTGCCGCCCACACCTGGCGAGTACGTCATATCTGACAGCGGAGCATACGCGAACCAGCCGAACGAAGCCGCTCCCTGCGGGGTGAGGAAGCCGCCGACGGCGATCAGCGAACCGAACGTGTAGAGCCAGAACGCGAAGGCGTTGAGTCGCGGGAAGGCGACGTCAGGAGCACCGATCTGCAGCGGCATGATGACATTGGCGAAGCCTGCGAACAGCGGGGTCGCGAACATCAGCAGCATGATGGTGCCGTGCATGGTGAACAGCTGGTTGTACTGCTCTTTGGTCGGAATGACTTCGAGGCCCGGCGCAAACAGCTGCGCACGGATGACGAGAGCCATGAGGCCGCCGATCAGGAACCACACGAAGGAGCTGATCAGGTACATGTACCCGATCACCTTGTGGTCCGTGGACGTCAGCCACGAGACAATGACATTGCCCTTCTTCATGTTTTCGTATCCCTCGTTACTCGTTCTGAGCCTTGGCCTGGTCGCTCTGGAACTTCTCCTGGTTCGGGTTCAGATCTTCAGAGACCTGCCCCTCGTTCCCGGATTCGCGGAGCGACTTGACGTAAGCGTCGTACTCGTCTTGTTCGACGACCTTGACCTGGAAGAGCATCATCGAGTGGTACTCGCCGCAGAGTTCGGCGCACTTGCCCATGAAGGTGCCGGTCTTGGTCGGAGTGAAGCTCATGTAGTTCGTCTGACCCGGGATCATGTCCTTCTTGTAGAGGAACTCCACCACCCAGAAGGAGTGAATGACATCGCGGGTCTCGAGACGAATCTCGGTGGTCTTGTCGACCGGCAGGTAGAGCACCGGCATGGTATCGGCCTCGGCCTCACCGTCGTCATCGGTCTGCACCTGGACGCCCTGGAAGTAGACATCGTCGTTGACGTAGTTGAAGTCCCACGACCAGCGCTTGCCCACAACCTCGACGATGTTCTCGGGGTTGTCGTAACGCGCCTCGATCTTCGACTGTTCCTGTGCGGTGAACGCGAAGAAGCCGATCACGAGGATCACGGGGACGACCGTGAAGAACGTCTCGATCGGCATGTTGTAGCGCAGCTGCACGGGCAGGCCAGTCTGGCCCTTCCGGCGCCGGTAGGCGATGGTGGCCCAGATGATGAGCCCCCACGTGATGACGCCCACAGCAAGCAGCACGATCCAGGAGGTGACCCAGAGGCCCGTCACTCCATCGGTGTGGTTCGTGGCCCCCTCGGAGCCTGCAGGGAGGAAGCCTCGCTGCTGCTCGGGAGTACAGCCCGCCAGAAGCAGCGCTGCGGAGAGCGCTACCGGGGCCGCGACCCATTTCATTCGACGATTGGAACGCACCGCATACCTTTCGAAAACATTGTTTCGCTTCGATTCGCACGCATGCGAGCGAAGCTGATGACTCCCTGACAGCTTAGCGCGAACACGACCGTTCCCCGAACCACGAGGGGGTGTCGCGGATACTGGTGTCGCGCGGGCGCGGATTCAGCTGAAGCTGTCGCCGCATGCGCAGCTGCCCTGCGCGTTCGGATTGTCGATCGTGAAGCCCTGCTTCTGAATCGTGTCTTCAAAATCGATCGTGGCACCGTTGAGATACGGAATGCTCATCGCATCGACGACCACGCCGACACCGTCGAAGTCGACCACTGCATCGTTGTCGAGCTCGCGCTCGTCGAAGAACAACTGGTAGATCAGCCCCGAGCAACCGCCGGGCTGCACGGCGATGCGCAGACGCAGGTCGCCTCGTCCCTCCTGGGCGAGCAGGCTGCGCACCTTGTCTCGTGCGTTTTCGCTCAGTGCGACGCCGTGCGCCTGTTCTGCTGCGGCCGCGGTACCCGCCGGTGCGATCGTATCGATGCTCATGCGTAACTCCTCGCTCACGTCGTGATCGTTTGCAAGCAGTCTACCGCGCCGGGCGCGTCGTGAACGCGGAGCCGAGCACGGTACTCTTGGGGGTATGTCGGCCCCGGCCGATCACCGCGTGCACCGAGCGCGTGCAGCACCACCGGGCGCAGCGTTTGCGTGCAGCCCACGACTTCCGTGCCTCGGCGCGGCCAATGGAGAGGATTCGCGTGGCAGAGAAGGGCGCTGCGAACGAGCAGCAGGCATCAGACGGCGACGACGCCGTCGTAGGCAAGGGCCGCCCGACGCCCTCGCGCAAGCAGGCCCAGGCCGCGAACGCTCGCCCGATCGTCGGCTCACGCGACAAGTCCGCGGTCAAAGAGCAGCGTCGTCAGCAGGCAGAGACTCGCGAGCGGATGCGCGTCGGCATGATGCAGGGCGATGAGCGCTTCCTCGGCCCGCGCGATCGCGGCCCGCAACGCCGTTACGTCCGCGAGTATGTGGACGCTCGATGGAACGTCGGCGAGATGCTGATCCCGATGATGCTCGTGGTCCTCGTGATGACATTCATCCCCGGCCCCATTCAGGTCGTGAGCCTCTTCGTGATCTGGGCGTTCGTCGGTCTTGCTGTGCTCGACGCCGTCTTCCTCGGCATGCGCTTGAAGCGCAAGCTCGGCGACAAGTTCGGTGAGGATCGCGTGCAGCCGGGCTTCCGCTGGTATGCAGCGATGCGCGCGTTCCAGTTCCGGCCGCTCCGCGCACCCAAGGCGCTCGTCAAGCGAGGCGCGTTCCCCAGCTGAGCCCATTCCGAACACGCAGTGAGCCCGCGCCCCTCATCTGGGGCGCGGGCTCACTGCGTTGCGGAGCAGAAGCAACACGACAGGCGCGGCTTCGGAACCCGCCGGGTCACTTCGGGGCAGCACTCCCCCGGTAACCGGCGCGTCGCAGTCCCCGGTTGATTGCGCGGGCCCACAGCGGCCCTTCGTAGATGAAGGCCGTGTACCCCTGGACGAGTGTTGCACCGGCCCGCAGACGCTCGAGCACGTCAAACGCACTCGTCACTCCACCGACGGCGATGACGCAGAATTCGGGATCGGGTTCAACCGCTCGGATGCGTCGCAGCACGTCGAGTGCACGATCACGCAGTGGCTCGCCCGATAGTCCACCGGCCCCGATGCGCTCGATCTCCGCCGAAGACGCGTTGAGCCCCTCACGAGCGATCGTGGTGTTGGTCGCGATGATGCCACTCAGCCCCGTCTTGCACGCCAGCGCGACGATGCCATCGATCTGTTCGTCGCCCATATCGGGGGCGATCTTCACGAGCACCGGAGTCGTTCCGGCGGCATCACGCACTGCCGCGAGCAGAGGCTCGAGCATTTCCAGTTCCTGGAGCCCGCGCAGGCCAGGGGTATTCGGCGAACTGACGTTGATCGCGAGGTAATCCGCGATGGGAGCGAGACGCTCTGTGCTCCACACGTAGTCGTGCACGGCGTCTTCGACTTCGGTCACCCGGCTCTTGCCGATGTTCACCCCGATGATCGGCCGGTGGCGTGCGAGTCGCGCACGTTCGATCCGCGGCAAGGCTGCTGCGGAGCCACCGTTGTTGAATCCCATGCGGTTCACGAGCCCTCGGTCGCTCACGAGTCGGAACATGCGGGGCTTCGGGTTGCCGGGCTGCGCGTGTCGCGTCAGCGTGCCCACTTCGACGTGGCCGAAGCCGAGCGCTCCGAGCCCCGCGATCGCAGTCGCATTCTTATCGAATCCGGCGGCGAGCCCGAACGGGCTGGGAAACACGGTGCCGAGCGCCGCGACGCGTAGCGACGGATCGGCACCGGTCACGCGCCGAGCGATTGCACCGGCGAACGGAATCGCCTGGATCACGCGGAACGCGAGGTGGTGCGCCCGTTCGGGATCCATGCGGCGGAGCACGGTCTGGAACAGCAGCGGATAGCAGCGCACGGGTCAGGCCTCCGGGTCAGTCGTGGACGCAGCGGTCGCCGCGGCCGGGCGAGCACGCAATTCTTCGATCGCGGCATCGAAGTCTTCGAGCGACTCGAATGCCTGGTACACGCTCGCGAAGCGCAGGTACGCCACTTCGTCGAGCTTGCGCAGATGGGGCAGGATCGCCAGCCCGATCTCGTTAGCATCGAACTGGGCGATGCCGCTCGAGCGAACCGACTCCTCGACCTGCTGGGCCAGCACGGCGAGATCTGCCTCGGTGACGGGTCGCCCCTGGCACGCTTTGCGCACGCCGCTCATCACTTTCTCTCGGCTGAACGGCTCGACGACGCCGGATCGCTTGATCACGGTCAAACTTGCCGTCTCAGTGGTGGTGAATCGGCGTCCGCACTCCGGGCACTGGCGGCGGCGGCGAATTGACAGTCCGTCATCAGCGGTGCGCGAGTCGATGACGCGCGAGTCGGGGTGACGGCAGAACGGGCAGTGCATCAGCGGGTCTCCATTGCTGATTCGAATCGAACGCTCACGGCGTCTCCGTGGGCGGGGAGGCCTTCGGCCTGCGAGAGTGCGCGCAACGGTTGCTCGACAGACTGGAGCGCGTCACGGTCGTAGCAGATGATCTGCTGCGGGCGCAGAAACGTGTGAGCGCCGAGCCCCGACGCGAATCTGGCGGTGCCGCCCGTCGGGAGCACGTGGTTCGAGCCGGCAAGGTAGTCGCCGAGACTGACCGGCGTGTAGGCCCCCAGGAAGATGGCACCGGCATCGGAGATCTGTGCCACGACGGCCTCGTCATCGCGGGTGTGGATCTCGAGATGCTCGGGCCCGTAGGCGTTGCTCACCTGAGCTGCTGCATCGAGATCGTCGACCAGAATGATGGCGGATTGCGGGCCCCGAAGAGCCGTCGCCACGCGTTCGGCGTGGAATGCCACGACTGCGCGATCCGCAATCTCGGCCGCGACTCGATCAGCGAGTTCAGGCGAATCCGTCACCAGCACCGAAGCTGCGGCTTCATCGTGCTCGGCCTGACTGATGAGATCGGCCGCCACGAATGCGGCATCAGCCGTGTCGTCGGCGATCACGAGGATCTCGGTCGTCCCGGCCTCGGCGTCGATGCCGACGAGTCCGCTCACCACGCGCTTCGCCGCAGCGACGAACACATTGCCCGGTCCCGTCACGACGTCGACCGGGTCAAGGCCGATCTCCGGCACACCGTGCGCGAACGCGGCGATCGCTCCTGCGCCGCCGATGGCATAGACCTCGGTGATGCCGCACAACGCGGCCGCCCACAGCACCGCGGGGTGCGGCAGGCCGTCGTTTTCGAGTTGCGCCGGCGACGCAAGCGCCAGGCTGGGCACACCAGCGGTCTGCGCCGCCACCGCATTCATCACGACCGAGGACGGATAAGCGGCTTTTCCACCGGGTGCATAGAGCCCCACCCGGGAAACCGGCTGCCAGCGCTGACGGATCACTGCGCCATCCGCGATGCGCGTTTCTCGCGCTTCGGGAACCTGGGCTGCCGAGGCGACCCTGAGCCGCGCGATGAGCGCTCGCAGCGCCGCTTCGACGTCAGGCGGGCAGTCGTCCAACGACGCTCGCACCGCTTCAGTCGGCACGCGGAGCGCATGATCTGCCACTCCGTCGAAACTACGGGCCTGGTCTCGCAGCGCGGCTTCACCGCGTTCCGCGACGTCGGCGACCAGCGGCCGCACGCGCTCCACTGCGATATCAGCGCTGACTGCTGCACGCGGCACGAGCTGCAGCAACGTAGATCGCGACAGGTCGGAGCCGCGCAGGTCGATCGTTCGCATCACCGAATCAGTCTACCGGCGCAGCTTCACTGCCCGGCACGACCTCACTCCTGGGTGCGACCATTCCAAACCAGGCGAGTTCGGTGATTCCGGCGACGAGTGCGTCTGCGGCCGCGGATGCATCGACCTCGAGGAGCGTCGCGAGCGCGTCGGCGATCTGCCGCAGCGTGAGCTCTCCGTCGCAGGCTCCGACTGCGGCGGCCAACAGTGCATCGGCGGCAACACGTCGGGCGATGGGCTGGTCGGTGGTGAGGGTGATGCGCCGCGGGGATTCTTCGCCGGGGCGGTGTTCTCGCTCTTCGACCACGGCGTCGTCGAGCACCCAGCGGGTCGCAAGCACCGTCGCGGCGTCGGCCGCCGAAGTGGCCGCACCGACCGAGAACGCGCGCTGCAGCCGATCCCCCGGTGCCTCAGAGAATGCACCCAGCGCTGAGTCGAGTTGGACGACGGATTCGGCGGTCGCGGGGCGCCGTCGCAAGCGCACGGATCCCAGACCGATCGCCGTGATGCGTCGAGCCGTGAAGTCGGCGAGCCAGTCGTCAAGGAGTCTTTCGAACGCGGGATCTCCCGGTCGCGCTCCCCCGTCACGCACCCAGGTTTCCGCGTACGTCGCCGGCTCGACGCGATCCCGCTCGAGTACCCAGGCCGCGAGTGGTCCGGCGATCCCGATCGCACGCTCAATCCAGTCGCCCACCCGACCGAGTCCGTTGGTGCCCCACGGTGACTCCCAGTTCGCCAGGCAGAGAAGCGTGCCCCCTATTTCGAGGTGCTCGGGCCCCTGCGTGATCACCCGTTCTGCGAGCGCGTCACCCGTAAGTCCGCCGTCGCGATACTCGTACACGGGTGTGCCGGCGCCACGGGGCGTGATGACGAACGGAGGGTTCGACAGGATCAGGTCAAACTTCTGGTCGAGCACCGGCGCGAACAGATCACCCTGCCGAAACTCGATCTGATCGGCAACGTCGTTCAGTACGGCGTTCGTGCGGGCGAGCGCGAGAGCCCGCTCCGAAATGTCGGTCGCGACCACGCTCGAGGCGAATCGCGTCAGCTGCATCGCCACGATGCCGCAGCCGGTGCCGAGATCGAGCGCTCGTTCCACCGTTCGGCGGGGCGACTGTGCGAGCAATGAGCGTGTTGCGCCGCCGACACCCATGACGTGGTCGGGCCGGGCCGGGCCGCGTCGCAATTGGTCGTCGAGATCGGAGAGTACCCACCACTCGGCATCGGCGTCGACAACCACGGAGTTGAGCGAGAGTGCGGCACGCCATGCCGACGACGGGGTCACGCCGTCATCGGGCGCGTCGAGGGGCTGCTTCGCAGCGCCCCCGTCGGCCACAATCAGGCCAAGCTGATGCGCCCCGGTGGCGCCGAGTGCGGGGAATGCAGCCTCGATGTCGCGATCCGGCACCGCCTCACCGAGGAGAAAGACACGAACGAGCGTCGCAAGCGCACCGTGCGCACCGGCGAGGGCCTGGCGCGCCGGCGCGAACACGCCGCGCTGTCGCGCGTCGTCGGCCACGGATCCGAGCAGAGCGGCGACGGCGGCGGCGCGGTACGCCGCCGCCGCGAGGTCGGTTCGAAGACGTTGAGCGAGTTCATCGTGCACCTGCTCAGCGTAGTCCGCCCCGCGGCGGTGTCCGTTCAGACGAACGCGCGGTCGTGCGCGGTGACCGGGCTCGGTAGCACGGTGTCGCCCGTGAGGTACCGATCGACCGACGCGGCGGCGGCACGACCTTCGGCAATCGCCCAGACGATCAGCGACTGACCGCGGCCGGCGTCGCCGGCGACGAACACACCGGGGAGTTCGGTGGCGTAGTCGCGTTCCCGTTCGAATGCGCCGCGCTTCGAGCGCTCCAAACGATGAGCGGGGTCTTCGATCTCCTCGGGGCCGGTGAATCCCATCGCGATGAGCACGAGGTCTGCCTCGAGCAGTTCCTCGGTACCGGCGATCGGCACACGGCCCTCGTCCGTAAAGCCGGTCTCTGCCACGCGGAGCCCGACGACCTGACCGTCCTCGCCGGCGACGAATTCGACGGTCGACGCGAGGAACTTGCGCTCTCCGCCCTCTTCATGCGAACTCGACACCTCGAACAGGGTGGGGTGCACCGGCCACGGCTGGCCCGTGCTGCGGAACTCGGACGGCCTCTTGCCGATCGCGAGATTCGTGACCGACTTCGCTCCCTGACGGTGCGCGGTGCCGATGCAGTCGGCGCCGGTGTCGCCACCGCCGATCACGATTACGTGCTTACCCGCGGCGTCGAACGGCGTCTCGGCGAGCGCGCCCGACTGCACGCGGTTTGAGGCCGACAGGTACTCCATCGCGGGCATGATGCCGGCGAGTTCGCGGCCGGGCAGCGGCAGTTCACGGGGCACCGTGGCGCCGGTCGCGACGATGACGGCGTCGTAACGTCGACGAAGCTCGCTCCACGACATGTCGCGGCCGATCTCGATGCCGCACCGGAACCGTGTGCCTTCGGCCTTCAGCTGCTCCACACGGCGCGCGACGAGCGTCTTCTCGAGTTTGAAGTCGGGGATGCCGAACCGGAGCAGGCCGCCCGGCTCCTCATCGCGCTCGTAGACGGCGACCGTGTGACCGGCACGGGTCAGCTGCTGCGCCGCGGCGAGGCCCGCGGGCCCCGATCCGACGACCGCCACGGTCTTGCCCGTGAGGCGCGACGGCGGCTGCGGCACGACCCAGCCGTTCATGAACGCTTGGTCGATGATGCTGTTCTCGATCTGCTTGATCGTGACCGCGGGCTGGTTGATTCCCAGCACGCAGGCAGACTCGCAGGGTGCCGGGCAGGCGCGACCCGTGAACTCGGGGAAGTTGTTCGTCGCGTGCAGACGCTCGATGGCTTCCCGCTCGCGACCGCGGAACATCAGGTCGTTCCACTCGGGAATGAGGTTGCCGAGCGGGCAGCCCTGGTGGCAGAACGCGACGCCGCAGTCCATGCAGCGCGATGCTTGCTTGGCGACGAGTTTCGGGTTCGCGGGGTCGACGACCTCGCTCCAGTCCTTGAGTCGCAGTTCGACGGGTCGCTTCGGCGCGAGTTCGCGCTCGCGCACCTTCAGAAATCCGCGGGGATCAGCCATGAGTCGCCTCCAAGATCTCGGACCAGACACGGTCGCCATCGGGGTCGATGCCCTGTTCACCGGCGCGCACTCGAATCTCGAGGACGCGCGAGTAGCCGCGCGGGATCAGACGCGTGAATCGGGCAAAGGTGCCCTCGGGGTCGCGCTCGATGCTCTCGAGCAGTTCGGCGGCGACCGAAGAGCCGGTCTGCTCGCCGTGCCGCTTGACGAGCCCGACGATCTTCTCGCGCAGCGCGCGCTCTTCGCCGTCGGGCAGCCCCGGGCCGAGGTCGTCCGCTCCCCCGAACCGCTGCAGCAGCAGCGAGCCCGACGCGAGTTCGGCCGAATTGACGTCGGCCGGGTCGAGATCGAGCAGGATCGCCTCGCCGCCCGACATACCGGCACCGATGTTGCGGCCCGTGGGCCCGAGGATCAGCGCGAAGCCACCAGTGAAGTACTCGAGCGCGTGGTCGCCCGTGCCCTCGACCACGGCGGTCGCTCCCGAGCCGCGCACCAGGAACCGTTCACCGACGACGCCCGCGATCCAGAGCGAACCGCTCGTCGCCCCGTACCCGATCACGTTGCCGGCGATGACGTTGCCTGAAGCGGGGTGCCCGGATTCGGGGTGCGGGCGAATCACGACCTCGCCGCCCGACAGTCCCTTGCCGACGTAGTCGTTCGCGTCTCCCACCAGTCGCAGCGTGATGCCTGCGGGCATGAAGGCGCCGAGCGACTGCCCGGCCGAACCGGTGAGGGTGATGTCGATGGTTTCGGGGGCGAGACCCTCCGCGCCGAAGCGCTTGGTCACCTCGTGGCCGAGCGTGGTGCCGACGGCCCGATCGATGTTGCGGATCGGCAGGTCGATCACTACCGGGTCGCGACGCTCGAGCGCATCTGCTGCCATCGGCATCAGCTGCACGTCGAAGTGCTCGCCCAGCTCATGATCTTGCTCTCGTCCGTGACGGCGCGGCTCACCCTCGGCGAACACCGGTCCGCGCAGGATCGGCGTCAGGTCGAGCCCCGATGCCTTCCAGTGCGAGATCGCGTCGTCGACGTCGAGCGCCGAGGTGTCGCCCACGGCTTCGTCGATCGAGCGGAACCCGAGCGAAGCGAGAATCTCGCGCACCTCTTCGGCGATGAAACGGAAGAAGTTCACCACGTGCTCGGCTTGACCGGTGTAGCGCGCACGCAGGTCGGGGTTCTGCGTCGCGACGCCCACCGGGCAGGTATCGAGATGGCAGACGCGCATCATGATGCACCCGGAGACCACCAGCGGAGCGGTCGCGAAGCCGAACTCTTCGGCCCCGAGTAGCGCGGCGATGACCACATCGCGGCCCGTTTTGAGCTGCCCGTCGGCCTGGAGCACCACGCGCTCCCGCAAGCCGTTGAGCATCAGCGTCTGCTGCGCCTCGGCGAGGCCGAGCTCCCACGGCGATCCGGCGTGCTTCAGAGAGTTCATCGGGCTCGCGCCGGTACCGCCGTCGTGACCCGACACCAGAATCACGTCGGAGAGGGCTTTGGCGACACCGGCCGCAACCGGCCCGATGCCGCTCTGCGCGACCAGCTTCGTGCTGATCCGCGCAGACGGGTTCGCACGCTTCAGGTCGAAGATCAGCTGCTTGAGATCTTCGATCGAGTAGATGTCGTGGTGCGGCGGCGGGGAGATCAAGCCCACGCCCGGCGTCGCGTGACGGGTACGGGCGATCCAGGGGTACATCTTGGTCGGCGGCAGCTGCCCGCCCTCCCCCGGCTTGGCGCCCTGCGCCAGCTTGATCTGGATCTCATCGGCGTGCGTGAGGTACATCGAGGTGACGCCGAAACGACCGGAGGCGACCTGCTTGATCGCGCTGCGGCGCTCGGGGTCGAGCAGACGATCGTCAGACTCGCCGCCCTCGCCCGTGTTCGACTTCGCGCCGAGCCGATTCATCGCGATCGCGAGCGTTTCGTGCGCCTCGGGCGAGATGGAACCGTAGCTCATCGCGCCCGTCGCAAAACGCTTCACGATGTCGCTGACCGGCTCGACCTCGCCGAGCGGCACTGCGGGCCGCTGCGGTGCGAACTTGAACAGGCCGCGCAACGTCATCAGACGCTCTTGCTGCTCGTTGACCCGTTCCGTGTACGCCGTGAAGATGTCGCGGCGCCCGGTACGGGTGGCATGCTGCAGCTTGAAGATCGTCTCGGGATCGAAGAGGTGCGGCTCTTCCCCACGTCGCCAGCGGTATTCCCCGCCGGTCTCGAGGGTGCGGTGCGCGTGGGCCGCGACATCGTCGGGGTACGCAGAACGATGCCGCGCGGCGACCTCAGCAGCGATGACGTCGAGCCCGATTCCGCCGAGCCGCGAGGTCGTACCGGTGAAGTAGCGATCGACCACCTGCTGCGACAGGCCGATGGCCTCGAAGGTCTGCGCACCGCAGTACGACGCGACCGTGGAAATGCCCATCTTGGACATCACCTTCAGCATGCCCTTGCCCAGCGCCTTGATGAGCCCGGCAAGCGCGGCGTCTTCAGACACCTCCGGAATCGAACCGTCGCGCACCAGAAGTCCCACGGTTTCCATCGCGAGGTACGGGTTCACCGCGGCGGCGCCGTAGCCGATGAGCGCAGCCACGTGGTGCACCTCGCGCACGTCTCCGGCTTCGGCGACGAGAGCGACGCGCAGTCGCTTGCCCTCGCGAATCAGGTAGTGATGCACCGCCGACACAGCGAGCAGGGAGGGTACGGGGGCCTGATCCTTGTTCGAATCGCGGTCTGAGAGAATGATGAACTCGGCGCCGGCATCGATCGCGGCGTTCGCCTCGCGGCACATCGCGTCCAGTCGGTCGGCGAGGCCTCGGGCACCCGAATCAACCGGATAGAGCCCGCGAATCGTGACTGCGCGTTCCCGCTCAGGGTCGTCGCCGAAGTGCTGGATGCGCGCGAGAGCGTCGTTATTGATCACCGGGAAGTCGAGGATCACCTGGCGCGCATGATCGGCCGACTGCGTGAGCAGATTCTCCTGCGGCCCCAGACCGGCGCGCAGGCTGGTGACCAATTCTTCGCGAAGCGCGTCCAGCGGCGGGTTCGTCACCTGCGCGAACTGCTGCACAAAGTAGTCGAAGACGAGGCGCGGGCGATCCGACAGCGTCGCAATCGGGGTATCGCTGCCCATCGCAGCGAGCGGCTCGATCGCGTCCCGAGCCATCGGAGTGAGCAGCACACGGAGCTCCTCCTCGGTGTACCCGAAGGTGCGCTGGCGTCGCTCGATCGAGGCGGGCGGATGCACCAAGTGCTCGCGCTCCGGCTGCTCCGAGAGCCGGATGCGCCCCTCGGCGAGCCACTCGCCCCACGGCTGCGACGCCGCGAGTTCTGCTTTGACGGCCTCGTCATCGCGGATGACGCCGGTCGTGAGATCAACCGCCAGCATGCGGCCGGGCTGCAACCGACCGCGCTGCACGACGCGTTCGGGCGCGATGTCGAGCACGCCGGTCTCGCTCGCGATCACGAGCACCCCATCGGAGGTCACGAGATACCGCCCCGGGCGCAGACCATTGCGATCCAGCAGCGCGACGAGTTCGGTGCCGTCAGTCGCGATCATGGCGGCCGGCCCATCCCAGGGCTCCATGACGAGCGAGTGGTACTCGAGGAAATCGACGAGTTCGGGTGACAGTCCCGACTCCGACTCCCACGCTTCAGGCACCATCATCGCAAGTGCATGCGGCAGTGACCGTCCCGCCTGCACCAGGAGTTCCAAGACCTCGTCGAAACTGGCAGAGTCGCTGCCCCCGTCCGAGCAAATCGGCAGCAGCGGCGTGATGTCGCCGAGTCGCTCCGATTCGAGCTGCGCTTCGCGCGCACGCATCCAGTTGCGGTTGCCGCGCACCGTGTTGATCTCGCCGTTGTGCGCGACCATGCGCAGGGGCTGGGCGAGGTGCCAGGACGGGAAGGTGTTCGTGGAGTACCGGGAGTGCACAATGGCGAACCGGCTCGTGAATCGCGCATCGGAGAGCTCCGGGTAGAAGCCGGGCAGCTGCAGCGTCGTCACCATGCCCTTGTAGACGATGGTGCGCGCGCTGAGCGACGGCAGGTAGCAGCCCGTCTCATGCTGCACGCGCTTGCGCGTGCGAAATGCCTGACGCTCGAGGTCGTCCATGCTGATCGTCGTCCCTGCCGCGGCGACGAGCACGAGCTGTTCGATGACGGGGCTCGCGATACGCGCGCTTTCACCCAGCACGTCGGGGCGCACCGACACCGGGCGCCAGGCGAGCACGCTCAGCCCCTCTTCCGCGGCGATCGCCGCGATGCGATACTGCACGGCACGGCGTTCCGTGGTCGCCTGCGGCAGGAACGCGAGGCCGGCAGCATATGCGCCCGGCTCAGGCAGGCGCAGCGAGGCGTCTTGCGCGTGGAGCTCCCCGCGGATGAGGAGGTCGGGCAGGTCGCTCAATATGCCGGCGCCGTCGCCGGTTCCTGCATCTGAGCCGACCGCGCCGCGGTGCTCCAGATGCTCGAGCGCTTCAAGCGCCTGTTCGATGATCGTGTGGCTGGCCTGACCGGTGAGCGCGACGACGGAGGCGAGCCCGCAGGCATCGCGCTCGTCCGCGGGATCGTAGAGTCCGACAGGGGCGGGGAAAGTCGAGCCCGGGTGGGTGATCGGCGAGCGCTGCGGCATCGACGTCCTCTCGATCGTCGGGACGTCGTGCGCCCCGGTGCGGTCATGCGCTCACCGAGGTACCCAAGGGCTCCCCGGCTCTTGCGCGGTGGCTGAGCCCAAAATGTAGCACTCTGTTTCTTCGGCGAAATGCAAACGACATCGCAGTTCCTGCCTCGCGTGCGGGGACGCGCGGAAGATTGCCGAATTTTTGACGGAACTTATTGACTTTTGCCGCAGACGTTTCCGATTCGTAACGTCCCGGAAACACAGCGCCCCGGAGTCGCCACTTTGATAGAACAAACGCGGTGTTCGATAATCGAACCCGGTAGGGGGTGCCGTTCGATTATCGAACACCGCGTTGATGTTCTGGGAGGGAGTCAGGCTATGCGTCTGCGCCGAAGCTCGACGTGTCGCCCACGAGTCGCGTGTGGTCTGCAGGCACCGGGTCGACTGCCGCGCGAGCCACTTCCGCCGCAAACTCCGAAACGTTGTAGAGCTTGCCCGCCTGCTCACGACGCTCTTCAATCGCTCCAGGATTGAGACGATTGAGCAGTGTCGCGGTCACCGTGCCCTCGATCATGTCGCCCGACACGACGGTGAAGCCGATGCCACGCGATTCGAGTTCGGGGATGCGCGCTCGAAGTGCATCCTCACCCGCGCGCTTCGACTCCGCAACCGGCACATATTCCGGCATCGTCGGTGTCGTGCGAATGAAGTGCGCCTGGTGACTGGTGACGAACACGACACGCGATCCCTCACTCAGCAGCGGGAGCGCGGCGTCGAGCACCGAGAGCTGCGCGTCGCGGTTCAGCAGCAGTGCGTAGTCTTCGCCCATCCCGCTCTCCATACCGCCCGACGCGTTGAGCACCAAGATGTCCAGGCCGCCGAACTCCTCGCGCACGGCGTCGAACATCGACTGCACCGACGCGGGATCCGTCAAATCAGCTCCCTGCACCAGTGCGCGAACGCCCAATTCACGGAATTCGTTCGCGAGCTTCTCGGCCCGAGGGGCCTTGTTGCGGAAGTTGACAACCACGTCGGCGCCCGCCTCAGCGAAGTAGCGCGCCGTGTCCGCACCGATGCCTCGGGATGATCCCGTTACCAGGGCGCGTCGGCCGGCGAGACTGCCGGGCTCGAGAATCTGGGTCACATGTACTCCTCAATCGTGGTGATACCTGCATCCAGGGTACTGGACGGCCAGTCAATCCCCAGGTCGGGGGTATCGCGCAGCCAGGCCCGAGCGGTACCCTGCCACTGGAGGCACCGGCGCCACGACGAGACGTGGACGGCACACACGAGGGGGTTCCCACATGGCCGATCGAACACTCCGAGGAACGCGCATCGGCGCGACCAGCCTGCAAGGCGAGGCGGGCGTCGAGCTCTCCCCACGCCGTTCGATCGAGTACCTCACCGATCGCGGCGTGCGTTTCACCGTCATGTTCGATGCCGATGCGGAGCCACCCGCAGAGTGGGTCGATCAGAAGAGCGGTGAGACTGGGTTTCTCGACGACGAAGCCGGTCGAGCCGCACGTGCGGAGTTCGAGGAGAAGGGTGCCTCGCAGCGCACGCCCTGGGACATGCTGATCGAGCGTCGCACGCGCGAAGAGCTCGAGGAGCTGCTCGAAGAGCGTCTCCAGCTCTTGCGGCAGCGCCGCGGCACGTCAAGTTAACGTGCGCCGCGGCCGCCCCAATCCGACGATTCCGGCGATCAGACCCGCGATTCCCAGCCCGGTCGCGACCCACACAATCGCTGCGCCGAAACGCAAGGCCGGGGTCTCCCCGGTCACCAGCGGCACTTCCGCCACCATCGCGTCTGCCGTGAATGCGCGCAGCCGTGCGAGATCCGATCCGTCCGGGGCAATGATGGCGCTCGTGCCGACGGTGGAATCGTTGACGACTGCGCGCCCCGTCTCCACCGCGCGCGTTCGCGCGATCGCCAGTTGCTGCACGCTTTCATCGGTGTGCCCGAAATCGGCGTTGTTGGTCTGAGCGAAGATCACTTGGGCTCCGTCGCGCACCATCTCCACCGCCTGCGGGTCGAAGATGATATCGAAGCAGATGGCGATGCCTGCCTGCACGACCCCCGCGGGCGTCTCGACGTCGAGCGCGGCCGGCCGGGAGCCCGGCGAGTACTCGAGCTGCACGAGATCGACTAGGTCGGGCACGATGGCGTGGAAGAACGGTCGGTTGGGCATGTACTCCGCGAACGGCACCGGGTAGCGCTTGTCGTAGCGGTCCCCCGTCGGGCCGTCTTGCTGCCAGACGAGTGAGCTGTTGCTGTAGGTGCCATCCGGGTTCGCGAGCACCGACCCCACCACGATCGGCGCGCCCGCGCGCTGTGACAACTTCGCAAGTCGTTGGCTGCGAATGACGTTCTCCGGCAGGCCGAACTCCGCACTGTTCTCGGGCCAGACGATGACGTCGACCGATTCACCCGTCGCCTCCAACTGGTCGAGCAGCTGCTCCGTCGCGTCGAAGTGATCCCGGATCACGCCGCCCGCTTCGCGGTCGTCGAAGATTCCGGATTGCGAATTGCCCTGCACTGCGGCGACGCGCAGCGTGCCCGTGCGCTCGAGTGGGGCCGCAGGCAGCAGCGCCAGCACGACGAGCAGGGCGAGCCCGGCCCCCGTGCTCAGCATCAGCGGTCGCCGCAGCAGGCCGCGACGCTCGGAACCCGCCGCAGACATCTCAGTCGAGCGCGAACGACGATTGAACGCGACCGCGACAGGGAACGCGCACACCACAGCAATGCAGGCGCCCAGACCGGCGAACCCGAGCCACGATACCGATTGCAGCAGCGGGCTGTCGGCCTGCGTCGTCGCCAAGCGCCCCCACGCGAACCCGCCGTAGGGCCACGCTCCCTGCACTTGCTCGCGCAACACCCAGAGGCCGGCGACCGTGACGGCCTGCGCAGCCGAGATCGCCCAGGCGAGTCGACGGTCACCCCCTGCTGTGCGAGTGCCGCTACCGAAGCGGGCGAGCCCGCGCGTCGCAGTTGCGGCGAGCACCCCGAACAGACCGAACCAGAGCAGCATGAGCGAGCTCAGCGCCGCCCACGGAATCGGCCCGAGGTACAGGGTCAGCCACGAAATGTGCGGCATCCAGAACGCTGCGCCGGCAGCGGAGCCGCTCAGCAGCGCCCACGCTGCAGGCTGCTGCCAGACCGCAGCGCAGATCAGCGCGACCGCGGGAAATACGAGCGGCCACCAGGCGAGGCCGGGCGTCGCTGCATCGAGCAGCAGACCGCCCGCGAGCGCACTCATGAGAGCGACCCACCGTCGCAGCGCGACCACACCACCGCGGTCGACGCGGAGCAGCACCGACCGGCGTACCCACCGCGTCACGATGAGCTCGACGCTTCGACGATGCCGCGCTTCACCGAGCGCTTGGCCTCTCGCGCCAGACGAGCGAGCGCACCAAGCCGGTCTTCATCGAGCTCGTCGAGCACGGCGGCCTCGCACGCCTGAGCGACCTGGTCGAGCAGGTCGATCGTTTGCTTCGCCCAGCGCACGAAATCACCCGCACCGATTCCTGAGGACTCAAGTACCCGCTCGATCGGCCGACCGGCAGCCCAGCCATGCATGGTCGCGGCGAGCCCGGCGTGCGGCAGCTCGCTGCGCGTGAGTCGGGATCGCTCGGCGAGATCATCGAGACGCACCCAGAGGTCGAGCACACGATCGTAGGCAGCAGCGAACGCGGCGCCACCCGGGAGTCGCGGTTCGCCCTCATCATCGCGGCGCGGCTCGTAGCTGAGTACACAGGCCATGGCCGCGAGACCGGCAGCATCAAGGCCGCGCCAGGTGTCTTCGCGAATACACTCGGCGATCAGCAGATCACGGTCGCCGTAGATTCTGCGCAAGAGATTGCCCCACTGCGTCACGTTCACGTCACCATTGCGATCCGCCTCGACGTATTCGAGTTCGAGCAACTGATCGACGACGCGGTCGAACGTACGAGCGATGGTGCCCGTGCGCGAGGCGATCTGACGCCGTCCGCGCTCGACGCGTCGACGCAGTTTGCGCGCGCGATCTTCCCATCGCTTCCGATCCGATCCCTGCGCCCTGGCGGCGGCCTCGTCGTACCCGGCGAGCGACTCCTGCTCCGCGCGCAGCTCGCGGGCCTGATCGACGACGGCGCGGTCGGCTTGGAACTGCGCGAACGACAGCTCCAGCGTGTCGCGCGCCCGCGTGAGATCCATACGTTGCAGGAGGTTCACCGCCATGTTCGCGGTGGGGCGAAAACTCGAACGCACCGGGAACGAACGCGCCCCGGCCAGGTGCGCCAGCGCTTCGAGGTCGACCCCATCGCTCCACACGACAACGGCGTGCCCTTCGTGGTCGATGCCCCGTCGCCCGGCGCGGCCGGTGAGCTGTGTGAACTCCCCCGAGGTCAGCGGCACGCGCTGTTCCCCGTTGAACTTGTCGAGGCGCTCAATCACCACGGCTCGAGCCGGCATGTTGATGCCCAGCGCGAGGGTCTCAGTCGCGAACACGAGCTTCACGAGTCGTCGCTGGAACAGCCGTTCGACGACCGCTTTGAAGGCGGGCAGCAAGCCGGCGTGGTGGGCCGCGACGCCGCGTTCGAGGCCGGCCAGCCACTCGCGGGCACCCAGCACACGCTGCTCTTCGTCGGTCATGCCGGCGATCTCGGCACGGGCGATACGACGGATCTCGTCGCGTTCCTCCCGGGTCGTCAGTGCGATGCCCTCGTACAGGCACTGCTTCACAGCTTGGTCGCACCCGTTGCGACTGAAGATGAAGACGATGGCGGGGAGCAGTTCGGTCTCGTCGAGTGCTCGGGCGATGTCGGATCGCGAGATCCGCTTCGAACGCCGCACGGGGGGCCGCCCGCGCGCGCGATCTCGGCCCGACTCGTAGCCGTGACTCCCCCGGCCGGATCGCCCATCGCGACCCCCGCGACCGCCCCGAGACCCGCCGCGACCATCGAGCACGTGCAGCTCCGGGTTGATGCGACCTCCGGTCGCAAGTTCGCCGGCACGATCGACGTACAACGGCAACAACGCCCGCGACGTGAGGACGTGCTGGTACAGCGGCACCGGACGGTGCTCAGAGAGAATCACGTCGGTGTCGCCACGCACCGCGTGCATCCAATCCCCGAATTCCTCGGCGTTCGAAACGGTCGCGGAAAGCCCGACGATCCGCACCCGCTGCGGCAGGTGCAGGATGATCTCCTCCCAGACTGCCCCGCGGAACCGATCACCGAGGTAATGCACCTCGTCGAGCACCACGCACTCGAGCTCGTCGAGCGCGTGCGAGCCCGCATAGATCATGTTGCGGAGCACTTCCGTCGTCATCACGACGATCGGCGCGTCACCGCGGACGTTCACGTCGCCGGTGAGGAGCCCCACCTCTTCTTCGCCGTATGTCGCGCAGAGCTCGCGAAACTTCTGGTTCGACAGCGCCTTGATGGGTGCGGTGTAGAAGATTCTGGCATCGCGCTCCCGGCGGGCAAGATAGACCGCGAACTCCGCAACTGTGGTCTTGCCCGACCCGGTCGGTGCGGCAACCAGTACGCTGCGCCCCTCTTCCAGGCGCTCGCACGCGGTGCGCTGGAACGCATCGAGCGGATACTGCAGCGACGCGGCGAACGCAGCCACGGCGGTCTCGATCAGCGGCGCCTCATTCGGCACGGTGTCCCCCTCTGTCGCGCCGGTCATCGCTCAGCGATGGCCGGGCTGGTTCGTATCGTTCGTGCGTTGCGGCGCATCGAGGTCGTAGGCCGCGAACTCCTCGGCACGGCGCTTATCGACGCGCCGATCGTGCAGAATTGAGATTCCTGCGGCCGTAAAGTACAGCACGATGATGGGCGCGGCGAGCAGGAACATGCTCATCAGATCGGCAGCCGGCGTCGCGATCGCGGCGAAGAGAATGATGGCCAAAATCGCAATCCGCCAGCTCCGCAGGATCGACGCGCCTCTGAGCACACCGATGAAGTTCAGCATGACGAGCAGCACCGGCATCACGAACCCGACGCCCACAGCGAGCACGAGCTTGATCGCGAAATCGAGATAGCTTCGTGCGTTGAGATTGAAGGTGTCTTCGGTGGGCTGGAAGCTCGCCAGTAATCGAACGATGTTCGGCAGAACGAGCCAGCCAGCGTAGGCGCCGCCAAGGAACAGCGGCACCGCTGCGGCGAGAAAGCCCACACCGGTGAGCTTCTCCCGGCGGGTCAGCCCCGGCGCCAGGAACGCCCAGATCTGGTAGAGCCACACCGGCGAGGCAAGAATGACGGCGATGAACAGCGCGATCTGCACCTTGGTGTCGAACCCGCTCGAGATGTCACCGTAGGAGATCTGCGCGTCGCGCCCGACCGCAGCAAGATCTTGCACCGGGCTGCGCAGCATGTTCCACACCCAGTCGGAGAGGAACCAGCCGGCGACCAGCGCGACGACGATCGCGACAGCGGAGATGAGCAGGCGCTTACGGAACTCGACGAGGTGCTCCCCGAGGCTCATGCGCCCCTCGGGATTGCGCCGCTTCCGCGCCTGTTCAGCCATTGCCTCAGTGTATCTCAGCAGATACCGAGAACCCGCCGTCTGCGCCCCGTCACTCGTCGTACGACGCCAGGGCGCGTTCCGCCCATTCCGCCACGCTGGCGCGCGCTGACGCCGGCGCGACGATCTCGATGTCACCGGGGAGCACCTGCACGACCTGCACCGCGGCCCACGGGTGCCACGCCGCGATCTGCAGACGCAGACGTCCGTCGTCGAATTCTTCGACGATCTCAGGGGCGAATCCTCGCAACCGGGCAGCGGCCTGCGGTGAGGCGAGCGCCTCGATGAGAATCGCCGGAGGCTCCTGATCGGCCGGCTCACTCGCAGCGGACTCGCGCGACGTGGCGATACTTGGGCCGGATGCTGATGCCGCAGGCCACGGCGCAACTCTCACCTGGCCCGCGGGTGCGTCTGTATCGACCAGGCGCAGCCCCGAGATTTGATCGAGCCGGAACGTGCGCTCCGCAGCACGCTCGAAGCAGTATCCGCGCAGATACCAGGTCCCCGTCCCCTGCGTCAGTAGCCGAGGGAGCACCGTGCGGCTCGTCTCCGCACCCGCCGCATCGCGATAGCGGAACGAGAGACGCCGCCCCGATTCGATTGCGGAGAAGATGGCCGCGACCTCCGGCTGCTCCGTCGACGGCGCAATGGAGACCGCGGCGAAGCCAGACGAGCCCAGAGCTGCACCCAGTTTTTCTGCGGTGCTGCGCGCCAACGCCGCGTCTTCGGGCCCGAGCATGGCGGTGAGCGCCTGTAACCCGGCCACGAGCGCCGCGGTCTCCTGTGGCGCAAAGCGAGGCGCTTCCTCAACAGCGACCGTGCGCGTGAGGCTGACCGTGTCATGCAGCTCGAGCGCGTCCCAATCGATGTCGAAGAGGTCTTCGTCTTGGTAGCTCAGCGTCTCTCCGGGCACGCCGGCGGTGCCGAGAAATCGAACGAGGGTGCGGAGGAGCCGCGGGGCGACTCCAAATCGCTCGGCGAGTTCCGGCACCGGCACGGGACCGGCTTCGCGCAAGTAGGCGACGAGTGCCAGGAGCAGGGTGACGCGATCGGGGCCGAGGAGCGCGCTACGCACGGTGGCCTCCTTCGTGGGGTTCGGCGCTTGAGGGATCGAGGCCGGCACCTCTGCCGTGCGCTGCCGCGATGCGCCGGAGTCCCGCGATGACGAGCGCTCGCAACTCCGGCGGATCGCACACCGTCACATCGGGGCCGAAGCCGATGAGCTCATCGGCGAGCAGATGCGTGTCGAGCACGCCGAGTTCGACGTCAGTCGTGCCGCTCTCCGCGTCTGCGAGAGCCTCCCTTCGAATTCCCGGAGTGCCGCGTGAGGTCAATCGCGCCTCTGCGATACTGCCGCGTCGTACCCGCAGCATGGCACGGCGCTCACTGCGCAACCGTTCGAGGTCGGCGATCGCGATGTCGACGACCGGCGCGAGGTCATCAGGAATGCGCTCTTCGAGCACGTGCACGGTGCCCTCGATGCGCCCGAGCAAAAACGTGCGCGGCGACGCGCGGTCGAGATCCCACGACACCAAATGCCAGCGACCTTCGGCGCGATGCAGGCGCAGCGGGGCGACGCGGCGTTCAAGCGCCGTGTCGCGATCCGGCATGCGATAGGCGAACGTCACCACCAGGCCAGCGTCGATCGCGGATTGCAGTGGCGCGGCCGAGGGCTCCACTGAACCGAGTCGCGGAGCAATACCGAGATGCTGCACGTCGAGTCCGGCCCCCAGCGCCTCAAGCTTCATGGCCGCGCGCCGCGATTCGGCACTCAGGCTTCCCTCGCTCCAAGCGAGCGCTGCCAGACGGAGCAACATGAGCTCGCGCTCGCTGAACCGCAGGTCGGCCGGAAACTGCAGCAGATCCTTGGCGATCCGGTACCGCGTGAGCTGGTTGTTGCCGATCTCGGACGGATCGTCGAATGTCTCGATGGCAATGCCGAGTTCGCGCAATTGCTCCTTGTCGCGCTCGAACTGCTTCTCCAGCGACGCACTGATGTCGCCATGCGAGTAGCGATCGGCGTACCCGTACACCGACGAGAGGAGCTCCCGCTTCGTCGAGCCGTTCGGGCTGACGACGAGCGCGAGTACGAGGCTGAAGAGACGCTGCTCGCTCGGCACGCGCGATCGCTGCGCGGACGCCCCGCGATCCGCACCCGCCGTCGTACCGGACGAGCCGCCTGCCATTGCCGAACTCAGTTGACTCCGACGATGTCAACGACGACCACGCGTGCGGTCGACCCCGACTCGTGTTCGAGCACGACGACCTGCGAGCCGACCTTCGCGCCGGTGAGTTCCGTGCGGTAGGTGTTCCCGGACTGAGCAATGTCGGCTTCCGACCCCACGCGGATCACGCTGGAATCCCAGGTGTTCTGCTGCACGGTGCCGCTCCAATCGACCGAGAGCACTTGAGCAATCACGCTGTCGTCCGCGGTGACCTGCTTGCCGTCGCCTTCGATGCGCACTGCGGAAGTCGTCGCACCCGGTGCTTCCGTGGGCGGCAACACCATGCCGGGGCGGCCGTCCTCGGTCGTCACGATCGCGGGGTACCCGTTGGGCAGACCACGCACCGGGCCATCGGCGCGGAGCGGGCCGGTCGTCTCGACGTCGATCACCCCCACAATGGAGGCGCCGGTCGGAGCACCCAGCTGCCCGGCGAGCTGCGCGCTGTCATCTGGCGAAAGCGCGAGCACGACCCGGTCACCCGGGACCGTGCACCGCACGGCCTCACTGAGCGGGTTCGAGACGTCAGCGGAGACGAGCAGCAGTTCGGGGCTCGCCGCGTCATCCGAGAACCCAGCGCTTTCGTAGAGCGGGTCGCCGCCCGTCGACGCGAAGAACGCCATGTTGACGCCCACAACCGTGCCCTCGTCGGCAACGTGAACATTGGCGTCGCCGGAGTCGACGACGGTGCGCTGCGTGGTGTCGATCGAGACATTTTTCGGCACCGAGACCTGCGGCTGCTCACCGAATCCGCCGAGCACTGTCGTTCCGTCGCTCAGCGCGCCGGGCTGCAGCACCGACGAGCAGTCGGCCGCCTGCGCCTGCTGCGCACTGCAGCCGGTGACCCCGGCCAGAAGCAGCACGGCGGCTGCGGTTGCGGGAACGATGCGACGAAGCATGAGCACCTCTCGAGGAAGCCGATGTGAACCCGGCCATCTTATCGAATCGGCCCTGGGCACGAGCACACGGAGCGCTCGCACCCGGACCCGGACTATTCGGATTCAGGCAGTTCCGCGCCGCGCTCATCCGCGAACTGACGCGCCTCGCGCACCTTCTTGCGCAGGATCTTGTCGCTCTTGACCCGCTCACCCACAGCCTCCGGCGTCCAGACCTCAGCGCCCTCGGGCGCCTCGCCCTCAGGACCCAGATCGGGCAGCCAGTTGCCGAGATCAGCCGCACTGAAGTCGCTCTTCGACGCACGGCGCTTGAGTTCGGGGAGCACCGTGCCCGGCGCCAGCCGGCGCGCGGTCACCAGGAAGCCTGTGTGCGCCACCATGCGGTGATCCGGGCGCACCGCGAGTCCTTCGACGTGCCAACCGCGCACCAGCGTCTCCGATGCTTGGGGGTGCGCGAATCCTCCGTGGCGACGAATTTGCTCGACCGTGCGCGACAGTTGGGTCACGGTCGCGACGTAACAGATGATGACGCCGCCGGGCGCCAGAGCATCGGCGGCGACGTCAACGCACTCCCATGGCGCAAGCATGTCGAGCACGACCCGGTCGATCGTTCCGCTGCTGCAGACCGCGGGCAGCGTCTCCTGCAGATCACCGACGGTCACCGTCCAGTTCGGTGGGATCGAGCCGGCGAATGCCGCCACGTTGCCCGTGGCGACATCGGCGAACTCCTCACGACGCTCGAACGAGAACAGCTCCCCCGTGGTGCCGACACCGCGCAAGAGATGCAGGGAAAGCGCCCCCGACCCCACACCGGCCTCGACCACGCGAGCGCCCGGGAAGATGTCGGCAAGGGAGAGGATCTGCGCCGCGTCCTTCGGATACACGATCGCCGCTCCGCGGGGCATCGACATCACGAAATCGGAGAGCAACGGGCGCAGTGCCAGGTATTCCTCACCGCTGCTGTTCGCGATCACCGATGCGTCGGGGAGCCCGACGATATCGGCGTGGGCGATGACGCCCCGATGGCTGTGGAACTCGCCGCCAGTCACCAGCGTGATCGTATTGATGCGGCCTTTCGGGCCAGTCAGTTGCACGCGGTCTCCGTACACGAGCGGGCCGCGGAGTGCCGGCGATCCGGAATCCGAACCTTCGGCAACAGCACCCGCAGACAGGTGTGCATCGCGCAACTCGGCGAATCGGGCGCTCAGTGCCTCGGCGTCGATGCCCGAGAGCGTCGGCCAGATCTCGTGCGCCGGAGAGGTTGAGAGGTCGAGCAGATTCGGGATACCGATCGCAACCGCGCCGGATGCCTCGGCCGAGGTCACGCCAGTGACCGAGTCCTCGAGCGCGAGACAGTCTGAAATATCGACGCCGACGAGCGCGGCTCCGCGCAAATACGGATCGGGGTGCGGCTTCTCGTGAGCGACCTCGTCACCGCCGATGATGTCGACAAAGAGCCCTGCAGGGAGCATGGCGACGACAGCGTCCGCAATTTCGCGCACCGCCATCGTGACGAGTGCACTCGGAATGCCCGCGTCGCGCAGCGAATGAAGGAGCTCGACCGCGCCGGGGCGCCAGAGCGGTTCGGATGACGACAGGCCTGCGATGACTGAGGTCGTCCACTCGGAGATGATCTCGTCGGTGCTCAGGGGCACCCCGAGTTCCTGGAAGCGGCGCGCTGCGGCCTGCAGCCCAGACCCGACGAGGGCGTCGCGGATCTCATCGGTGAACTCGATGCCGTAGCGGTCAAGCATGCCGATTTCGGCTTCGAGCCAGACGGGCTCCGAATCGATCAGGGTGCCATCCATGTCCCACAAGACGGCGGCGGGGCGGGTGGCGGAAGTCCGCTCAGAGAGGAATGCATTCATCAGCACCAGTCTACCGATGCACAGCCGATACCCTGGATGCTATGTCTGTTCCTCCTGCACGACCCCGAGTGCTCATTCTCGCCTTCCAAGGCTGGAGCGATGCCGGCGACGCGACGACGGAGGTGCTGCAGCATCTCGGAGGACTGATCGATTCCGAGGTGTTGCATGTCATCAGCGCCGAGGGGTACGTCGACTTCCAGGTGCACCGCCCCAAGCTGGTGTTCGATGATGCGGGCAAGCGTCAGCTGGAATGGCCAGACACGCGCCTCTACGGTCCGATCCAGCGCCCGGGTGAGCACCCGGCTCCCGGTGACGATGACACTCGCGAGACCGTGCGACGCATCGACGGCACCCCGGTGACCGATCTCTTCCTGCTGCCCGGCGTCGAGCCGGCCCGCGACTGGCAGAACTTCGCCGACGAGATCGTCGAGCTGGTCGATGTCTGGGCGATCGATTTTGTGGTGATCCTCGGCTCGATGTTCTCGGATGCGCCGCACACCCGCCCGATCGTGACCACGATGACGTCGGAGAATGAGGCCCGACGCGCGGAAACCGGTGCGGTGCGCAGCACGTACGAGGGGCCCGCGGGTATCTCGTCGGTGATCGATCTCGCGCTGGGCGACGCGGGTATCGAGACGCTCTCGCTGTGGGCGCAGGTGCCGCACTACGTGCACAGCACGCCGTCACCCAAAGCCACACTCGCACTGCTCGACAAGCTCGAGGAACTCCTCGACATCGTGATTCCCCGCGGGGAACTGCTCGTGCAGGCCAATGAGTGGGAGGCGAACATCAACCGCATCGCCGAGTCCGACGAAGAGATGACGCGCTATATCCGCAAGCTCGAAGAGAATCGCGATGAGGAGCTCGCCGCGGAGACGACGGGCGACGCGATCGCGCTCGAGTTCGAGAAGTTCTTGAAGGGCGGTTCGCGGTTCGCGCGCGATGTCGACGCTGTTGCGTCAGCCCCCGTGCAGGATCGCCCGGCACCCGACGAGTCCGGAACCGAAGCTGGCGGCGCGCCCCCCGAAGACGACAAGAATGACGACTCCGAGGAGCGGCCGGGAGCGCAGCCCTAGAGGCGCACTCCCAACAGCGCGAGCACTGCATCGGAGATGAGCCCGGGCGAGTCCACGCCCTGATCGAGCGCAGCATCGAGCGTCGCCAGCATGACGGGCGTATCGAGGTCGTTCGCGATCGCCGAGCGCAACTGGCGCAGCACCGCAGCCGCAGCCGCAGGCTCTGCACTCTCCCGCGTCAGACCGGCGCGCCAGGCGTCGAGGCGTCGCTGCGCGGTCTCCAGGTCGGCGTCGTGCCACTCCCATTCTGAACGGTAGTGGTGCGCAAGCAGGCCGAGTCGGATCGCCGAAGGGTCGGCGCCCCCGTTCAGGAGTTTGGAGATGAAGACCAGGTTGCCCCGAGACTTCGACATCTTATGCCCCTGGTAGGCGACGAGGCCGGCGTGGCAGTAGGCGTGAGCAAGCGGCGTTCCCGAGAGCGCTGTCGCGTGTGCCGCGGTGAACTCGTGGTGCGGGAACACGAGGTCGGAACCGCCGCCCTGCACGGTGAACGCACCGCCGAGAGCGCCGCGAGCGATCACCGAGCACTCGATGTGCCAGCCGGGTCGCCCTTCGCCAACCGGGCTCTCCCAGCTGGGCTCTCCTGCGCGCGCGGCGCGCCAGAGCAATGGGTCGAGCGCACCGCGCTTGCCTGGCCGCTCGGGGTCACCGCCGCGCTCCGCACTCAGACGCAGCATGAGATCGCGGTCGTAGGGTGCCACGTCACCGAGGCGCCACTGCGACTCGCGCTCCGCGGCCGCGGTGTCGAAGTAGATATCCGATCCGGCTGCGTCCTCGGTTGGCACGTGGTACGCAAACCCCCGATCGAGCAGCTCGCGCACGGCATCGGCGATCTCGTCGATCTGTTCGGTGACCGCGACATAGTGCTCGGGCGGCAGCATGCCGAGGCGATGCATATCGGAGCGGTAAAGCCCGATCTGCTCGTCAGCCAGTACTCGCCAATCGACCCCGGTATCGTTCGCGCGCTCGAGGAGCGGATCGTCGACGTCGGTGATGTTCTGGGCGTAGACGGTCTCGATGCCGGCGTCGCGCCAGGCGCGCTGCATGATGTCGAACGTGAGGTAGGTGAAGGCGTGCCCGAGATGCGTCGCATCGTACGGCGTGATGCCGCACACATAGAGGTGCGCGCGGCCTTCCGGAATCGCGGGGTGCTCGAGGCGCTCCGTCGCGGTGTTGAAGAGCTTGGGCGCGACGCCCTCACCGGGCAGGTCGGGCAGCTCCGGAGGAGTCCAGGTTCTCAACGCAGTGCTCCCGCCACGAGCACGGACTGGCCCGCATCGGCCGCACCCTGCGCGACGGCTCCGCCGTCGGCCGAGAGCACACCGGTCGAGAGCAGCACAATGATGACCGCACCGATGACGACGCGGTAGATCACGAAGGGCAGGAAGCTGCGCTTCGAGATGTACTTCATGAACAAGCCGATCACGAACAGTGCGATGACGAAGGCGACGACGGTGGCGATGAGGGTCAGCCCCATCGGCGTTTCCCCGGCCGGTGCGCGCAGCGCCTTGAACACCTGATAGAAACCGGAGCCGAGCACGGCCGGAATGGCGAGCAAGAACGAGTAGCGTGCCGCAGCCTCACGACGGTAGCCCATGAAGAGCCCCGCGGTGATGGTGCCGCCCGATCGCGAGACGCCCGGAATGAGCGCGAGCGCCTGCGCGAACCCGTAGACGAGCCCGTGCTTCCAGGTGAGCTTCTCGAGCGGGCGCGTGTTGCGGCCGACGCGATCGGCGATCCCGAGCAGCAGGCCGAAGACGATGAGGCTGATCGCCACGAACCACAGCGATCGCAGTGTGGTCTCGATCTGATCCTGGAAGAGCAATCCCAGCACGACGATGGGCAGCGTGCCGATGATGATCCACCAGCCCATCAGCGCGTCGGGGTCGTTGCGCGGCACGCGCTTGCCGCCGAGCGACTGGGCCCATCGGCCGATGATGCGCACGATGTCTCGCCAGAAGAACACGATGACCGCGGCCTCCGTGCCGATCTGGGTGATCGCGGTGAACGCTGCCCCGGCATCGCCGATGCCGAGCAGCTCGCTCGCGATGCGCAGGTGCGCACTCGACGAGATGGGCAAGAACTCGGTGAGCCCCTGGATGATACCGAGGAGGATCGCCTCGAAGATTCCCATGATTCCTTTCCTGGCTGCGCGGCCTCGTCAATCGGACGCGCGGCATGTGGACCGCGGACCAGAATAACCCACCGGCCGGGAGAAGTCCCCGACCAGCGGCGCGCGGCGCGGCTCGCGGACGATCGGTCGCCGCTCGTGAGCGACGGCGCGGTCACCGTCGCGACCGCGCGGCCCGTGTCAGTAGGTGCGCAGCAGGTCTACGAGCACGGCATGGCCGAAGTCGAGCGCATCGAGCGGCACGCGCTCGTCGACGCCGTGGAACATGCCCGGGAAGTCGAGGTCGGCGGGGAGCCGAAGCGGAGCGAATCCGTACCCGGTGATGCCGAGTCGCGCGAGCGACTTGTTGTCAGTGCCACCGGAGAGCAGATACGGCAGCACGCGGGCCTCGGGGTCGGCACGGCGCAGGCTGGCCGTCATCGCCTCGACAAGCTCACCAGCGAACGGCACCTCGAGACCGATGTCGGAGTGCACCTGCTCCACTTCGATGTCGTCGCCCACGATGGCGCGAATCTGGTCAAGCACGGTGTCTTGGTCGGCGGGCAGCGCCCGGACGTCGACGAGGGCCTCTGCCGTGTCCGGGATCACGTTGTGTTTGTAGCCGGCCTGCAGCACCGTCGGGTTGCTCGTGCTGCGCAGGCTCGCCTGGATGAACCCGCCCGCCTTGCCGAGACGCAGAATCAGCTCCTCCGGGGCGACTTCGTGCGGGTCCTCCCCGAGGATGCCGGCGATCGCGTCAACGAGTTCGCGCGTGGTATCGGTGAGCGTCACCGGCCACTCGTGGCGACCGAGCGTGGCGATCGCTTCGGCCAGTCTCGTCACCGCATTGTCGTGCCAGACCCGAGAGCCGTGCGCAGCGGTGCCGCGCGCGCGCAGACGAATCCATTCGAGCGACTTCTCCCCCGTCTGAATCAAGTAGGCGCGCGTTCCCGAGATATCGATCGAGTACCCGCCGACCTCGCTGATGGCCGTGGCCGCACCGGCGAAGAGTTCGGGGTGGTGGTTGACGAGGTACTGGGCGCCGTAGACGCCGCCGTTCTCCTCATCCGCGAAGAAGGCGAGGATGACCTCTCGCCGCGGCCGCTCGCCGGCGCGCAGCAGTTCGGCGATGGCGGTCAGGATCATGGCATCCATGTCCTTCATGTCGACGGCGCCGCGCCCCCACAGCATGCCGTCCTTGATCACCCCGGCAAACGGGTCGACGGTCCAGTTCGCCGGATCAGCGGGCACGACATCGAGGTGGCCGTGCAGCACCAACGCGGGCAACGTCGGATCTGATCCGGCGACGCGCGCGATCACGCTCGCCCGGCCCGGATCGGACTCGAAGATCTCGGGCTCGAGCCCGAGATCGCGCAGGTAGGCGGCGACGTATTCGGCGGCCGGCCGCTCGGGCTCCGCGTCGCCGCCGCCGCGATTCGTCGTATCGATTCGAATCAGGTCGCGGGCGACTCGTGCCGTTTCTGACAGCTCGTGCTCGGCGCTTTCGGGGGTTTCGACGGTCATGCTCCCAGCGTAGTCTGCACGAGGGCGAGCGGCCCGGAGATGACGCCCAGGGGCACGTGTCCACGCGCGGCCCGTCGTTCGACCGAGCCGCGCGATAGGCTCGCGACGTGATGACGCGCTCCGTTCCCCTCACCGGATTCCTCCTCGCAATCGGCTCCGCGGCGAGCTTCGCGCTTTCCGGCATCTTCGCGAGCGCACTGATCGCTGCCGGCTGGTCGCCCGGGGCGGCCGCGACCGCGCGCATTGTCTGCGCGGCGATCGTGCTCGCGGGCCCGACGCTCGTCATGCTGCGCGGCAATTGGCAGCTCGTGCGACGCGCTTGGAAGTCGCTGGTGCTGTTCGGACTGCTCGCGGTCGCCGGGTGCCAGCTCGCATTCTTCCTCGCGGTCGAGTTCATTCCCCCGAGCCTGGCGCTGCTCATCGAGTTCACCGGCCCCGTGTTGCTGATGCTCTGGTTCTGGGTGCGCACCCGCGTCTCGCCCGGCGCGATCACGCTCCTCGGCGCCGCGATCGCGCTCGCCGGGCTCATCGCGATCTCCGCGAGCGGCGACGCCGGCGGTGCGCTGCACCCGCTCGGCATCGCATTCGCGCTGGTAGCCGCGGTGGGCAACGCGGCCTACTACGCGACGGGCGCGTCTGCAGACCACGGCATCGCACCGCTGCCGTTCGTGGGTTTGGGTCTCGCGGTCGCGGCGATCCTGCTCGCCGTCGTGAGCGGCACCGGCCTGCTGCCGTTCCGCGCGACGGCCGACCCCGTCGTCATCGCGGGCGCCGAGCTGCCCCCGGCACTGGCGGTCACCGGTATGGTGCTCATCTCGACGGTGCTCGCCTACGTGCTCGGTGTGGCCGCCGCGCGCCGCCTCGGGGCGACCGTCGCGAGCTTCACGGGCTATTCCGAACCCCTCTTCGGCATCTTCTGGACCATTGTGCTGCTCGCTGTCGTTCCGACTGGACGACAGTGGCTCGGCGCCGCATTGATCATCGCGGGTGTGATCGCGGTGAAGGTCGGCGAGCTGGTGCGGGCGCGCGGGCGGCGCGGGATCACCGCGCGTATGCCAGCCGACCGAGATTGATGTTGCACACATGAGTGCACTATTCTGCACTCATGTCACTGGAACCCGAAGCGCTCGCCTCCCTCATCGGGCAGCGCGTGAGAGCAGAACGCACCGCGCTCGGCTGGAGCCTTGACCGGCTCGCCGACGTCGCGACCGTCAGCCGTCGCATGGTCGTCAACGTCGAACAGGGGGCGGTGAATCCGAGCATCGGCACCCTGCTGCGCCTGAGCGATGCGCTCGGCATCGGGCTCGCTGCCCTGGTGCAGCCGCCCGAGCCCGCCATCGCCCGAGTCACTCCGGCCGGATCCGGCACCGCCTTCTGGCGCGGCGAGCACGGGGGCGTCGGCACCCTCCTCACCGCGACTGACGTCCCTGACGTGGTCGAGCTCTGGGACTGGACGATGGAACCCGGCGACGCGCTCGTGAGCGAGCCCCACACCGACGGCACCCAGGAGCTGCTGCACGTGCTGCAGGGCACTCTGAACGTGCGCGTCGATGGCACGGATTACTCGTTGCACCCCGGCGACGCCATCACGTTCGCCGGGAGCACCGCTCACGAGTATCGCAACGACGGCGATGCGACGACACACTTCACCATGACCGTGTTCGAACCCGGCGTGGGCGCGGCTCGTCGTGCGGAGTCACCCCATGCGTGAGCGCGCACCCGTCGCCACCGGCCACCCGACCGCGGCGCGGCGCATTCCGCCCTGGAGCCTCGCGGTGACGGCCATGTTCCTCATTCAATTGTCGAGCGCGCTCTCGGTGACACTCATCACCGAGGTCGGCCCCGCCACCACGGCGTGGCTCAGGCTCACCATGGGCGCCATCATCTTTCTCCTCATCGCTCCCCCCCGCCTGCGATCGATCAGACGGAGCGACCTGCTGCCGCTTCTCGGGCTCGGCGCCGCGAGCGCACTCATGAGCGTGGCGTTCCTCGCCGCCGTCGCCCGCATTCCGCTCGGCACCGCCGTGGCGATCGAGTTTCTCGGGCCGCTCGCGGTCGCCGCACTGCGCAGCCGTTCGAAGAGCATGATCGCATGGCCGGCGCTCGCCCTCATCGGCGTCGTGTTGCTGACCGAGCCGTGGCACGGAACCGCCGACCTGCCCGGCATCGGCTTCGCCTTGCTCGCGGGAGTCGGCTGGGGCAGTTACATCCTGCTGACGCAGCAGGTCGGCGACCGATTCCCCGGCATCAGCGGGCTCGCGATCACCATTCCCATCGCAGCGCTCTGCTCAACCGCAGTGGGAGTGCCCGGCCTCGCTGCGAACTTCGAGTGGCGGTTCCTCCTCATCGCGCTCGGCCTCGCCGTCATCGCCCCCGTGCTGCCTTTCGGCCTCGAGATGCTCGCACTCAAGCGCATGACCCCAACCGCATTCGGCACCCTGATGGCCATCGAACCGGCCATCGGCCTGCTGCTCGGTGCGGTCGTGCTCGGGCAAGCCCCCGGGCCGGTGCAGTTCATCGGGATCGCGATCGTGGTGATCGCCGGGGTCGCATCTCAACGCGGGGGCACCCGCGCGGGTGTCGGCGATCCTGCCGTCGCGCCGCTCTCGGAATAGGGTCGGAGAACGAGAAAGAGGCCCTCCCGAAGGAGAGCCTCTTACGTTCGTGCGCGGAGGGGGACTTGAACCCCCACGCCCTAATACGGGCACTAGCACCTCAAGCTAGCGCGTCTGCCATTCCGCCACCCGCGCGAACGATCCGGACCTTCATCGGCCGAACAGAAGATAACTTAGCACGAATTCTCGGGGCGAATCGAATCGGCCTGGGATCTCGCGCGCGTCGCGCCCTGCGACCCGTCATCACCGCCCGGATGGGCGTCCGATTGCCGCTCGGATCGCCCCTGTGGCCCGCGCGAGATCGCCCGGAGCGAGCTCGATGTCCAGACCGCGACGTCCCCCGGAGACGAGCACGGTGTCGAACGCATCCGCCGTGCGATCGATCACCGTCGGCAACGCCGTGCGCTGCCCCAGCGGGCTGATGCCGCCGACCACATAGCCGGTCTTGCGCTCCGCGACCGCCGGATCCGCCATGACGGCGCGCTTCCCCCCGAGGGCGCCCGCGAGAGCCTTCAGGTCGAGCATCCCCGCAACGGGAACCACGGCGACGGCGAGCGAGCCGTCGACCTCGGCGAGCAGGGTCTTGAACACCCGCTCCGGGGCGATACCGAGCTCGCGCGCTGCCTCCAGACCAAAGTCGGTGATCGACGGGTCGTGGGTGTAGGCGTGCGCCGAAAACGCGATCCTTGCACGGGTCAGAGCGACGGTGGCAGGGGTGGACGCTCCCCCGGACTGCTTCTTGGCCATAGCGGCCAGCTTACGGTTGCAGACGCCGCCGCAGCAGTTCGATGCGTTTCTGCAGCTGCGTCACCGACGCCTGAGCCACGGCCGGGCCGCCGCAGACGCGACGCAACTCCGAATGGATATCTTTGTGCGCGTCACCCGAGACCTTCGAGTACATGCCGACCAGCGAGTTGAGCAGCTTGCGCTGTTCACCGAGGGTGCGATGCAGCGCCTCGGGCGACTCCGACCGCTCGGGCGCGTGTTCGAGAATGCCCTGGCGACTCGCACTGCGTCGCGCCTGGCGAGCCTGGCGCTGTTGCAACAGCGCCGCGACTTCCTGCGGTTCGAGCAGCCCGGGGAAGCCCAGGAACTCGAGCTCTTCCTCGGTTTCCACCTCCGCGTATCCGCCAAACTCGGCACCGTCGAAGACGGCACGGTCGAAGTGCGCGTCTGATGACAGTGCTTGGTAGGTGAACCCTTCGCCCTCGAGCAGTTCAGACGACGCCTGATCTCCACGCTCGGCCTCCGCCATCAGCGCGGCCTCGGCATCCCACATTTCTTCGGCGCTCTTCGGCCCCTCGAGCACGTGGTTGCGCTCTTTTTCGAGCTCCGAGGCGAGTTGCATAAGCGCGGGCACATTCGGAATGAAGACCGAAGCGACCTCGCCGCGTCGCCGTGATCGCACGAATCGACCGATCGCCTGCGCGAAGAACAGCGGGGTCGATGAGCTGGTTGCGTAGACGCCGACGGCGAGCCGGGGCACATCGACGCCCTCGGACACCATGCGCACCGCCACCATCCAGCGCGACTCGCCCTTCGAGAATTCGTCGATCTTCTCCGAGGCTCCGGAGTCGTCCGAAAGAATGAGCGCGACGGGCTCCCCCGTGATGTCGTGCAGCTGCTGAGCGTACGATTTCGCCGACGCATGATCCGTCGCGATGACGAGCCCGCCGGCGTCATGGATTTGCTGGCGCACCTCGGTCAGGCGTCGGTCTGCGGCACGCAGCACCTTTCCGATCCAGTCACCGGCGGGGTCAAGCGCCGTGCGCCAGGCCTGCGATGTGACATCTTTGGTATTGCCCTCACCGAGCGCGGCCTCCATCTCTTCGCCCGCCGACGTCTGCCAGCGCATCTTGCCGGCATAGACCATGAAGATGACGGGGCGCACGATCCCGTCGGCGAGTGCGCGGCCGTACCCGTAGTCGTAGTCCGTCATCGAGAGCCGGGAACCGTCGCCCTGCGGCGCGTACTGCACGAACGGAATGGGCGCCTCGTCGGAACGGAACGGGGTTCCCGTGAGCGACAGGCGCCGGCGCGCGTTGCCGTAGGCCTCGCGGATGGCGTCACCCCAGCTCAGCGCGTCGCCACCGTGGTGCACCTCGTCCATGATGACGAGCGTGTCTTCGTGCTCGGTGAGCAAGCGATGCTGCACCGGCTTCATCGCGACTTGCGCGTAGGTGACGGCGACCCCGTGATAGTGGCGCCCGTAGGCGAGACCATCGCTGTTCGAATACGACGGGTTGAGCCTGATGCCGGCTCGCGCCGCTGCATCCGCCCACTGCGTCTTGAGATGCTCAGTCGGCGCGACGACGATGATCTGCTTCACGGTGTGGTTCGAACGCAGGATCGCCGCAAGTCGCAGTGCGAATGTCGTTTTGCCGGCACCGGGCGTTGCTGAGGCGAGAAAGTCGCGCGGGCTTTCGTCGAGGTAGCGCTTGATGGCCTCCTCTTGCCAGGCGCGGAGCGTGCCGGCAGTACCGTGCGCGGCGCGCTCCGGGTACGCGGGGGGCAGGTGCTCAGCTGCACTCGTGCCCGGAAGGTGGAGGCCCGGGTCCGAATCTGTCACGACGTTCTAGACTATCGCTGTACGCCGAACGCCGCGCGCTCGGCAGAACCTGTGCGATGCGTATGCGACGGCCGGGTTCTTCGATTCGAACCCGTAGATAACCGAATTCCCCGAGGTGAGCAATGGCACACGATGGCAGCATCGACCGGAGCGACGTCGAACTCCCCTGGTCTCGATTCGTCGCACTCGGCGATTCGTTCACCGAGGGCGTGGGCGACCCCGACGCCGACAGCCCGGGCGGGTTGCGCGGATGGGCCGATCGGTTCGCCGAGGTACTCGGCGCCTACAGCGATGAGTTCGCCTACGCGAACCTCGCGGTGCGCGGCAAGCTGATTCAGCAGATCACCGACGAGCAGGTGGAGGCCGCGCTCGATTTGCGCCCCGACCTGATCAGCGTCTGCGCGGGCGGCAATGACGTGATTCGCCCCGGCACCGACCCCGATGAGGTCGCCGCCAAGCTGGAGCGCATCGTCGAACGGCTGAGCGTGGGCGGAGCGACCATTCTGCTCTTCACGGGAGTCGACACCGCCTTCCAGCCCGTGTTCCGTTCGATTCGCGGCAAAGTGGCGATCTACAACGAGAACGTGCGCAAGGTCGCGCAGCGGCACGACTGCATCGTGGTCGATCAGTGGGCGCTCGAAGAACTGCACGACAGCCGCTACTGGGCGGGCGATCGACTGCATCTGAATGCGCTCGGCCACCACACCATCGCCCTCGCGGCACTGGATGCGCTCGGCGTGCCCCACGACCTGGTGCCGCTCGATCCGCCGCCACTGCCGATCCGCAATTGGCGCGAGGCCCGGCGCGAGGACGTCGTGTGGGCGCGCGAGCACTTCGTGCCGTGGGTCATTCGTCGCATCAAGCACGTGTCGTCGGGCGATCACATCGAACCGAAACGCCCCGTTCCTGCGGCGGTGCGCGCATCGCGTCACGGGGCTGACGAAGCCTAGGTCGAGCGAGTAGGGTGGGCCGCATGACTCACCTCACGAAGCAGATCGCAGACACCCTCGTCCAGGTCGGCGTCCACTCGGCGTACGGCGATCCGGTCGAGGTCGACGGCACCACCCTCATTCCCGTGGCCTACACGGCCTACGGGTTTGGTGCGGGCGAAGGCGCCGGTGCCGGCGAGGGCGTCGCCCAGGGTGAAGGCTCGGGCGGTGGTGGTGGCGGTTTCGCCGTGCCGCTGGGTTCTTACGTCACCCGTGAGGGAACGACTCGGTTCGAACCCAACATCATCGCACTGCTCGCCGTGGGCGTGCCCTTCGTGTGGGTCGCCGGGCGGGCGCTCTCCCGCATCATCCGAGCCCTCAAGAAGTAGCTGGCCGCCAGGTCCACGGCCCGGTCGGTACGGCCGCCGGGTCGAACCTGCTGAGTACCGTCGCCGCGGTCACGCGCTCCCCCGGCTGTGCCAGATGGAGCGAGCTCGCGAGCCACCCGAGCACCTCGCCGTCGGAGGCGCCGGCATCGCGCAGTTGTCCGAGCGTGACGGCACCGTCGCGCTTTGCGAGTCGCGCCCCTGTCGGACCGAGCACGAGTGGGACATGCGCGTACTCGACTTCGGGCGGCGCGGGCAGACCGAGCAGACGCTGCAGCAGAATTTGCCGAGGCGTCGACGGCGCCAGATCGTCACCGCGCACGACCTGGTCGACGCCCATCGCAGCATCGTCCACCACCACTGCGAGGTTGTACGCGACCGTTCCATCGCCGCGCAGCAGCACGAGATCATCGATATCGCCGTGCACCGGGCCGAGCACTCGATCAATGAAGCTGGGCGCCGACGTTCCCTCGGGTACGCGCAGCCGCACGGCGGGCAGCCTCGGCGCAATGCGCGCTCGCGCCGCGGCGCGCTCGGCCGGCGTTCGCTCGCGGCAGGTGCCGGGGTAGGCGCCGGGTGGCGCGTGCGGAGCGCTCGGCGCAGCCAAAATGTCTTTGCGGGAGCACGTGCATTCATAGACGAGGCCGGCATCGCTCAGCTGCGCGATCGCGGCGGCGTAGGCCGCAGCCCGATCCGATTGCTGAACCGGCTCGTCGTCCCAGTCGATGCCGATGCGCGCGAGATCGTCGAGTTGCCGCCGAGCCGCTCCTGCATCCCGCGCGCGGTCGAGGTCTTCGATGCGCATCAGGAAGCGTCGCCCCGATGCGCGTGCGAAACACCACGCGAGCAGCGCGGTGCGCAGATTCCCGAGGTGCAGATCACCCGAGGGGCTGGGCGCGTATCGACCGGCTCCGGCTGGCGATGTCATACCTGCCATCCTCCCATGCGCACGAGGTGCCGGATCACCCACCCGCGATAGCCTGGGGATTCGACCAAGGAGGCCCGTGTGAATGCTGTTCCGACCCCTGACGCGGCACCGAGCGGTGCGGAGCCGAGCGGTGCGGAGCCACCGATCGCCGAACTGAGGACGTCTCTGGGCGATCGACTGGTCGCCGATCCCGAGCTCGTTGCTCGGTTCGCACGCGATTCCTCTCGGGCGCTGCTCGATGGCGCCCCCATCGCCGTGGTGCTCGCGGAGACGACCGCAGACGTTGCGACAGCGCTGCGTTGGGCGCACCGCACCGGCGTCGCGGTCAGCGTACGAGGCGCCGGAACCGGGCTCGCGGGCGGCGCGATGGCATACGCCGGCGGGCTCGTCATCTCGCTCGAACGCATGAACCGCATCATCGACATCGACGCAGAGAATCGTCTGGCAGTCGTGCAGCCCGGCGTGATCACGGCTGAGCTCGACGATGCGGCGCGCGAGCTGGGGCTGTTCTTTCCGCCCGATCCGGCCAGCGCGCGCATCAGCACCGTAGGAGGCAACATCGCGACCAATGCCGGCGGCCTGCGCTGCGTCGCGCACGGAGTGACGAGCGACTCGGTCGCCGCGCTCGAGGTCGTGCTCGCAGACGGGCGAGTGCTGCGCACCGGTTCGCGCACCCGTAAGAACGTCGTCGGTTACGACTTGACGCGCCTCTTCGTCGGTTCGGAAGGCACCCTGGGCGTCATCACCGAGGCCACCGTGCGCCTCAAGCCAGTGGCACCGGGCACGCCCCGCACGTTCCGCGCAAGCTTTCCGACGCTCGAGTCAGCGGGCCGAGCCGTGACTGCCATCGTGGGCAGCGACCTGCACCCTGAGGTACTCGAACTCATGGACGCGTTGAGCGTCGAGATCATCGAGTCGTTCCAGCCCAGCGGATTGCGCGTTCCCGCGGGCGCGATGCTCGTGGGCCAGACGACGGGGCTCGATGCCGAGCAGCGCGCCGTGGGCATCACCGTCCTGTGCGCGTCACTGGGTGCCGACGACACCGAGGTGTCGGAAACCGATGCGCTGCTCGAGGCACGCCGCCTCTCGAATCCGGCACTGAACGCGCGTGGCCTGAAGATTTCCTGCGACGTGGGGGTGCCCGTTGCTGCACTCGCGACGGTGTTCCACGAGATCGGTGAGATCGCGGCCAGACACGGCAAGCGCGTGTCCACGGTGGCGCACTCCGGCGACGGCAACCTGCACAGCACCGTGGAATCACCGGATACGCCCGAGGGCATCGCCGCGGCCGATGCGGTGATCGATGACATCACGCGCCTCGCCCTGTCGTTGGGCGGCACGATCTCGGGTGAGCACGGCATCGGCTCGGTGAAGCGCCACGAGCTCGGGTGGCAACTGGACGACACCGCCCTCGAAGTGCAGCGCGCGATCAAAGCCGCGCTCGACCCCCAGGGCGTCCTCACGCCGCATCGAGCCATTTGACTCCTCCTTGTCAACCGCCTCCCCAGCAGCATGCGGCCGCGCAAAGCTGGTGATCCCGGTACACCCAGACAAGGAGCACATATGACCCACAGCGAGCTGACCCCGGAAACCGTCATCGAACTCATGCGCGAGGAGCGCTTCGTGATGCTCTCCACTGCGACCGCCGCGGGCAAGATCGTCTCTCATCCGATGACGCCGCAGCAGATCACGGACGACGGCACGGTCTGGTTCTTCATCGGACTGCAGGGGGATCAAGCGGATGCGATTCGTTCGAACCCTCAGGTGAACCTGGCGTTCGCCGAAACCGGCAGCTGGCTTTCGGTAGCGGGCGAGGCCGCGTTCGTCGATGATCGCACGAAAGCCGCAGAGCTCTGGGACGGCGAGGTCGACGCCTACTTCGAGGGTGGGCTCGACGATCCGAATCTCGGATTATTGCGCGTCTCGGGCGAATCTGCGCAGTACTGGGGCGTGCCCGGAGGTCGCGTGATGGCGGCAGTTAAGATCGCAGCGGCGAAGGTGCTGGGGCAGGAGAGCCCGGGGAAGTCGGGAACGACCGAACTCTAGAAGCAGCCGGCTTGCACCGGTGTCGACTCACGACTCTTGGTCCATGGGAACTTCCCCGTATTGGTTCAGCCGTTGAACCAGTGCAAGGATCGAACCCATGCGCGTTCTCTCGATTCAGTCCTCGGTGTCTTACGGTCACGTCGGCAATTCGGCCGCGGTGTTCCCGCTGCAGCGCATCGGCGTCGAAGTCATGCCGGTGTATACCGTCGCGTTCTCGAATCATACCGGGTACGGCTCGTGGCGCGGCCCGCTGATGTCGGGTGACGACGTTCGCGACATCGTCATCGGCATCGAGGAGCGCGGCGGACTCGCCGGTGTCGATGCCGTGCTCTCGGGCTACCAGGGCGGCGACAGCATCGGTGACGCGATCCTCGATGCCGTCGCCCGGGTGAAGCACCACAGCCCCGATGCCCTGTACGCGTGCGACCCCGTGCTCGGCAATGCAAAATCGGGGTGCCATGTGGCGCCCGAGGTGCAACGCCTGATCAAGGACCGCGTCGTGCCTCGCGCCGACCTCATCACCCCGAATCAGTTCGAACTCGGCTTCCTCACCGACACGACACCCGACACGCTCGACTCCACGCTCGAAGCGGTCGACCGGGCTCGCGACCTCGGGCCGAGCACCGTGCTCGTCACGAGCGTCGATCGCCCTGAACAACCGGCCGACGTCATCGAGATGCTCGCGGTGACGCCCGACGGCGCATGGATCATCGAGACGCCCCGCATCCCGTTCAAGGTCAACGGTTCGGGCGATGTAACCGCGGCGCTGTTCACGGCGCATGTCCGCCGGAGCGGAGACGCCGCAGACGCGCTCGAACGCACGACCGCCAGCGTCTACGCCCTCCTCGAGCGCACGTACGCGGCCGAATCCCGAGAGCTGCTGCTGGTGGAGTCGCAAGACGCGTACGCGCACCCCGATCTCCGGTTCCGCGCGCGTCAGGTGCGGTAGCTCGCGCCGGCAGGTGTGACGCTCACCTCACCGCGCACAGTTCAGCGCAGCAGGGCCCCGCACAGCAGACCGGCGATGGCCAGTGCCACGGCGACGACGAGCATGCCGACTCCGTTGACCAGTGCCGCGCCCCAGCGACGCGCCATCAGCAGTTGCGCGGTATCGAGGCTCGCCGTGCTGAACGTGGTGTACCCGCCGAGCAGGCCGCTCCCGATGATCGCGGCCAGCGGGTGATCCCACATCATGCCGGTGACGCAGCCGAGTGCGAACGAGCCGGTGAGGTTGATGATGAGAATGCCCCAGGGGTACCGTTCGCGCCAGCCCACGGGCACACTGGTGTCGACGGCGTGGCGCAGCGCTGACCCGGCACCGCCGGCGAGCGCGACGACGACCGCCAGCCACCCCGCACTCACGAGGCCGCCCCGCCCGTCTGACCTGCGGGCGCGCCACGCGTTGCGAGCGCTCGCCCGGCACCCAGGCCGAGCCCACTCGCGATCACTCCCCCGATGAGGGTGGCTGCCGCATAGCCGGCAACGACGCCCCATTGGCTGGCGAGGGCGGCCTGCGCGAGATCGGTCGCGAGCAGGCTGTACGTGGTGAAGCCACCGAGCACGCCCGTGCCGAGCAACAAGCGCAGCGTGCGCCACCGACCCGCACTCCCGCGGGAGGTGACGATCGCCACGACCATCCCGAGCAGAAATGCGCCGAGCAGATTGATGAGCAGTGTGGCGAGCGGAAAGCCATTGGTCGACTCTGGCCCGCCGATCGCCGAGGTGATCCCGTATCGCGCAAGTGTGCCGATCGCGCCCCCGACGGCGACGACGCCGAGGTCGGGGATCGCGCTGCGAGACATCACGGTGATCGAGTGTACAACCCCCTGGCGGCCCTCGCGGATCGGCGGTTAGTGCGCTAACCTGAATTCAAAAGTTCGACATACCGAACTTTGACATTTGCACCATCTCACCTTGGGAGTCGCATGACCTCGTTTTCGGGACGCACGTTCGTGCGCCGCATCGGCCTGGGCACCGCGGCGCTCGCCGTCGTCGCCCTGCTGCTCGCAGGTTGCGGTGCGGGATCGCGCGACACCTGGTCGGAAGACGACTGGGATGGCGATCCTGACGCCCCCGTCGTACTCACCACGTTCACGGTGCTCGCCGATATGGCGCGCACCGTCGGCGGGGACCGCATCAACGTTCGCTCCATCACCAAGACCGGCGCCGAGATCCACGGGTACGAACCGACGCCGCTCGACGTGGCGAAGGCATCCGAGGCCGATCTCATTCTCGACAACGGCTTCGGGCTCGAGGCCTGGTTCTCCCGATTCGTCGCGCAGGCCGACGTGCCGCACGTCGTCGTCTCCGACGGCGTCGAACCCATCGACATCGCCGGCGACGCCTACGCGGGCAAACCGAATCCGCACGCCTGGATGAGCCCCACAAACGCACAGATCTACGTCGAGAACATCGTTGCCGCCTTCAGCGACCTCGACCCCGCGCACGCCGACGAGTTTGCCGCCAACGGCGCCGTGTACCGCCAACAGCTGCAGGCGGTGCAGGATCGCCTGAGCGACGCGGTGGCGGATCTTCCTGAGGCACAGCGCGCGCTCGTGACCTGCGAAGGCGCATTCTCCTATCTCGCGCGCGACGCCGGACTCACCGAGCAGTACATCTGGCCGGTGAACGCCGAACAACAGGCGACGCCCCAGCAGATCGCCGGCACGATCGAATTCGTGCGCACGCATGACGTACCGGCGGTGTTCTGCGAGTCGACGGTTTCCGATCGTCCCATGCAGCAGGTGGTGACGAGCACCGACGCCCGCTTCGGCGGCACGCTGTACGTCGACTCGCTCTCGCTTCCCGACGGCCCGGTCCCTACCTACCTCGACCTCCTCACCTACGACGCCGACACCATTGCCGCCGCCCTGCACGGCACGAAGGGATCAGCATGACCACCTCTCCCGCGATCTCCGTCGATCGCGTCACCGTACGCTACGGCGACGTACTCGCGCTCGACGCAGCGTCGCTCGACGTGCCTGCCGGGGGCGTGACCGGGCTCATCGGCATGAACGGCTCCGGCAAGTCGACGCTGTTCAAAACCATCATGGGTGCGATTCGCCCCGAGCAGGGCACGGCTCGCCTCGCCGGCCTCGCCCCAGCTGTCGCCCGGAAGCGCGGCATCGTCGCCTACGTGCCGCAGAGCGAGGATGTGGACTGGGCGTTTCCGGTGTCCGTCGCCGACGTCGTCATGATGGGCCGCTACGGCTCACTCGGGGCGACGCGTCGCGCTCGGGCGAGCGACCGCCGCGCGGTCGCCGACGCGCTTGAACGCGTCGACCTCGGCGACCTCGCCGAACGGCAGATCGGCAAGTTGTCGGGAGGCCAGAAGAAGCGCGCGTTCGTGGCCCGCTGCATCGCACAAGACGCCGAGATCCTGCTGCTCGACGAACCGTTCTCCGGGGTCGACCAGCGCAGTGAGGCGACCATCGTCAGGCTGCTGCGCGAACTGGCCGAATCCGGGCGCACGGTGCTCATGTCGACTCACGACCTGCACGCACTGCCCGCACTCGCCGACGACGCCGCCCTGCTGCTGCGTCGCGTGCTCTTCCACGGCGCGGTCGCCGACGCGCTCGATCCCCCGCAACTCGCACGCGCCTTCGGGCTTGGCGACGTCACGTCTCCGGAGGCCGCCGCATGAACCCGCTCGACTACCTGCTCGAACCTCTCCAGTACGACTTCATGATTCGTGCGCTCATCACAACCGTCATCGCCGCAGTTGTCTGTGCGCTGCTGTCGTGCTGGCTCGTGCTCACCGGCTGGTCGCTCATGGGCGACGCGGTGTCGCACGCCGTGCTCCCTGGCGTGGTGCTCGCCTACCTGGTCGGTGCCCCGTTCGCCCTCGGAGCACTCATCTTCGGATTCCTCGCCGTCGCACTCATCGGCGCCATCCGGGATACGAGTCGCGTGAAAGAAGACGCGGCGATCGGCATTGTCTTCACCACCCTCTTCGCGCTCGGCCTCGTACTCATCTCGGTGATCCCGAGTCAGACCGATCTGAGCCACATCGTCTTCGGGAATATCCTCGGCGTCTCCGATGGCGACCTCCTGCAGATCGGCGTGCTGGCGGCGATTGCGTTCGCGATCCTCATCATCAAACGACGCGACCTGACGCTCTTCGCTTTCGACCCGACCCACGCGCACGCCATCGGCCTCAATCCGCGAGCGCTCGGCGCACTCCTGCTGGGCCTGCTCGCACTCACCGCAGTCGTCGCCCTCCAAGTCGTCGGGGTGATCCTCGTCGTCGCGATGCTCATCATCCCGGGGGCCACCGCGTATCTCCTCACCGACCGATTCGGGCGCATGCTCATCATCGCGCCGATCCTCTCGGCGGCCTGTTCCGTCATCGGCATCCTCGTGAGCTACTGGCTCGACGCCGCATCCGGTGGTCTCGTGATTCTCGTGCAGGGCGCCGCGTTCACCCTCGTGTACCTGTTCAGCCCTCGCCAGGGCGTGCTCATCCGCGCACTGACGCGTCGAGCACGTGCCACCCGTGGCCAGCGCGCCACCGCCGCGTAAGGACTCCGTATGCAGGGGCTCGCGCCCCGTATGGAAACCGTAAGGATCTTCCATACGGCACCCCTCGGGGTGTTCGATAGTGACATGCACACCTTCGCAAACGCATCATCGCTCGAAGCCCCCACCCTGGGTGCTCCGTGGCGCGATGCGCGAACCCGCCTGCGTCGTTGGCTCCTCGCCGACACCACGGTCTCCCCCGGCCAGCAGCCAGGCCCGCACGGACGCCCCGAGCAGCACCAGCGCACCCACTGGCTGCGCGTCATGTGCCTCACCGGGCTCGACTACTTCTCAACGCTTGGCTACCAACCCGCGATCGCCGCGCTCGCCGCAGGGGCCGTGGCGCCGCTCGCCACCATCATCCTGGTCGCGGTCACGCTTGCGGGCGCGCTCCCCGTCTATCGCCGGGTCGCGGAGGAGAGCCCGCACGGCACCGGATCGATCTCCATGCTCGCGAAGCTGCTGCCGCGGTGGGGCGGCAAGCTGACCGTGCTCGCCCTGCTCGGGTTCGCCGCAACCGACTTCATGATCACGATGACGCTGTCGGCCGCCGATGCCACGGCGCACCTGGTGGAGAACCCGTTTGCACCTGAGGCGCTCCACGGTCAAGAGATCGTGATCACACTCGCACTGCTCGCCGGCCTCGGCATCGTCTTCCTGCGCGGATTCCGCGAAGCGATCCGGCTTGCCACCGTGCTCGTCGGCGCGTTTCTCATCGTGAACGTCGTGGTCATCGTCGTCGCGATCGTGCAGCTCGTCGCGCACCCCGTCATGCTCGGCGACTGGTGGAGCGTGCTCACCACGCAGCACGGCAACCCGCTCTTCGTTGTCGCGGTAGCGCTGGTCGTCTTCCCGAAACTCGCTCTCGGCCTGTCCGGATTCGAGACCGGCGTGGCCGTGATGCCGCAGATCAAGGGCGACCCCGGCGACACCGAGTTGCAACCGACCGGCCGCATTCGCGGCGCCAAGCGATTGCTGACGACGTCGGCACTGATCATGAGCGGATTCTTGATCACCTCGTCGATCACGACCGTCGCGCTCATTCCCGCTGCGGAGTTTCAACCGGGCGGTGCGGCGAACGGGCGCGCACTGGCGTACCTCGCGCACACCTACCTCGGCGAGGGGTTTGGCACGGCATACGATCTGATCACGATCGCAATCCTCTGGTTTGCCGGCGCCTCGGCGATGGCCGGCCTGCTCAACCTCGTTCCCCGCTACCTGCCGCACTACGGCATGGCGCCGACGTGGGCACGAGCAACCCGCCCACTCGTGCTCGTGTTCACGGCGGTCGCATTCTTCATCACCGTGATCTTCGAGGCGAGCGTCGACGCGCAGGGCGGCGCCTACGCCACCGGCGTGCTCGTACTGATCACCTCGGCCGCCATCGCCGTGACGCTCGCCGCACGCCGCCGCTCGCAACGCGGGGCGACGATCGGGTTCGGCATCGTTTCGGTGGTGTTCGTCTATACGACCATCGCCAACATTATCGAACGGCCCGACGGCATCAAAATCGCCGCTTGCTTCATCGTGGGCATCATCGTCGTCAGCTTCTTCTCACGAGTGAAGCGGTCGACCGAACTCCGCGCGACCGCGGTGCGCCTGACCCCGAGTGCGCAGGCATTCATCGATCAGGCTCCGGGCGGCATCGTGCGACTCATCGCGCATGAACCCAACGACCTCAGCGCCGAGCGGTACCGCGCCAAGCTCGAACACGCGCGCGTGGCGCACCGACTCCCCGACGACGATGTCTTATTCATCGAGATCGTGGTCTCGGACAGCTCGGATTTCGAGAACGAACTGCTCGTCGAGGGGGTCGAGCGGCACGGATACCGAATTCTTACCGCGCACGGCAGCACGGTGCCGAACGGCATCGCGGCCGTCGCGTTGCACCTGCGGCAGGATCTGCGCTGCACCCCGCACATCTTCTTCCGTTGGACCGAGGGCAATCCGCTCGCCAACCTGCTGCGATTCCTGCTCTTCGGCGAGGGAGAGATCGCTCCGATGACGCGCGAGGTACTTCGGGAGGCCGAACCCGACCTCACACGTCGCCCCTGGGTGCACGTGTCGTAGGGGCTAATTCGCCGATTCGACCACCTGCGCCAGCGCGCGGAAGGCGGCATCGGCGGGGTGCCCGGCTTCCACGTTGGAGGCGTTCATGTAGACGACGATGCTGGCATTCAGATCGGGGTTGAAGAATGTTGCCGCGGTGAAGCCCAAGCCTTCACCGTTATGCCCCCACCAGTCGCCGGTGTGCCCCATGCCTGCGCCGTAGGTGTCGTACGGCGGCTTCGGGATCGCATGCCCCTCGCGGCGCAGCTCCTGCGTGGCGGGGTCGAGCAGTGCGCCGCTCCCGAGCGTGTGGGCCCAAACGCGACCGTCCTCGAGCGTCGAGAACAACGCACCGGCCGCGCCGAGAATCGATGGCGTCTCGTCCTGCGGCTCGAGCCCATCCGCTTTCGGGATGTACCCGGTCGCGTGCGGAGCAGCCCAGTCATCGCCGCTCCCCAGGTACGTCGTACCGCTCTGCTCGAGCGGCGAGAGGATCATCTCATCCAGCGCCTCAGCGTACGGCTTGCCCGTGACCTTCTCGACGACGGCGCCGAGCAGATTCGTGTTCGCGTTGGTGTACAGGTACTTCGAGCCGGGCTCGAACTGTGCCGGCTGGTCGATCACGAAGACGTTCAGTTCATCGATCGTGTAAACGTGGTCAGGGTGCGTCGCGAAGTCGGCGACGAACGCGTCGTTCACGTAGTCGGCGTTGCCGCTCGACATGTTCGCGAGCTCGAGCAGCGTGATACGGTCGCCATTCGTCACTCCATCGACATACTGATCGATCGTGTCGTCGAGGTTCAGCTTGCCGGCGTCCGCGAGCTGCAGAATCAGGGTGACCGTATACGACTTCGTGATGCTCCGGATCGGCCACACCATGTCCGTACTGACGGGCGACTTCGCATCGACGTCGGCGACCCCGCTCGCCGCCGTCCACGATCCCTCGCCGTCGATCCAGACCCCGGCCGCTGCACCGGGCACCCCGTACTCCTGCATTGTCGCCTCCAGCGCAGCTTCCAGTTGCTGCTGCAGAGACGTGGGCAGTTCGCCCTCGGGTGCAGCCGGGCGCTCGACCGCTGCGCTGCTGCTTTCGGTTTCGGCGATTGCATCGCCAGCACCGCTCTGTGGCGCGCCCGACGCGCTCCCGCAGGCGGCGAGTGTCGCGACAATGAGGAGCGCGGGGATCGCACGCGCGGCCCGGCGGAGTGAACGTGAGTGCAAGTACGTGCGCGGGTGCGGGTGCAGCGTCATCGTGAGTCTCCCCAAGCATCACACGTGATTCCCATGACCACGTTATGCGTCAAGTGTGAGTGAGCACTCGCGAGAGGGCAAGCATCGATTCGACAACACCCTCGAAAAACACAAATGCCCCGCCGAAGCGGGGCATTCATTTGGTGGATCTAAGGGGACTCGAACCCCTGACCCCCTGCATGCCATGCAGGTGCGCTACCAGCTGCGCCATAGACCCGTGGAAGTCGAACGAATGCTCGCCCGACAACTCTTTTACTTTACCGTATGTGACCGGGAGGTAGCCAAATCGGGCGTTCCCGGGCGCGTCACGACTCGGCGCCGACTGCGCCTGCGTCGGACTCTCGAGCCGGCAGCATCTCGGCCGTGTCGATGAGCGGCGCGTCTTGCCACAGCTTCTCGAGCTGATAGAAGTCGCGCTCCTCGCGATGGAAGACGTGCACGATCAAGTCACCGAAATCGAGCAGCACCCAGCGTCCGCTCTCACGGCCCTCACGGCGCACGGTGCGCACGCCGGACTTATTGAGTGCGTCCTCGATGCCGTCGGAGATCGCTTGCACGTTGCGCTCCACGGCGCCCGTGACGATCAGGAAGACATCGGCGAGACCGAATTGCTCGGTCACTTCGAGTGCGACCGGTGCCGTCGCGCCCTTCTCGTCGGCGGCGATCACGGCCGTGCGCACATCGGCGCGCACGTCCCGGGTCTGAGCAGCTGCTGCGTTCAGTTCATTTCCTTCGTTCAGAAGTGGTCAGGTTCGGCGGTTTAGCCGAAGAATCCATTGCTCGCGCCCCACGCACCCAGTGCTACGACCACGATCAGCAGTCCGCCGCCGGTCAGGGACAGGATCAGCGGGAGCTTGCTCTTCTCGCGCGCGGGCTTCGCGACGACCGGCATACCCGAATCGACGCGGGCGCTCACCGCGTGACGAGCCGACACCGGCGCGGGGCCGCTGCCGTCGCCCGACGGCTCGCTGAGCTGGTCACCGGTGATCGGGTCCATCTCGATCGAATCGTGAATCGCGGAGTGGCCACCGGTCTCGCCGAGCGACTTCGGCAGGTGCAGTGAGCCCGTGACGTACAGATCGCCGGTCGCTCCGAGCGGGCCGGTGAGCCCACCCGTATCCTCCGGCATCGTCGGCAGGATCAGCGCCGAGGTGCCGGTGCCGCCCGTCGACCCCTCCTGCGCGACCGCGCGAGAGATGAGGTCATCGAAATCGCCGCCCGGCTGCGTGCCCGGAGTCGGGAACTGCCGCGAAGCGGGGTCATCAAAGACAGAGCGCCACTCTTCTGGCGGTGCGATATCCGGGAACGAATAGCTGGACTTCTGCTCGGGGCTACTGGGGGTCGCCTCAGGCTCTGGCTGCTTCGGCGCGACAGCTGCCGCCTGCGTGGGCAGGGCGACCGTCTCTGCGGCCGGAGCAACCGGAAGATCGTCTGCGGGCTCACGAGGCGGAACCACCTCAGGGATCGACTCCGGCGCCTCTTCCGAGATTGCTCGCACCGCATGGCTGTCGATGACAGCGGTCGGCGCGGCGGCATCGACCGGTGACGCCGCGGACACGTCCGCATCACGCACCGCAGCGTTCTCCGCTTCGTCCTCCGATGCAACGCTCGCCTCGGGATCTGACTCCGCGGACACCTCGCTCGCGGGTTGCACCGGCTCGGCGGGTGCGGTCTCCGCAGACTCCGCCGGCACAGCTTCGGGGGTCGGCTCGGCCTCATCGGCTTTGGCGCGCTGCCAGGGGAAGCGTCGCTTCGACTTCTCGGGCCCACCAGCCGGCGAAGTCGCCGATTCAGTGAAGGCCTCTGGCTCGTCGGCGGGTTGAGCAGGCTCGCCCGAAGGACGAGCCTCGTCGACAGCAGCATTCGCTGCAGTTTCGGCCTCGCGCAGCTCTTCAACGGTGAATGGCTCAGTCGGCGGGGAAATCAGTGAATCGAAATCGACCTCGGGTGCAGCTGACGGCGTCGCGGCATCATCGACCGACGGTGCGGAGTCGGCACCGTTTTCGCCACGTGCAACGGCGGGTTCGGCGATCTCGGCTACAGCGCTGCTGTCGGCTACTGCAGGCTCCTCTGCCGCAGCAGGTTCCGGTCCGACCGGAGCCGCGGACACGGCAGCGTCGGCCTGCGCTGACTCAGCGCTCGACGCGTCCTCGGGCTGGGCCGCGGCACGCTCCGCGAGCGCGGCTTCGCGCAACTGGCGCAGCTCGCGACGACTGCGTGGGGTGCCGTCGGGGTTCACCGGCGAGATCTCGATATCGCCTGTTGCGGGGTCCGTCTGCGCAACCGGCGCCGAGTCTGTCGGCGCATTCGGAACCGATGCCTGCGTCGCCGGGGTATCAGCCGTCGGCTCTGGCTCGACGGCGGCCGGGGCGGAAGTTCCGGGCACGGCCTCAGCGAGGTCCATGGCGCCGGTCTCCCCCAGCTCCCGCATGCGCCGCTCTCGGCGGGTCAGCGGTCGTTGTTCGTCCTGCTCACTCATCACTCTGTCGCTTCCTCGGTGTAAAGCCCGTGCTTCGCAATGTACTGCACGACACCGTCAGGAACGAGGTACCACACCGGATAACCTCGTGCGACTCGGCCTCGGCAGTCTGTCGACGAGATCGCGAGCGCGGGAACTTCCAACAAGCTTACGTGTTCTGATGACAATCCTGAAAGCGAGAGCTCATGCCCCGGGCGAGACACCGCGATGAAATGTGCGAAATCCCACAGATGATCCGCGTCTTTCCAGCCCAGGATCTGCTCAACGGCGTCCGCGCCCGAGATGAAGAAGAGCTCATCGTCAGGCATCTGCTCATGCAGATCACGCAGCGTGTCGACCGTATACGTTGGGCCAGCACGGTCGACATCGACGCGACTCACGGTGAATCGCGGATTCGAAGCGGTAGCGATCACCGTCATCAAATACCGGTGCTCACTCGGCGACACGTTCTCTTTCTGCCAGGGTCGCCCCGTCGGCACAAAGATCACTTCATCGAGATTGAAGCTCTGCGCGACCTCGCTGGCCGCGACCAGGTGACCGTGGTGAATGGGATCGAACGTACCGCCCATCACCCCGATGCGACGCGGATTCGACACGTCGACTCGTTCGATTAGTGGTGCGAGTCCGAACCGTGCTCGCGTGCGTAGGCCTCGGCCTTCGCGGCGTGACGATTCGCGACGTCGCGGAACGAGAAGACGACACCGGCGAACACCGTGAAGATCGCGAAAGCGATGATGCCGTAGACGATCGCCGGGAACGGCAGCTCGTTGACGACGTGGTGCCCCTCTTCGGCGGCGACTGCGATCGTGGCAAGAAGTGACATGGGGTCCCCTGCATTCATAACGGTTGGGTGGTACCGATCCAGTGTATCGGTTTGGATCAACGAATCTGGCCAGTGCCGCGCACCAGCCATTTCGTGCTCGTGAGTTCGGGGAGGCCCATCGGCCCCCGTGCGTGGAGCTTCTGCGTGGAGATGCCGACCTCGGCACCGAACCCGAACTCTCCGCCGTCGGTGAACCGCGTCGACGCGTTCACCATCACCGCCGCAGAATCGACTTCGGCGAGAAAGCGTTCGGCATTGACGTAGTCGCTCGTGACGATGGATTCCGTGTGACGCGTCGAGTACCGGTCGATGTGCGCAATCGCCTCGTCGAGCGAGTCGACGACCTTGATGCCCATTTCCAGCGCCAAATGCTCGGTCTCCCAGGTGTCTGCCGTCGCAGCGGCAAGGTCGCTGCTCACGGCCTGCGCTGCCGGGTCGCCCCAGAGTTCGACGTCCGCGGCACGGAGTGCAGCGACCAGACGCGGCAGCAGTCGAGGTGCTGCGTCACGGTGCACGAGGAGCGTCTCGGCCGCGTTGCACACGCTCGGTCGATGCGTCTTCGCATTCAGCACGATGGCTTCCGCCATCTCGGCGTCTGCCGTGGCATCGACAAACACGTGGACGATACCCGAGCCGGTTTCGATCACGGGCACGGTCGATTCGTTCACCACCGTCGAGATGAGCCCGGCACTGCCGCGGGGAATGAGCACGTCGACATACCCGCGCGCCCGCATCAAGCGGCCGGCTCCCTCTCGCCCGAACGGGTCGATCGTCTGCACCGCGTCGCCCGCGAGCCCTGCACTCGAAACGGCTTCCTGAATCACCGCAACCAGCACACCGTTGGTGTGCTCGGCGGCGCTGCCACCTCTCAGCACGACGCCGTTTCCGCTCTTCAGCGCCAGCGCGGCGATATCCACGGTCACATTGGGTCGAGCCTCGTAGATCGCGCCGATGACACCGAATGGCACGCGCACCTGACTGATACCGATGCCGTTGGCCAGCGTGCTCCCGCGCACGACCTCCCCGATCGGATCGGGAAGCGCGATGACGTCGCGAACTGCCGCTGCGAGCCCCCGCACGCGCTCCTCGTCGAGTCGCAGTCGGTCGAGCAGCCCGACACCGATCTGCTGCTCCCGCCCACGCGCCAGGTCGCGCTCATTAGCCTCCACGATCTGTGGAATCGAGCCTTCGAGCCGTTCAGCGATCGCGGCGAGTGCCGCGTTCTTCTGAGCCGTGGTGGCGGTCGCGAGCGTGCGCGCCGCAGTGCGTGCGAGCGACAGGCGCTCGAGGAAGGCATCTCCTGCAGACATGGGATTCAGCCTAGTGCGTTCCGGGCGGGTCAACCGCCCGTGGGGCGTGCCTCGAACCGCGTGCCGTGATCCGCACCGTCGAGCACCGCCGAGAACAACCGCGTTTCAGTCAGCAGCACTGTCGCGCCGGCGTCGGCAGCGAGTCGCGCCGCCTGCACCTTCGTCGCCGCGCCACCGGTGCCCCATCCCGACTGGCTTTCGCCGATCTCGATGCCCGCCAGAGGATCCCCGTACGCGACCTCGGCAATGCGCTCCGCTCCGACGATCATCGGCGGCGCCGTGTACAGCGCGTCCACATCGGAAAGCAGCACCAGACGATCGGCATCGACCAGCCGGGCGACCAGCGCCGCAAGGCGATCGTTGTCGCCGAAGCGAATCTCGTGCGTCGCGACGGTGTCGTTCTCATTGATGATGGGCAGGATCCCGAGCTGCAACAGTCGTTCGATCGCTCGACGGGCGTTGCCGCGATGCGTCGGGTTTTCGATGTCGTGCGCGGTGAGGAGCACCTGACCGGCGATAATCTCGTGAGTCGTCAGCGCTCGCTGATAGCGATTGACGAGAATGTTCTGGCCGACCGCAGCCGCGGCCTGCTGCGTGGCAAGATCTTCGGGCCGCTCGTCGAGTTTGAGAAACGGGACCCCCGTCGCGATCGCACCGCTCGAAACGAGAATCACCTGCGCACCACCGGCGTGCAGTCGGGCGAGTGACGCGACGAGATCCGGGATCTGCGCTGCGTTGTCGCCGCTCACCGATGAGGAACCGACCTTGACGACGACGCGCCGCGCCGCGAGCAGGTCGGCCCCGTGGGTCACGATTCGTCCTTCCAGAGCCCCGCCTCGCGTTCGCGATCGAGCTCGGCACGAGCTTCGGCCTTCGCGTCCATCATGCCGTGATATTCGATGCGACGTTCTTTGTTCGTGCGACGGTCGTTGGGATCAACACGCAGGTCGGTGCCTCGGGCACCCATCTGCACCTCAGCAGCGCTGGTGACGGTCGGCTCCCAATCGAACACGACGCCGGATCCCGGGCCGATCACCACGGTTGACCCCGCAGTGGCGCCCGCCTTCACGAGGGCGTCTTCGATGCCGATCTTCTGCAGACGATCGGCGAGGTATCCAACTGCCTCATCGTTCTTGAAGTCGGTCTGCGCCACCCAGCGCTCGGGCTTCGCACCCAGGATGCGGTACAGCGTGCCGTAACTTCCGCCCTCCGTCACCACGCGATAGCCGCCATCGTTGACGGCTTTCGGCTGCAGCACGATGCGCGGCTGCGCCGGTTCTGCCGCGATACGCCGCTGGCGATCCTGGTCCACGAGTTCACCGAGGGCGAAGCCGAGCTCGCGCAGCCCCTCGTGCGACACCGTCGAGATCTCGAAGACCCGGTACCCTTGAGCTTCGAGATCGCCGCGCACGAAGTCCGCGAGCTCACGCCCCTCAGGTACATCGATCTTGTTCAGCGCGATGAGCTGCGGGCGCTCGAGCAGCGGAGTCTGGCCCTCCGGCACCGGGTACGCGGCGAGTTCTGCCTTGATGATCTCGAGGTCGGAAATCGGGTCGCGGCCGGGTTCGAGCGTCGCGCAGTCGAGCACGTGCAGCAGCGCGCTGCAACGCTCGACATGGCGAAGGAAGTCGAGCCCCAGGCCCTTGCCCTCGCTCGCGCCCTCGATCAATCCAGGGACGTCGGCAACGGTAAAGCGATGGTCACCCGACTGCACCACGCCGAGGTTGGGGTGCAGGGTGGTGAACGGGTAATCCGCGATCTTCGGCTTCGCCGCGCTCATCGCCGCGATCAAGCTGGACTTGCCCGCCGACGGGTACCCCACGAAGGCAACATCGGCGATGGTCTTGAGCTCGAGGGTGAGCGATCCGGCCCACCCCTCAGTGCCAAGCAGCGCGAATCCAGGGGCCTTGCGCTTCGTGCTCGCAAGGGCGTTATTGCCCAGACCGCCGACACCGCCCTGTGCGGCGACATAGCGCGCACCCGCCTCGGTCAGATCGATCAGGGTCTCCCCTGCCTCATTCTTGACCACCGTGCCAACCGGCACGGGAAGCAGCAGCTCGGCACCATTCGTGCCATCGCGATAATCGCCCGCACCGAATCCGCCGTTTTCGGCAGTGCGGTGCGGTCGACGATGATACTCGAGCAGCGTCGTCACTTGCGGGTCGGCGACGAGCACAACGTCTCCGCCGTGTCCGCCGGCACCACCGTCTGGGCCGGCGAGCGGCTTGAACTTCTCACGACGGATCGACACGCAGCCGTTTCCGCCGCGCCCGGACTGAATGTGCACCTGCACCTGATCGACGAACGTGACCATACTGTTTTCCCTGCCCTAGATACGGCAAAAGGCGAGCCGAAGCCCGCCTCGCCGTTGACTGCCTGTGGTTAGGCGGCGGTCACGATGTTGACGACCTTGCGGCCGCCCTTTGCACCGAACTCAACCGCGCCCGCTGCAAGAGCGAACAGGGTGTCGTCGCCGCCACGACCGACGTTTGCGCCGGGGTGGAAGTGCGTGCCGCGCTGACGCACGATGATCTCGCCTGCGTTCACCTGCTGGCCGCCGAAGCGCTTCACGCCGAGGCGCTGAGCGTTCGAATCGCGACCGTTACGGGTGGAGCTGGCGCCCTTCTTATGTGCCATGAGTCTCTACTCCTTGAATCGTTCCGAGGCGGATTACTTGATGCCGGTGACCTTGAGACGCGTCAGATCCTGACGGTGCCCCTGGCGGCTCTTGTAACCGGTCTTGTTCTTGTATCGCTGGATGACGATCTTGGGGCCGCGGAGGTCGTTGAGCACCTCTGCGGTCACCTTGACCTTTGCGAGCTTTGCAGCGTCGGTGGTCACCTGGTCGCCGTCGACGAGGAGCACCGCGGGAAGCTCGAGCTTGCCCTTGGCGTCACCCGAAACACGGTTGACGGTGATGATCGAGCCAACCTCGACCTTTTCCTGACGTCCGCTTGTGCGCACTACTGCGTAAACCACTTCATACCCTTTTCTCGAGGATCGTCTTACGAGCCGAATCGCAGCAGTGCCGCGTTCGAAGCCTGTGTTTGCTGCCCGACAGAGCAGCACCAACGGTCAATATTATCTCGAAGCACCGATTTTGGTCAAATAGGCGCCCCCGCGTGTCACTCGCGTTCTGCGTCTCGCCGCAGTGCCGTGAGGTCGAGCGCCTCCGCGAGCGCCCGCTGGGCCGCCTGCTTGGCATTCACCGGTTCGCCCTCGCCGGGCGTGGCATCCGCACGGCTCGGCTCGGCTCCGCCACGCACGGGCGCCGTACTCACACGGCGGTTGCGCGCGCGTCCGTTGCCGGCGGCCGGAGCATCAGGGAGCGCGTTCAGCACCGAATCGAGCAACCCGGTCGCCGGCGGCTGGGATTCCGAACGCGGGGCGCGCTGACCTGATGAGCGCTGACTCGCTTCAGAGCGATCGGCGTCGCGCGACCCGCTCCGCGATGACACGCGGCCGGTCACCGGAGCTGAGGACTCAGCTGCAGGGGCTGACTCCACCTCGCGAGCTGCCGCCTGAATCGCCTGAGCCAGTTCTTCGTGCTCGGGCTTCGGCGCATGCAGCGTCGAAGCGGCGACCTGAGCGAGCATGTTCTTCGCCCCGTCGCTGATCGCGTGCGTCTGGGACTTCGCATCGACGTGCGGCTGCTGCCCCTTGGCGCGCTTCGCATTGCGCGGCGACGATTCTGCTCGGTGGTGCTTGGCCACCGGCTCATGATGCACGATCACACCACGACCTGCGCAGACATCGCAGGGCTCACTGAACGATTCGAGCAGCCCGAGCCCCAGCTTCTTGCGCGTCATCTGCACGAGGCCGAGGGACGTCACCTCGGCGACCTGATGCTTCGTACGATCCCGGCTCAGGCACTCGACCATGCGGCGCAGCACCAGATCGCGGTTCGACTCGAGCACCATATCGATGAAGTCGACGACGATGATGCCACCGATGTCACGCAGACGCAGCTGGCGCACGATCTCTTCAGCGGCCTCGAGATTGTTCTTCGTAACCGTCTCTTCGAGATTGCCGCCCGAACCGACGAACTTGCCCGTATTGACGTCGACCACGGTCATCGCCTCGGTGCGGTCGATGACGAGCGATCCGCCCGAGGGCAGCCACACCTTGCGATCCAGCGCCTTGGCGATCTGCTCGGTGACTCGGTACTCATCGAAGATGTCTCGCTCATGCGCGAAGCGCTCGACGCGCTCGAGCAAATCGGGTGCCACCTGCGACAGGTAGCGCTCGATCGTCTCGTACGTATCTGCGCCCGAAATCGTCAAGCGGTGGAAGTCCTCGTTGAACACGTCGCGGACGATCTTGATCAGCATGTCGGGTTCCGAGTGCAGCAGCACCGGCCCGCCGCCCTTCTCCACACGCTTCTGGATCGACTCCCACTGACGAGTGAGGCGCTGCACATCGTGGGTCAGCTGATCCTCGCTGGCGCCCTCCGCAGCCGTGCGTACGATGACGCCGGCACCGCTCGGCAGAACTTCCTTCAGGATCTTCTTGAGCCGCGCGCGCTCCGTATCGGGAAGCTTCCGCGAGATACCGTTCATCGCGCCGCCGGGAACGTACACCAGGAATCGCCCAGGCAGGGAGATCTGGCTCGTCAGACGCGCACCCTTGTGACCGACCGGGTCCTTCGTCACCTGCACGAGCACCTGATCGCCCGGCTTCAGCGCATTCTCGATGCGGCGAGCGGTATTGCCGCCCTCGAACTCGGACCAGTCGACCTCGCCCGAGTACAGCACCGCATTCCGGCCCCGGCCGATGTCAACGAATGCCGCCTCCATGCTCGGCAGCACGTTCTGCACGCGACCGAGGTACACGTTGCCGATGAGCGAGTTCTCGCTCGACCGCGCAACGTAGTGCTCGACCAGCACCTTGTCCTCGAGTACACCGATCTGCACGCGATCCGCAGTCGTGCGCACGATCATCTCGCGATCGACTGCCTCGCGGCGCGCCAGGAACTCCGACTCAGTGATGACCACGCGGCGGCGACCAGCATCACGACCGTCGCGTCGACGCTGCTTCTTCGCCTCGAGGCGGGTGGATCCCTTCACCTTCTGCGGCTCCGTGATCACGGGGGCCTGACGCTGCGGGCGACGCGGCGCCTCTTCGTCGGGGTGCGCTGCCGGTTCAGCACCGTTGCGCCGCCGGTTGCGGCGCTGCTGCGCGGGCGACTCGCGATCCTCTGGCGCATCGTCGCGCGAGAAACGCTCATCGAGCAGGTCGTCGAGCTGACGCGACTCAGACGGGCGGAAATCGGAGCGCCGCGAGCGCGGGGCCACCGGGGGCACGTCGGGCGCCAGGAAGATCAGTCGCGTCGTCGCACGGAAGCGCTCCTCCGGAGTCATGTCGGCGAGCGGCAGCAGCAACTGCGGCTTCGCTGGAGCCTCCGGCGACTCCTCGGAGGCGTCGGAGGGTGACGCCTCTTCTGCCGGCTCCCCCGCATCAGCGGCGTCACCGTGCGCAGCGGGTGCGGCCTCCGGGTCGACATCGGCAGACTGGGCAGAGTCGCTCGCAGCCGGTTCGCCCGCAACCGGGGTGGCAACTAATGCCGCTTCCGCAACCTCGGTGGTGTCTTCCACCTGCTCTGTGTTCGGTTCTGTATTCGTCTCGTTCACCATTACTGGTGTCTCCTCTGCCCCGAGGTGCAGCAGCATTGCCCGGGGACACTTCTCGTGCGGGGTAACCCGCGAATCCTATTCTCCGCGGATGCCCCGCATCCGCGCTCGGTCGTTCTTCGACCGGTGAGGGTCTTGCGACCATCAAAAGACTGTGCGCACGTTTCGCCGGTTCGGCGCGCCGTACGCCCTCCATTATGTCACGGAGGTGTCGCCTGGTGCAGAGCAGATGAATTCGCAGGTGCGGCCGCTACGATCACCCCATGAGCTCTGAACTCCGCGCGCATTCGCGGCCTATCGCGTTCGCCCTGTTCACCCTGATCGCCGGCGTCGTGGGCTGGTTCGCGTCGTTCGAACTCCTCACCGAATACATCAAGACACTCCAAGATCCCGGCTACATTCCGAACTGCTCGGTGAGCATTCTCGTGACCTGCGGCCCCAACATGGCCTCGTGGCAAGGCTCGCTCCTGGGCTTCAGCAACACCATCATCGGCGTCTCGGCGTTTGTCGCGCCCATCGCCGTGGGTGTCGCCCTGCTCGCCGGGGCACGCTTTTCGGCGTGGTTCTGGGCGTTGTACCAGGTCGGCCTGCTGGCCGGGTTCACCCTCATCTGCTGGCTCTTCAGCCAGAGCGTCTTCGTGATCGGAACGCTGTGCCCGTGGTGCATGGTGGTGTGGACCGTTATGATCCCGCTCTGGTGGGTCTCGTTCTTCCGGCCCTACGCCGTTGGAGACATTCCGGTGTCGGCCGGCACACAGCGCTTCTTCGCGAAGTGCTATTCGTGGAGCTGGGTCGTCATTCTCGTCTGCTACGCGGTCATCGCATTCGTTGCGCAGTTGCAGCTGAACTGGATCGCCGAGTTCAGCCGGATGTAGTGAGGCGCCGCCACAGACGGTCGACCTGAGCGATCGTCTCCGACTCCGTACCTGATGTGTCGATCACGTGGTCGGCGACGGCTCGACGCTCGGCATCGGTCGCCTGATTCGCGATACGTCGTCGAGCATCGTCTTCGGCCATGCCGCGAAGATGCACCATGCGAGCGACACGGGTCTCGACATCGGCTTCCGCGACGACAACCTGATTCCATTCGCCATCACGAGCCTCCGTCTCGACGAGCAGCGGTATCTCGTACACCACGATGGCCGAAGCATCCGCCGCTTTCGCCGCGCGTGACCGCTCTGCGAAGAGGCGCCGCACTTCAGGATGCACGATGGCGTTGAGCGCGGCGAGTGCGTCGGGATCGCCGAACACTCGGGCACCGAGGGCGGCGCGATCCAACGACCCGTCAGCGAGCAGCATCTGTGGTCCGAAACGATCGATGACAGCCGCGAGTCCTGGCGAACCCGGCGCAACCGCTGCACGAGCCAACTCGTCGGCGTCGATTCGCGTGGCCCCGAGCTCTTCGAGTCGCTTGCCGATCGTCGACTTTCCCGCGGCGATCCCGCCCGTGAGTGCGATCACCTGCATGCCGCACAGCTTATCCGGTGATCTGCGTATGCTGAGACGCAGGAGGTGACCATGCTCGAAATCCTCACCGGCATGACGCTCGCGGCGTCAGCCGGATTGAACGCCTACATTCCGCTGCTCGGGCTCGGCCTGCTTTCACGCTATACCTCGATCGTGCAGTTGCCCGATGGATGGGCCTGGCTCGAGAACGGGTGGAGTCTCGGGATTCTCGGCGCACTCCTGGCCATCGAGATACTCGTCGACAAGATTCCCGCGCTCGACTCCGTGAATGACGTGCTCCACACCCTCGTTCGGCCGGCATCGGGCGGCATGGTGTTTGCGGCCGGCTCTGGCAGCGACACCTGGGCCGTGTCTGACCCCTCGGCACTCGTGCAATCCGGGAGCATCTGGCCATTCGTGCTCGGTGTGATCACTGCACTGGTGCCGCATCTTCTGAAGATGATCGCCCGACCCCTCATCAATGCGATGACCGCGGGAGCTGGTGCGGCGGTCTCGAGCGCTCTCGAAGACTTCGCGGCGGCCGCGCTCACGGTGCTGGCCGTTATCGTACCGGTGCTCGCGCTCGTCGGTGTCATTGCGGTCTGCGCCCTCTTGATCAAGCGGCTGCGGCGCGCCCTGCGCGATCGTCGCCAGAGAACCGCACCCGCAACCGTCTGATCTCGCTGACAACGCCGAAGGCCCGGCCCCCGAGAACGGGGACCGGGCCTTCGAGACTGGCACGCAGAGCGTGCCGTGAGGGTTAGTTGCCCTCGAGCTGTGCCTTCAGAGCGGCGAGTGCCGCATCGTCGGCGAGAGCACCGGTCGAAGCCGAATCGCTCGAGAAGCTCGAAGACGGTGCCTCGACTGCCGGAGCCGCAGCGGCCTCGGCGAGCATCGAAGCGACCTGCTTCTTGTGTGCTTCCCAACGCTCCTGGGCAGCAGCGTACTCCTGCTCCCACTTCTCGCGCTGCGACTCGAAGCCGTCCTTCCACTCCTGCGTCTCGGGGTCGAAGCCCTCGGGGTACTTGTACTCGCCGTTCTCGTCGTACTCCGTGGTCATGCCGTAGAGCGCGGGATCGAACTCGGTGCCCTCGGGATCGACGCCGTCGTTCGCCTGCTTGAGGCTGAGCGAGATGCGGCGACGCTCGAGATCGATGTCGATGATCTTGACGAAGACCTCCTGGCCGGCCGAAACGACCTGCTCAGCGAGCTCGACGTGCTGACCCGACAGCTCCGAGATGTGCACGAGGCCCTCGATGCCATCGGCAACGCGAACGAATGCGCCGAAGGGAACGAGCTTGGTGACGACGCCCGGTGCGATCTGGCCGATCGCGTGGGTGCGTGCGAAGACCTGCCACGGATCCTCCTGCGTCGCCTTCAGCGAGAGCGACACGCGCTCGCGATCGAGCTCGACGGAGAGCACCTCGACGGTGACTTCCTGGCCGACCTCGACGACGTCAGAGGCGTGCTCGATGTGCTTCCACGAGAGCTCGGAGACGTGCACGAGGCCGTCCACGCCGCCCAGGTCGACGAACGCACCGAAGTTGACGATCGACGAGATGACGCCCTTGCGCACCTGGCCGGGCTTGAGCTCAGCAAGGAAGGAGGAGCGGGTTGCCGACTGCGTCTCTTCGAGCAGCGCGCGACGCGAGAGCACCACGTTGTTGCGGTTCTTGTCGAGCTCGAGGATCTTCGCCTCGATCTCCTGGCCGAGGTACGGCGTCAGGTCGCGCACGCGGCGCAGCTCGATGAGCGAAGCCGGGAGGAAGCCGCGGAGCCCGATGTCCACGATAAGGCCGCCCTTGACGACCTCGATGACGGTGCCGGTGACGACGCCCTCGTTCTCCTTGATCTTCTCCACGTCGCCCCAAGCGCGCTCGTACTGTGCGCGCTTCTTCGACAGGATCAGGCGACCCTCTTTGTCCTCTTTCTGGAGCACGAGCGCCTCGACCGAGTCACCGACGTTGACAACCTCATCGGGGTTGACGTCGTGCTTGATGGACAGCTCGCGCGAGGGGATGACACCCTCGGTCTTGAACCCGACGTCGAGGAGCACCTCGTCGCGGTCAATCTTCACGACGGTGCCCTCGATGAGGTCTCCGTCGTTGAAGGACTTAATGGTCTTTTCGACCGCTGCAAGGAAGTCTTCGGCCGAGCCGATGTCGTTTACTGCAACCTGCTTGCGTTCGGTCGTTGCGTTCGTCATGTAATTGGTCTCCAGAATGGACAGGGTATTCAGGCGGAAGCACGCCGATCTTGGCCGAACCCGACGGTTCGCGAGTGCTCCCACGTGTGGACATGGTTGAGTCGCCACAGATGTGACGCTCTATGGTACCCCGGGAACACGCCCGGGATCAATTACACGGTGGGAACGGCGCGTCCGGTGCGCGAGGCGCGGACGATCGCGCTGACGCCGAGCAGGAGCGCGATGAACAGTGCACCCACCAGCACGAAGAACTGCACGTTCGCGTTGATAGTGGCGTCGTCCCAGCGCGTGAGATCGAGGGTGCCGCCTGAATCTTCACCGAGCACTCGATCGACGGCACGGTCGATCGCAAATGCGCACACACCTGCGATCGCGACCGCGACCGCCCAGCGGCCGAGACGGTTCACCGGGAGGTATCGCAGCACCAGTGCAATCACCCAGATGGGGGCGAGCGCAATCGCGGCGAGTGGGAGCACGGGGTGCAGCCAGAGTTCGGGGGCACCGATCGACACCATGATCACGAGCAGGAGAAGGAGTGCACCCGCGGTGTCGAGTGCCAGCGCAATGACGGTTCGGTGCCTGGACAGCGCAGTGGGGAGTTCGAGCAGCGCCAGCCAGATCGGGCCGAACACCACGATCAGGCCAAAGAGCACGGAAGCAAGCGCGATCGGCAACCAGGATCCCCCGTCGGAACCGATCCAGACCACGCACAGAAGCGCAGCTAGGCTCAGCACAGCGCCCCACAGCGCACTCCACCCCGGCTTCGGGATTGGCAGCAGCGGCAAGCTCGTCAAGCAGAAGGCGAGCAGCACGGCCGGCAGTACCGTCCAGAACCAGGTCAGCGTGTGCGATACCGAGAGATTGACAATGAAGCAGGCCAGGATCGTTGCGGCGTACGCACTCAGGCTGGTCCAGAGCACGGCGCCCCGCCAGCGCCGGTAGGTGCGTGCGTCGCGCTGGTCTGCGCGACCGAGTCGATCTTCGCTGGCGCTGATGAGCTCTTGGGTACTCACACCGAGTGCGTCGGCAAGATGGGCGACGATGGTGATGTCGGGGTACGACAGACCGCGCTCCCACTTGGAGACGGCGGACTCAGTGACGTGCAGGTGCTCGGCGAGTTGTCGTTGAGTTAGGCCGGCGTCACGGCGTCGTTCCGTGACGAAAATGCCGAAGTCGTGTTTGGTGATGTTCATGAGAGTTATCCAAGCAGCGCGGGTCGCCCGGCCAGCCCGAAACTCGTGATTTCACCACTCGACTGTTGAGCCAGTGGCGGAATCACGCGGAAGTCGGGTTGCGCGAACCGGTCAGTGTGCCGCCGCGTTCCAGTTCGGACCGTGCCCGACCTGCACCTCGAGTGGCACCGAGAGTTCAGCCGCGCCCGCCATTTCCTCTCGCACAATTGCCTCGAGCGCATCCCATTCGCCATCGGCGACCTCGAACATGAGCTCGTCATGAATTTGGAGCAACATGCGCGAGGAGAGATTCGCCTCGCTTATGCGGCGTTCCACTTCGATCATGGCGCGCTTGATGATGTCGGCTGCCGACCCCTGAATCGGCGCGTTCAGCGCGGCGCGCTCGGCATTTTCGCGGAGCACGCGATTCGGGCTCGCGAGGTCCGGGAACGGGCGGCGGCGACCGAAGATGGTTTCGGTGAACATGTCGCGCTTCGCCTGGTCGACGACGGAGCGCAGGTAGTCGCGCACACCGCCGAAGCGTTCGAAGTAGTCGGTCATGAGCTGCTTGGCCTCGGCAGCGGAGATGTTGAGCTGCTTCGAGAGCCCGAACGCCGACAGACCGTATGCAAGACCATACGACATCGCCTTGACCTTCGATCGCATCTCGTTGGTGACCTCGTCGGGTGCGACTCCGAAGATCCGGGCGCCGACGAATCGGTGCAGGTCTTCGCCCTCATTGAACGCCTGGATCAGCCCGGCATCGCCCGACAGGTGCGCCATGATCCGCATCTCAATCTGGGAATAGTCCGCGGTCATCAGCGTCGAGAACTCACCGCTGTGGATGAAGCCCTCGCGGATGCGACGCCCTTCTTCCGAGCGCACGGGAATGTTCTGGAGATTCGGATCGGTCGACGCAAGTCGTCCGGTGCTCGAACCCGTCTGCACGAAGGTGGTGTGGATTCGGCCGTCGGGCTGCACCGCTTTGATGAGCGACTCCACCATCTGGCGCAGCTTGTTCGCGTCGCGATGGCCGAGCAGTGCGTCGAGGAACGGGTGAGGCTGCTTCGTCTGCAGGTCGGCGAGGGCCGCCGCATCGGTGGTGTACCCACGAGTGGTCTTGCGCGTCTTCGGCATGTCGAGCTCGTCGAAGAGCACTTCCTGCAGCTGCTTCGGCGACGACAGATTGACCTCATGGCCAATCGAGTCGAACGCCTGTTGCTGCAGTTCGGCGACGCGTGCCGTCAGCTCCGCGTCTTGCGCGGCGAACAGCGGCTCATCGATCTGCACCCCGCGGTGCTCAAGTGCGTGGAGCACCGGTACGAGCGGCAACTCGATATCTCGATAGACCTCGCCGGCTCGCGACTCGAATCGTTCAACGATCGCGGCGTGCAGGCGCACGACGTACCAGGCGAGTGTCGCGATATCGGCGACACTGCCCTCGTCTGGGACGAGCTGATTGGGATCGCCCTCGGGCACCTGCTCCCCCAAATACCGGAAGACCGCATCGTTGATGCTCTTCTCCGCGTTCGACGGGCGCAACACCCACGCGGCGAGCAGTGCATCGCCCGCGATCCCGCCGATGATCACTCCCCCGCGCCGCGCGACGGCGAGTTGCTGCTTCGCGTCATAGAAGGTCTTCGGCGCATCGGATGCGAGCCACTCCTCGAAGAGCGTGTAGTCGCGCCCGCCCGGCTGCCAATCGAAGCGAACCGAGGATTCAGGGGTCGCCACCCCCACTTCGAAGCCGCCATCAAGCTCGCGAACCAGTACTGCGGGGTTCTCGTTCTTCTGCAGCCAATCTGCGAGTTCCTCATCAATGAGGTTCTTCGACTCCGGCCGCTCGGGCGCGAGCGGCACAGCGGCCGACACCGTCGACCCGCCCGTGGGCACCTCTGCGCCGGCAAGCTTGCCCACGCGCTGGAGCAGCGTGCGGAACTCAAGCTTCGCAAAGATCTGCTGCACCGCCGCCATGTCGATCTCGCCACGCTTGAGTTCATCGAGTTCGACATCGAGCTCGACATCGCGCACCAGTCGGTTCAACCGACGGTTTCGTTCGGCCAGGTGCGCGTGCTCACGCAAGCTCTCGCCGACCTTACCGCCGACCTCGTCTTGCCGACGCAGGATCTCTTCGAGGGAGCCGAACTGATTGATCCATTTCACGGCCGTCTTCTCACCCACGCGGGGAATGCCGGGCAAGTTATCGCTCGTCTCGCCGACGAGCGCCGCGATCTCAGGGTATTGCTCGGGCCGGATGCCGTACCGCTCCATGACCTTCGCTCCGTCGTACCGCGTCAGCTCGCTCACCCCCTGCTTCGACGGGTAGAGCAGGGTCACTCGATCATCGACGAGCTGAATGGTGTCGCGGTCACCGCTGACCACGAGCACCCGGTACCCGCGCTCTGCGGCACGCGTCGACAACGTCGCCAGAATGTCGTCGGCCTCGTAATTCTCCTTCTCAAGGGTGCGGATGCCCATCGCGTGCAGCGCCTCTTGCAGCAGCGGGATTTGCCCCTTGAACTCTGCGGGCGTCTCGCCGCGAGTGCCCTTGTACTCCGGGTACTCCTCGGTACGGAACGAGTGTCGAGAAATATCGAACGCGACCGCGAGCGCATCGGGCTGTTCGTTGCCGAGCAGATTGATGAGCATGGCGATAAACCCATGAATCGCATTCGTGTGCTGACCCGACTGAGTCTGGAAACTGTCTACCGGCAAGGCGTAGAACGCACGGAATGCGAGCGAGTGGCCATCGATGACCATGAGAGTAGGCTGAGTGTTCGACACGGCATCAGCCTACAATCCGCCGCCGACATTCCCCAGGGCGTGCACCGATACGGTCGACTCGCGCGTGTCACATCGTCTCCGAAAGGTTCCCATGACTGACTCCCCCGCACGCGCAGACGCCGCACCGATCGATGGTCTCGCCTACATCCGCGAACGCGGCATGGGTGCCCTTGCCGATCGCATGGGCATCGAAGCCATCGAATTCACCCGTGACCGCGCGGTCGCGACCATGCCGGTCGAGGGCAATACGCAACCGATCGGCCTCCTGCACGGCGGCGCGTATGTGGTGCTCGGAGAATCGCTCGGATCCATGCATGCGAACCTCGTCGCCCCCGAGGGGTATGTCGCGGTCGGTGTCGACATCAACGCGACGCACACCGGCTCGGCAACGTCTGGCCTGGTCACCGGCGTGTGCACTCCGATCAAGCTGGGGCACAGCATTGCGGTCCACGAGATCGTGATCACCGACGAACACGGCAGCCGTTGCTCCACGGTGCGCATCACCAATTTTTACAAGCAGCAGCGCGCCTAGTCTCCGGCACACAGGAAGGCCCCGGAACCCGCATTCGCGGGCCGGGGCCTTTCTGTATTCGCGGTCGAACTCGACGGCGACAGATTAGTCCTTCTTCTGCCCGAGCTGATCGATGATCGTCTTGGCGACATCTTGCATGGTCAGACGACGATCCATCGACGCCTTCTGAATCCAGCGGAATGCCTCGGGCTCGCTCAGACCCATCTTGTCGTTCAAAATGCCCTTGGCGCGATCCACGAGCTTGCGGGTCTCGAAACGCTCAGCGAGATCGGCGACTTCGCTCTCCAGCGCCACGATCTGCTGGAATCGCGACAGGGCGATCTCAATCGCGGGGATCAGGTCGGCCGGGGTGAACGGCTTCACGACATAGGCGAGCGCGCCGGCTTCGCTTGCGCGCTCCACCAGCTCCCGCTGGCTGAACGCCGTGAGCAGCACGACCGGGGCCATGTGCGTCTTATTGATGCGCTCTGCTGCGGAGATGCCATCGAGCTGCGGCATCTTCACATCCATGACCACGAGGTCCGGGCGGAGCTCCTCGACGAGCTTGACGGCGGTCTCGCCGTCACCGGCCTCGCCGACCACCTCGAAACCGTTATCGCGCAGGGTCTCGACGATGTCGAGACGGATCAGGGATTCGTCTTCCGCAACGACAACGCGTCGCGGAGCGCTCGGTGCAGTGCTCTGGTCATTCACCCGTCCAGCTTACGACATTCACACTGCGGAATTCCGAAAAGCGGCTTGAATTCGAGGGTTCGCACCGAGGCCCACACGCACGGATGCCCCGCTGCGTGACGTGAGTCACTGCAGCGGGGCATCGAGTTCGTGCCGAATGCGGGACTTGAACCCGCACGCCTTTCGGCAACGCATTTTGAGTGCGCCGTGTCTGCCAATTCCACCAATTCGGCGAACTCCACCAGCCTAGCGCACAGTCAGGCGAAGGTTGCGCGCGACGCAGCCCCGATGGGCGCGTCGCGCGCTTTCGAACGGACTAGTTGCCGAACGTACGCGGACCAGCTTCGGGCAATTGCCCCGTCGATTCGCCCATGCGATGAATGCGAAGCGTGTTCGTCGTGCCGACCACTCCGGGAGGCGATCCGGCAATAATCAGGACCTTCTCGCCGAGCTCCGCACGTGAGTGTTCGAGCAACACCTTGTCGACCTGCTCGAACATCTCATCGGTGCTGCCGACGCGCGGCACCTCATAGCTCTGCGCACCCCAGGTCAGCTCCATGCGACGGCGCGTGCCCGGGTCAGGCGTGAAGCCGACGATCGGAATCGGGCGGCGCAATCGCGACATGCGACGCACGGTGTCACCGGACTCCGTGAAGACGCAGATGAAGCGGGCTCCGATGAAATCGGCGACCTCAGAAGCTGCGAGGGTGAGCGCACCGCCCTGGGTGCGGGGAGCACTCCCGAGAGGTTCGATGCGGCCGAGCGCGTGATCCTCCGTGGCCTCGATGATTCGCGCCATCGTCGAGACAGCCTGCACCGGGTACGCACCGACGCTCGTCTCGCCCGAAAGCATCACCGCATCGGCACCGTCGAGAACGGCGTTCGCGCAGTCCGAAGCTTCAGCTCGGGTGGGGCGCGGGTTCTCGATCATCGACTCGAGCACCTGGGTGGCCACGATGACCGGCTTCGCATTGCGTCGTGCGATCGACACTGCTTCAGCCTGCACCAGAGGCACCTGCTCAAGCGGCAGCTCGACTCCGAGATCGCCACGCGCCACCATGATGCCGTCGAAGGCTGCGACGATCTCTTCGAGGTGCTCGACCGCCTGCGGCTTCTCGATCTTGGCGATCACGGGCAGACGCACGCCGGCTTCGTCCATGATCTCGTGCACGCGCGTGATGTCGGCGGCGTCACGCACGAAGGACAGTGCAATGTAGTCGACGCCCAGCGCCAGCGCCCAGCGAAGATCTTCTTCGTCCTTATCCGAGAGCGCCGGCACATTGACGGCAACGCCCGGCAGGTTGATGCCCTTGTTGTTTGACACCTTGCCCGGAATTTCCACGGTCGTGTACACCGTGTCTTCAGTCACCTTGACCGCGCGCAGAGCGACCTTGCCGTCGTCGACGAGCAACGGATCTCCGGGGCGCACATCTCCGGGAAGCCCCTTGTGTGTCGTTCCACAGATCGTACGGTCGCCCACGATATCTCGGGTCGTGATCGCGAATTCGTCGCCGACCTCCAGCTCGTACGGACCATCGGCGAACACACCGAGGCGGATCTTCGGCCCCTGCAAGTCGGCGAGCACTGCGATGGGACGCTGCACCTCGGCCTCGGCGCGACGGATATTGCGATAGATGCCCTCATGCACGTTGTACGTGCCGTGAGACATGTTCAGTCGAGCCACGTTCACGCCGGCCTGGATCAGCGCGAGCGTGTGGTCGTAACTGGAAACAGCGGGGCCCCAGGTGGCGACGATCTTGGCGTGACGCATGCAGCGGTCTCCTTCGGTTAGTGAGTCTTACCGGGGGCGTCCGTCTCGGCTACCGGAGCGGCCTCGACGACGTCTTCGGCGTCAGATGGGGTGTCGACCGCGTCCGCGGCGTCGCTTTCGCTTGCGTCTCCACGATCGATGATGTGATAGAACTCGTCGGCGTTCGCCGTGTCCTGGAGCACCGTGTCGCTCGGGTTTCGACGCCCGGGCAGGTACACCGAGTTCTCGATACCGACGTGACGCTGACGGCGCACGATGAAGAGAATGAGACCGACCAGGATGGCGATCAGTGCTGCAAGGACATTGGTGCGGATGCCTAGGAAGAGCAGGCTCGGGTCCACGCGGAGCGACTCGGTGAACGAGCGGCCGATACCGTACCAGATGAGATACAGCGCGAAGAAGGTACCCCAGCGCGGACGCCACTTGCGCTCAATCGCGAGCAGCACGACGACACCGAGCAGGTTCCAGATCGCTTCGTAGATGAACGTCGGGTGGAACAGGGTCCCCTCCGGCAATCCGATGGGGAACGCAGCGTTGCTCGACTCGATCTCCAACCCCCAGGGCAACGTGGTCGGCCCTCCGAACAGCTCATGGTTGAAGTAGTTGCCGACACGACCCACCGCTTGCGCGATGAGCAGGCCGGGTACCAGTGCATCAGCGAACGACCAGAATCGGATTCCGGTGATGCGTGACGCGATTAGTACGCCGATGGCTCCGCCGATCAGCGCACCGAAGATGGCAATGCCGCCGTTCCAGAATGCGAAGATTTCGAGCGGATTCTTGCCTGCGCCAAAGTAATCGCCCCAGTGCGTCACCACGTGGTACAAACGCGCGCCGATGATGCCGAGGACCAGCGACCAGACGAGGAAATCGAACACTGCGCCGCGTTCACCTCCGCGCTGACCGAGGCGACGGGCAGTCCAGATCCCGGCGATGATGATCCCCAGAATGATGCAGAGTGCGTAGAAGTAGATCCGCAGCGGCCCGATCTGCAGATACTGCAGCTCCGGGCTCGGAATGCTCAACGGGAGAATCATTCACTCCTCTTTCGATCGCGGCGCGCTGCCGCGGGACTTCGATGGAAACCGCGCGGAAACGCCGTGCGGAAGACGGGTCAATCTTACCGCGCGGTGCCCGCAGCGATACTGCGCACCGTGTCGGCAAGCTGTGCCACGCCGCCGTCGCGCAGCGCGCGAACGAACGCTGTGCCGACGATCGCACCGTCAGCATAATCAAGCGCTGCGGCGACCTGTTCGGCCGTGGAAATACCGATTCCGACGCAGGCAATCTCTGCGCCCTGTTCGCGCAGTCGCTGGGTCAGCCCGCGAGCCGCCGCATCGAGCTGAGCGCGTTCACCCGTGATGCCCATGGTCGACACGGTGTACACGAATCCACGGCTCGACTCGCTGACGAGCGCGAGACGCGCATCGGTCGAGCTCGGTGCGGCGAGAAAGACGCGATCGAGCCCGTGCGCTTCGCTGGCTTCGATCCAGTCTGACGCGGAATCCGGAGTGATGTCGGGCGTGATGAGCCCGGCACCACCAGCAGCGGCCAGTTCCCGCGCAAAACGATCCACACCGTATTGCAGCACTGGATTCCAGTACGTCATGACGAGTACCGGAGTATCCACCGCTTCGCGAATGCGCCGAACGGCCTCGAAGACGTCCGAGAGACGGAATCCCTCAGCGAGCGCCGTCTGCGTCGCCTCTTGAATCACTGCTCCGTCCATCACTGGATCGGAGTACGGGACTCCCAACTCGAGCACATCAGCTCCACTGCGTGCCATGGCGATCGCCGCATCGATGCTCGTGTCGAGATCGGGGAAGCCAACGGGAAGGTAGCCGATCAAGGCTCCGCGGCGATCTTGCTGCGCCGCGCGAATCGCGCGCGCGACCTGTGATTCCGCCGCGCTCATCCGTCGACCTCCGGTCCGTTCTCGTCGAGAAGACCGAAGTATCGGCCAGCCGTCGCCATATCCTTATCGCCACGCCCGGAAAGACTGACCAAGACGATGCCGCCCTCGCCCAGCTCCGCGCCGATGCGCTGCGCGCCGGCGAGTGCGTGCGCCGACTCGATTGCGGGAATGATGCCCTCGGTGCGGCTCAGGAGCCGCAGTGCCTGCATCGCTTCGTCGTCGGTCGCCGGAATGTACTCGGCACGACCGATGTCGGCGAGCCACGCATGCTCCGGCCCGACACCGGGATAGTCCAGGCCCGCAGAGATCGAATGCGACTCGATGGTCTGCCCGTCCGCATCCTGCAGCACATAGGTTCGCGCACCGTGCAAGATACCGGGTCGACCGCGTTCGATCGATGCGGCGTGCTGTTCGGTATCGACGCCGTCTCCAGCTGCTTCAACGCCATACAAGCGAACATCGGCGTCGTCGAGGAACGCATCGAACATACCGATTGCGTTCGATCCGCCGCCCACGCACGCGACGACGGCATCAGGGAGACGACCGACGCGCTCGAGCAGCTGCGCGCGAGCCTCTTCGGAAATGATCTTCTGGAAGTCGCGCACCATCGCGGGGAACGGGTGCGGGCCCGCTGCCGTACCGAAGATGTAGTTGGTGCGATCCACACTCGCGACCCAATCTCGGTACGCCTCGTTGATCGCGTCTTTCAGCGTGCGCGAGCCGGTGCGCACCGGGATGACCTCGGCGCCGAGCAGGCGCATGCGAGCGACGTTCAGCGCCTGACGCTCGGTATCGACCTCGCCCATGTAGATCGTGCATTCGAGACCGAACAGCGCAGCGGCCGTGGCCGTGGCCACCCCGTGCTGCCCCGCCCCGGTCTCCGCGATGACGCGCGTCTTGCCGAGGCGCTTCGTGAGGAGCGCCTGTCCGAGCACATTATTGATCTTGTGTGAACCGGTGTGGTTGAGGTCTTCGCGCTTCAAGAAGACGCGTGCGCCTCCGGCATGCACGGCGAAACGGGGCACCTCGGTGATCGGAGACGGGCGGCCCGCGTACGAGAGCAGCAGCTCCGTGAGTTCGGCGCGGAACTCGGGATCTGCTTGGGCCGCGGCGTACGCCTCGGTCAACTCGTCGATGGCAGCGATGAGCGACTCGGGCATGTACCTGCCGCCGAATTCTCCGAAGAACGGGCCGTGCTGGTCGCGCAGGCTCGTCGTCGCCGGGTTCTGATCGGTCACAGTGTCCTCTACAGATTCAGTCAGACGCTGAGATAGGACTGCAGCGTAGCGATGGGGTCGCTCGTCACGAGCGCTTCGCCGACGAGCACCGCGTCGGCACCGGCTGAGCGATAGTGCTCGACATCTGCCACGTTGAGCACTGCCGATTCCGCAACCCGAGTCACTCCGGCGGGAATCTGGTCGGCCACACGGCCGAACAGATCGCGGTCGAGCTCGAACGTCCGGAGATCTCGGGCGTTGACTCCGATGAGCTGTGCACCGAGGTCGACCGCAAGGGCAACTTCGGTATCGCTGTGCGCTTCGACGAGCGGGGTCATGCCCAGTTCACGAATGAGGTCGTGCAGACGCTCGAGTCGGGGCTGCTCAAGCGCCGCGACGATGAGCAGCACGAGGTCAGCACCGGCTGCTCGCGCCTCGAACACCTGGTACTCGTCGCCGATGAAGTCTTTGCGCAGCACGGGAATGCTGATCGACTTGCGCACCGCTTCGAGGTCGGCGAGCGAGCCCTTGAACTTGCGCTCCTCCGTCAGCACGCTGACCGCGCTGGCACCACCGGCTTCGTACTGCGTCGCCAGGTCCTGAGGCTCAGGAATTTCGGCGAGATCACCGCGTGACGGGCTTGCGCGCTTCACCTCAGCGATGACCTTGATGTGATCGGCCGGTGCCAGTGCGGCGAGTGCGTCGAGGGCAGGCCGCGCGGCCAGCGCATCCGCCTCAACCTCGGCGAACGGTCGCGTCAGCTTCCGTGTCGCAGCGTCTTCGAGTGAACCTGCGAGGAGATCTTCGAGCACGTCAGTCGTGAGCCGGAGGGGTGAACTTCGGCCCGTTCACGCCGTAGCCGGCCTTGGAGAGAACCCACCCGAGCAATGCGCCCACCACGACAACGCCGACGCACACCCACACCATCAGTGCGTTGTGCAGGAAGAAGAAGACGGTGCCGGCAGCAATGCCGAGCAGCATCACCACGACCGCCGTCCATGCGGCGGGCGAATCGCCGTGACCGGGGTCTCCGTGCTGGGTACTCATGAATCTCCTCTGAACAGATTTCGACGGTTCCAGACTAGCGGAAATCAGAAGCACCGTTCGGCGCCTCCCCGGCGACATCGTCATCCGCCGCAGATTCCGCGTCTGTATCGGGGGTGCGGTCAGCATCGAGGTCTTCGTCGTCGCTCGGGTCGTCGCCGCCGGAGAGGGCATCCCAGTCGGAGATGCGATCCGGTTGACCTGCCGCAGTCGCAGCCGTCGGTGCCGACGCATCGTACTTGCGTCCACCGGTCACCCAACGGCCGCCCCAGACGACGACGGTCACCCCGAGCAGCGCGGCGATCACCCCCGCGGCGACGCACACCCAGACCCAGGCCGAAAGCTGGCTCCACACCACCAGTGACGTCGTATTCGCCCCAGTGATCCCCGTGAGTGAGGTAATTGTTCCCGTGATTGCCTCGAGCGGCCGCACGACGACACTGATGGTGAGCGCGGCGAGGCCCGCCCCGAGCAAGACGATCAGTGCACCCAGCACCCGCCGGAACACCCGGCCGGCAATCGTGAGGGCCAGCGCTGCGGCGAAGATTGCGATAGCAATGGGCGACACCGCGGAGTTCACATCATGCCCGGCGACGGATTCGAGGCTGTGGGTGCCGTCGAGCATGAATGAGATCCAGGTCTGCGATCCGGCAAGCAGTGCAAGCGCACCGGCCGCGGCCAGCCCGGTGATGGTCAACAACTTAGGCCGCATCGTGGGCCTCCCCCAACGCGTGCAGCGTGTTCGCGATGGCAATCGCCCGCAGCGGCGCCGCGGCCTTGCTGCGGCATTCGGCGTCCTCGGTCTCGGGTACCGAGTCGGCGACCACTCCGGCACCGGCCTGCACCATCGCGACACCGTCCTTGATTGTTGCCGTGCGGATCGCGATCGCGAGATCCGCGGCTCCGCCCAGCCCGAAGTATCCGACGACGCCGCCGTAGACGCCACGCTGCACGGGCTCGAGCTCATCGATGATCTGCAGTGCGCGCGGCTTGGGGGCGCCCGAGAGCGTGCCCGCGGGAAACGTGGCGCGGAATACATCGATCGGGTTCTGACCCGAGCGCGCTCGGCCTTCGACGCTCGACACGATGTGCATGATGTGGCTGAACCGTTCGATACGCATGAACTCGGTCACCTCGACCGACGAAGGCTCGCACACTCTGAGCAGATCGTTGCGCGCCAGATCGACGAGCATGAGGTGCTCTGCGCGCTCCTTGGCATCGGCGAGGAGATCTCGCTCGTGCTGCTGATCTTCTTCAACCGAGGCTCCGCGCGGCCGGGAGCCGGCGATCGGATGCGTCATGACGTGACCGTCCTCCTGCACCGTCACGAGGGCCTCAGGGCTCGAACCCACAACCGCGAACGGATGCCCTGCGGCATCTTCGAGCTGCAGCAGGTAGAGGTACGGGCTCGGGTTCAGATGGCGCAGTACCCGGTAGACGTCGAGTGGGGCTGCGGTGCACGGCTGGTCAAATCGCTGCGAGGGCACCACCTGGAAGATGTCGCCGTCGACGATGTACTGCTTGGCGGCTTCAACCGCCGCGACGTACTCCGGAGTCGACGTGAGACGCTTCGGGTCGGGGGCAGCATCACGATCCACGGAGTTCAACGGGGAAGCTTCAGGAGCGGCGAGCGCGTGCTGCAGCGCGTCGAGTCTCGCCTGCGCATCCGCCCACTGCGCGTCAGCGAGCGCACGGTCGTCGTTCGCATCTGACGGTGCGGGATCGCCGAGCGCGGCATCGTGCAGCACGTTGGCGAGCAGTACCACGCTCCCCTCGCGGTGGTCGATGACGACGAGCTCGGAGACGAAGCTGAGCCCCTGCGTCGGCAAGCCCGGCCCGTCGACGGGGCCGTGCTCGAGCTTCTCGAACTGGCGCACCGTCTCCCACCCGAGGTACCCGACGAATCCGCTCGCGAGCGGCGGCAGCCCCTCTACCTGCGGCGACCTCCAGCGCTCGTAGACCGCGCTCAGCGCCTCGACCGGGGCCAAGTCACTAATACCGCCGGGAAGCAGTCGCTCCTCCGATACTTCACCACCGTCGGCCGGCGACCAGTGTGCACGACCGCCGCGCTCACCGAGCACACCGAAGCTGCCGGCGCCCACGAAACTGAACCGCGTCCAAACGCCGCCCTGCTCGGCCGATTCCAGCAAAAAGGTTCCTGGGCGCGAGCCCGCAACCTTCCGGTAGATGCCGACCGGTGTATCTGCGTCGGCGAACACTTCGCGGCACACCGGAATCACTGCGTGGGAGGCGCGCGCGGCGTCGAACGCGGCGCGCGAGGTCGTCAAGCTCACCGTGTCAGCCTACCGCGCGTCGGATGTGAGCCTGGAGCCGCAGAAGCCCTCGGCGACTCAATTTTCGGTGTCGCTCAGTCGTCGACAGGGTCGCCGACGAGCGCTGTGATCTCACGATCATCGAAGCAGGTGCGCGTGCCGGTGTGGCACGCCGCACCGATCTGGATCACCCGCACGAGCAGGGTGTCGCCGTCGCAGTCCATCGACACGCCGCGCACGTACTGTCGGTGCCCCGAGGTGTCGCCCTTGCGCCAATACTCCTGCCGTGAGCGCGACCAGAAGGTGACCCGGCCCGTCGTGAGGGTGCGCCGCACGGCTTCGCGGTCCATCCAGGCGAGCATGAGCACATCGCCGTTGGCGTCGTCTTGGATGATCGCCGGCAACAGGCCGTCGGCCCCAAACACCAGATCTGCGGGTACGGGATCGATCGCGGTCATGATGCCCGCTCAGCATCGCTCAGGCGCACCTCGTGCCCCGCATCCGCGAGTGCGCGCTTCACTTCCCCGATGGTGAAGGTCCCGTCGTGGAAGACGGACGCGGCGAGTACGGCGTCGGCTCCCGCATCGACAGCAGGGGCGAAGTGCTCGAGCGCCCCTGCGCCGCCGGAGGCGATCACGGGTACCGGTGAGATGTCGCGCACGAGTCGGGTGAGCTCGAGGTCGAAGCCCGCGAGCGTGCCGTCCGCATCCATCGAGTTGACGAGCAGTTCACCTGCGCCGCGCTCGACTGCCTCGCGGCACCAGGCGAGCGCGTCTATATCGGTCTCGCGCTTGCCGCCGTGCGTGGTCACCACGAAGCCCGAGGGCATGCGTTCGCTCCGCTTCACGTCGAGCGACAGCACGAGCACCTGAGCCCCGAATCGATCGGCGATCTCGCCGATCACTGCGGGTCGGGCAATTGCGCCACTGTTGATGCCCACTTTGTCGGCGCCGACGCCGAGCAGACGCGCCACGTCGTCGACGCCGCGCACGCCACCGCCAACGGTCAGCGGAATGAACACCTGTTCAGCTGTGCGCTGCACGACGTCGTAGGTGGTCGATCGGTCGTCAACGGTCGCGGTGACGTCGAGGAACGTGAGCTCATCAGCGCCTTGCGCCGCATATCGTGCGGCGAGTTCGACCGGATCACCGGCGTCGCGGAGGTTGAGAAAGTTGACCCCTTTGACGACGCGCCCGCCGGCGACGTCGAGACACGGGATCACACGGGTTGCGATGGACATGATGCTCCGCTCAGAGTCGCGCGGCGTGAATGGCGGTCACGAGGATCGCGCGTGCGCCGAGGTCGTAGAGGCGGTCCATGATCTGGTTCGCGTCGTCCGATCGCACCATGACGCGCACGGCCACCCAGCGCTCGTCTTTCAGTGGCGATACGGTCGGCGATTCGATACCACCGGCGATGCGCGTCGCCTCCTCGAGCTGCTCGACCGGCAGGTCGTAATCCATGATCACGTACTTCCGCGCCACCAAGACGCCGCGCAGTCGACGCAGCAGGCGTTCGATGTCGGCGTGCTGTTTCGGGCCGCCGATCAGCACCGCAGTGGATTGGAGAATCACCGGGCCAAAGATCTCCAACCCGGCCGCCCGCAGTGTGGCACCCGTCGAAACGACGTCGGCAACGGCGTCGGCAACACCGAGCTCCACCGCCGATTCGACTGCGCCGTCGAGTTTGACGAGTTCAGCGATGACGCCGCGCTCGCGCAGGAAGTCGTCGACGAGCTTGGTGTAGCTGGACGCCACCCGGCGGCCGGCGAGGTCAGCGAGCTCGGTGATACCGCTCCCGGCAGGCGCGGCGAACCGGAACGTCGAGTCCGCGAATTCGAGCTCTTCGATCTCGGTCGCGCCAGAACCAGAGTCGAGCAGCAGATCACGCCCGGTGATGCCGACGTCGAGCGCGCCCGAACCGACGTAGGTCGCGATGTCCTTCGGACGGAGGTAGAAGAATTCCACCTGATTGCGCGTGTCGGCGTGTACGAGCTTGCGGCTGTCGGAACGCCCCGTGTAGCCGGCCTCCGCGAGCATCTCGGCGGCGGTCTCGGAGAGCGAGCCCTTGTTGGGAACTGCGATGCGAAGCATGGTGCGTGGAAATCCTTCCGTGCGGCCGGTTCTGCCGGCCAAGAGTGAGAGGTCAGCGGCGAGCATCGGCGCTCGGGAGTCCCGGCGCGCCGATGCTACAGATGCGCGTAGACGTCTTCGAGGGTGAGGCCCTTTGCGAGCATCAGCACCTGCAGGTGGTACAGCAGCTGGCTGATCTCTTCCGCGCAGTCTGCGTCGGATTCGTACTCGGCAGCCATCCAAACCTCGGCGGCTTCCTCGACGATCTTCTTGCCGATCGTGTGCACGCCGGCATCCAGGCGCGCGACGGTGTCGCTGCCTTCGGGGCGGGTGGCCGCCTTCTCGCTGAGCTCGGCGAACAGCACCTCGAACGATTTCACGGGACTAGCCTACCGGGTTTCGGCGGGGTGCCGGATCGCACCGTCGCTCTCGACTCAGTGCGTGTGGGCGGATGCGGCGGCTCGCAGCTCTGCGATTCGTGCTTCCGGGACGCCTCCGTACACGGCAGAACCCGCGACGAAGGTATCCGCTCCGGCTTCCGCGGCGACCCCGATCGTCTCGGTCGTGATGCCACCATCGACCTGCAGCCAGACATCGAGGCCGAGCCGCCGCTTGGCGTCGGCGAAGCGACGCAGCTTCGGCATCATGTCGGGCATGAACGATTGCCCGCCGAAGCCAGGCTCCACGGTCATGATGAGGACCTGGTCGAACTCAGGAAGCAACTCGAGGTAGGGCTCGGGGTCGGTGCCCGGCTTCAGCGCGATACCGGCTCGGGCGCCGCGCTCGCGCAACGCGCGTGCGAGCGAGACGGGGTCTGCCGCGGCCTCCGCGTGGAAGGTGACCGAGTAGGCCCCGAGCTCCGCGTAGGCGGGCGCCCAACGATCCGCGTCCGAGATCATGAGGTGCACGTCGAGTGGAACGGGCGATACCGCTTGAATGCGCTCGACGATTGGCGGGCCCATGGTGAGGTTCGGAACGAAGTGATTGTCCATGACATCGACGTGCACGAGGTCGGCAGAACGAATCGCCTCCAGCTCGGACTGCAGGTTGACGAAGTCGGCGGACAGGATGCTCGGGTTGATGCGCTGCGCGGTCACGGGAACAGCCTACGGCCTCCCAACGACGCGGACTCCGACGCTCTAGTCTGGAGCCATGACGGACCCCGAGGACGCGCATCCGCTGCTGCCCGATGAGCCGCAGCCGACCTCCGCTGCTCCCCCGGGGTTGCTGCCTCCGCCTGGGCTCGCACCGTCTCCGGGGCTGACCCCGCCGTCGTTCGGGCCACCGCCCGGCCTGACAATGCCGCCCGGGATGGGTTCGCCCGGGCCAGGCGCTGCCCCGGCGCTGCCCGAGACTCCCGCGATGCCCGACCTCCCGTCGGCTGACCCGTCGTTCCTTGCCGTCGATCCCGAGTTGCAGCCCGCGGTGACGGCACCTCCCGAGGTTCCCGTCGCACCACCGCATCCCGAGCCCGTGCGCGCGGACTTCGCCCATGCGAATCCGTCACCCGCTCAGCCCGCACCGGGCACACCGGTCGCGCCTGCGGCTCCCGCAGCATGGTCTCCCCCTTCGAATGCCGCCAAGCCCCCCGCACCCCCCGCTGCGAAGGGCACGGGCAAAGCCGGCTGGGGCGCCCTCATCGGTCTCGGTATTGTGGCGATCTTCATGGTGATCGGATTCGCCTCGTCGAATGGTGACCCGTCAGACGAGGCGCCGAGCGACCTTGAGCTGAGTGCGAGCGACACAGCAGTGTCCTATCTCACCGCGCTGGCGAATGGCGATGGCGCCACGGCCCGGGAGTTCGCCGGTGTCGACGGCCTCGAGCCGCTGCTCACCGACGAAGCGCTGCGGGACGCGATCGACGCCGCTCCAATCACCGATATCGAGGTGCTCGACGAGCGCGACTCGGATGACCTCGGTGACCGGGTCGTGACGGTCGCATACGAGGTCGGGGATGTCGCGGTCACCCGAGAATTCTCGTTCTGGGAATTTCCCGATTCCTGGCTGATGACGAACGGGACCGTGCACCTGTACACCGGGGCGTTCGAGGGGATGGATCTGCGCATCGGCGGCGCCGCCCCGGAAGACAGCGCGTTAGAGGGGTTCCCGATCGCATATCCCGTCGAGTTCAGATCGGACTGGTTCGAACTGTCGACGGGCACGGACCGACTGGTGCTCGCGGACGACTCTGCGCTTACCGAGTTCGCGGCTGCGACTCCGGTGCTCTCAGACGCTGGCGTCGCAGAGTTCCGCCGTCTCGTCACCGCGTCGCTCACGGAGTGCCTCCCGGCGCAGACCCTGGAGACGAGCTGCGGCATGTCAGTGCAGCGCACGTTCTCTGAAGGATGGACAGCCGTCGACGGCACCGTGACTCGAACGCTGCAGGCCGGGGTCGACGACCGGTTGGCTGCGATGATTCCCGATCCGGATTACGGCACCCCCACCCGGGTGACGACTTATGAATGGATCGCCGCCGACATCGCGTTGGACGTGTCGCGATCGGGCGAGGTGGCGCGAGCCGATCTTGAGTACGGCGAGGAAGCCCTGCAACCCTACGTCGACTTCAGCAGCGCCTCGCCCACACTTACGTGGGAGTGACGGCGCCCGCACCCGGAACGGGCGGGACCTCGCCGGTGCCCGTCGATCCGTCGGAATCGTGCGCGTTCGGCACCGGAACGGCCGCATAGCTCCGCGACAGCACCCGATAGGAGCGAGTCAGAAACGCCCCGAGACCGAGGAGCACCATCGCGACGCCCGCCCACACGAAGATGAGGGCGATGCCGCGACTCTGGCCGTCGCCGAGCAACCACCCCCAGTCTGCGGCTCCTGCAGGCTCGCGCATGTAGGGCACGATCCAGAACTCGGCGATGGGCGCGATGAGCAGCGAAGTGATTGGAGCTGCGGCCGCTTCGAAGGTCATTGCAAGCCCGAACACACGGCCTTGTTTCTCGAACGGCACGACGCGTTGGATCACGGTTTGCTCCGCCGCTTCGACGGCGGGCATCAGTGCCATGAACACCCAGATTCCCGCGATGAACAGCCAGGGCCACTCGCGCAGGGTGAAGCCGATTCCGAGCACCCCGAGCAGGATCACGAGCACGAGCATGGTGCGGATCGGATTCTTCCCGAGGCCGAACTTTGCCACCGCGAGGCCGCCGACGATGAATCCGGTCGAGGCGAGCCCGAACACCATCCCCCACACCTCGACGGGGAACATCTCGAGCCCGTACGGATCGAGCAGCGCCATGAACACCCCTCCCGAGAGGTTGTTTAGCGTCGAGAAGAACACGAGTGCCAGCAGTCCCGGCACTGCGAGCATCGCAGCCATGCCTCCCCGAAAATCGACGGCGCTGCGGGTGGGATCGGGCACGATCTCGGGTTCGGGGATGCGGAGCGCGAGGAGATGCAGGATCGGCGCGCCCACGCAGACCGTCGCGATGATGATCGTGCCGCCCATGCCGAGCAACCCGACCGACAACCCGCTGAAGACGCTGGTAGCGATGAATGCCAAGCCCTGAACGGTTCCGACGAGGCCATTCGCATTGGCGTGCTTCTCGACCGGAACCAGCAGCGTCACCGTCGTGGCCAGCGCGAGGTTGCGCAGCAGTTCGACCACGCACCCCGCAAGCACGACGAGGGTGAACACCCAGAACCAGGGCCGGTCGAGTCTCAGCAGTTCCGGGCTCGGCACGGCGAAAAAGATGGCGCACCCGACTCCGAACGCCGCGAGCGACGACCACGCCGAGATGAGCATCACGCGGCGCTTGCGCAGTCGGTCGACCAGTGACCCGAACCACATCGAGCACACCGCCAGCATGATCATGTACACGCCGCCGAGCACACCGGTCGCCAAGATACTTCGGGTCTCCAGATACACCCAGAAGACGACGGCGAACCAGAGGAAGTTGGTCGTCAGGTTGGCCACGGCAGTATTGACGAGCACGTGGGCGAACGTGCGCGAGCCACCGACCGGCGGTGCGATCGGCACCGGCGGCCGCCCTGCCTCCGGGCCCAGATTCGTGGTCATGGCCTCAGGCTAGACGTGACCGCCGACATCCGCTAGATCCTCGTCGTGCAAGCATCACCGGACCGATGCCGCAGACCAGTCGTCAGCGCCGTTCGAGCAGCGCGATAAACATCGCGTCCGTGCCGTGCCGGTGCGGCCAGAGCTGCGCGCTCAGCGTCTCCCCCGGAAAGTCGATCGCTCCCTGGGCCACGGCGGCTACGGCGTCGCGCGCGCTGCGCTCGACGAGCTCGGGGTGTCGTCGGAGCAGACGATCAACGGTGACCCGGGTTTCAGCCAGATGCGGAGAGCACGTGACATACGCGAGCAACCCGCCGGGTGCGAGGTGATCCGCCGCCGCGTCGAGCAGCTCGCCCTGCAACTGCGTGAGCTCGGGCAGATCCGATGGCTGCTTGCGCCAGCGCGCCTCTGGCCGACGGCGCAGCGCACCGAGACCCGAGCAGGGAGCGTCGACGAGGATCCGATCAAACGTCGCGCCCGAAGACGAGCCGAAGGCTGCCTCCGAACGGCCGTCGTGCGAGACGACCTCGACGGCCTCCGCAACTCCGGTCACGGATCGGCGCACGAGCTCGGCCCGGTGTTCCGATACTTCGTTCGCGCGCACCGTCGCGCCGCCCGCATTGGCTTCGGCACCCAGCACGGCAGTCTTTCCGCCGGGCCCGGCGCACAGGTCGAGCCAGCGCTCCCCCGATTGCACCGGGCGGGCCCGGGTGAGCGCGAGCGCAGCGAGCTGCGAGCCCTGATCCTGCACCCGCGCGAACCCGGACCGCGCTCCGGTCTCCTCGATCGCGCGTGCCGGATCGCCGCCGCCAACTTCGAGCCCGAGCGGCGAGGGGCCGGTGAACGTGAGTTCCACCCGGTTGTCGCGGTCGGCGATGTCTTCCGGCGCGACACCGGCACCTGGCAGCACCGCCAGGCTCACCCGCGGCGCGACGTTGTCCGCGGCGAGCAGGTCCTCGAGCTCATCCCGCCGTCCTTCGGCGTGCAGCGCATCGCGCACGGCGCGGATCACCCAGGCGGGGTGCGAGGACTGAGCGGCCAGTGCGTCGTCGGCGTTCCGCGCGTTCTCAGCGATGCGCGTATCCCACTCGGCAGACTCGGTGCGCCCGATCGTGCGCAATACTCCATTCACGAATCCCGCGGCGGCACGGTTGCCGACGCGCCGCTGCAGCTCGACGCTCTCGTTCACCGCGGCGTGGGCGGCGGTGCGCATGCCGAGCAGTTGATGCGCGCCGAGTCGAAGCACATTGCGCGTACGGCTATCGATCCGTTCGATCTCGCGCCGAGCCGCGAGCTCGATGATGCGGTCGTAGCGGCCGCGCCAGCGCAGGGCACCCGCCGCAAGCTCGGTCGCGAGACCCGCATCGCGCGCGTCGAGCCCGGCTTCGCGGATGCGCGCTGGCAGCGCCAGGTTCGCATAGGCATCGCGATCCTCCACATCGCGCAGCACATCGTAGGCGACGAGTCTCGGCTTCGAAATCGCACTCATGACACCACCGCCTCTCCGTCGCGGCCGCGCAACCATGCGGCGCCATCCATCGCGGGCTTGCCGGCCGGCTGCACGCGCTCGAGTACCAGTGCGCCGTCGACGAGCTGCACCACGGCCTCGCCGTCCGCGAGCACCACCTGGCCAGCCACCGCGCCGGGCAGAGCCTCAGCACGACGCACCACGTGCAGCTTCAGCGGCGCCTCGTCATGGAGCACGAATGCTCCCGGCTCGGGCGTCATGCCGGCCCATGTGGCCAACACCTCGGAGGTCGGCCGTGAGAGGTCGAGACGGCCGTCGTCGCGCGACAGTTTGTGCGCGTAGCTCGCCTCGCCCTCCTGCGGTTCCCCGGCTTCGGCGTTCTTTGCGAGCAGCGCCACCGCGTCGACCAATGCCGCCGTGCCGAACGACGCGAGATCGGTGAGCGCCGCTCCGGCGGTCGTGCCCTCGGGCACCTCGCGAGCATCGCGCGTGAGCACGTCCCCGGCATCGAGCGCCTCCACGAGACGGAACACCGTGACGCCGAGCCGCTGCTCGCCCGCGGCGAGTGCGCGCTGCACGGGAGCTGCGCCGCGCCACTGCGGCAGTGCGGAAAAGTGCAGGTTGATCCAACCGTGTACGGGGGTCTCGAGCAGCGGGGTGCGCACGAGCCCGCCGTAGGCCACGATCACACCGAGTTCGGGCGTGAAACCCGCCACCCACTCGGTCGCCGCGGCATCCAAACGATTCGCCTTCAGCACAGGAATGCCGAGCTCGTCGGCCGCCGCCGCCACGGGCGACGGAGTGAGCACGCGCTTGCGGCCCAGAGGTGCGTCGGCGCGGGTAATGACCCCCACCACGTCATGACCGGCGGCGACGAGCGCTTGCAAACTCGGAACGGCGAACTCGGGAGTGCCCGCGAAGACGATACGCATTCGACCATTCTCCCACCTGACTCGGGCTCGTGTGGCCCGCTGCGATCCTGCTATGCTCCCCGTATGCGTACCGTGCAGCAGTGGTGGACCGCCTAGGCGGTCTCCCTCTCGTGCGCATGCACACCGACACCGCCTCTCGAGGGCGGTGTTTTTTCGTCTCCGAGTGGCGCAATGAAGCAAAGGACCACCCATGACTCAGACCTCCCCCTACCGTGCCGATGCCGAAGGCAATTTCGGTGAGTTCGGCGGCGCAGAACTGCCGCCGTTCCTCGCCGGACCGATCGCCGAGGTCGCCACGGCCTACGCCGAGGCGATGCAGGATCCGGATTTCCAGGATCAGCTGCAGGCGCTCCTGCGCACCTACGTCGGTCGCCCCTCGCTGCTCTACTTCGCCGAAAATCTCACCCGGAGGCTCGGCGGCGCAAAGATCTACCTCAAGCGCGAAGACCTGAACCACACCGGGGCCCACAAGATCAATCACTGCCTCGGCGAGGCGCTGCTCGCCAAGCGAATGGGCAAGACCAAGGTCATCGCCGAAACGGGTGCCGGTCAGCACGGCGTCGCGCTTGCGACCGCGGCCGCGCTCGTCGGGCTCGAGTGCGAAATCCACATGGGTGCGATCGACGTTGAGAAGCAGCACCCGAACGTCGTACGCATGGAACTGCTCGGCGCGAAGGTCGTCGCCGTCGAAGCAGGCGGTCGCTCGCTGAAGGAGGCCGTCGACTCGGCATTCGGCGTCTACGCGGCATCTCCCGACGAGTACTTCTTCGCCATCGGCTCCGTGGTCGGGCCGCATCCTTACCCCTCGATGGTGCGCGACTTCCAGTCGGTCGTGGGCCGCGAAGCCCGCGCACAGATTCTCGAAGCCGAGGGCAAGCTGCCCGATGTGCTGGTCGCCGCGGTCGGCGGCGGGTCGAATGCGCTCGGCCTGTTCGACGCGTTCCTCGAAGATGAGTCGGTACGCATTCAGGGCGTCGAGCCCGCCGGTGAGGGGCTCGAGGGCGACCGTCACGCCGCGACGATGACGCTCGGCACGCCGGGCACGCTGCACGGCATGCGTACCAAGGTGCTGCAAACCGAATCGGGAGAACCATCACCCGTCCACTCGATCGCTTCGGGGCTCGATTACCCGGGAGTCGGACCGCAGCACGCCCACCTCGAGCAGCTCGGGCGCGTCGAGTACGTGTCGGTGACCGATGAGGAGACGCTCGCCGCGTTCCAGACGCTCTCGAAGGTGGAGGGCATCATTCCGGCGCTCGAGTCTTCGCACGCACTCGCGCAAGTCATCAAGCTCGCCCCGACGCTGCCCGAGGGCGCGGTCATCATCGCGAACCTGTCGGGGCGCGGCGACAAAGACGTGGACTTCGTCGCGGAGCGCCTGCGCGACGCCGCAGCGGTCTGAGTCGCACGACGCGGCCGACCTAGCCGTCGAAGACGCCGCGATCGTCGAAGCGCAGACGGAGCGCTTCAGGGCGTGCCCGCCCTGGAGCGCTGCCGCGCGTGCGCGAGGCCGAGCCGGCGGCATCGGCGACGAGTGCGCCGCGCAGGCGGCTTGCGACCTCTGCACCGTGACCGTATTCGAACCGAACGATGGCGCGCACCAAGCCCGCCGGCGTCTTCGCAAGGCCTCCCGCGGGCACCTGCGTCGGCCCGAGATGATCGGTTCCCGGAACCTCCGCGAGTTGCAGCAGCGCGCGCTCGACCTCGTCGGGCCCGCCGCTGACGCTCGCCACGCGCACCGCCGGCGGATACCGCAAGGCGTGGCGGTCCCGCAGCTCGCCGTGCAGCCACTCCTCCGTGCGCCCGGTCACGAAGGCACGCACCACCGGACCCCCACCCGAAGCCATGAGGCAGACGCCGTCTGCTGCGGTGAGGGCTGCAGCGTTCTCCCACCAGCGCAGACAGTCTTCGCCTGCCCGGAGGGTTTCGATGCTGAGCAGGCGTTCGGCATCGAGCAGTACGACTGCGCGGTAGCCCCCCGCGGCCAGCGGCTCGGCGCCGCGCGTTGCGACGACGATAGCGGGTCGAGCGTCGACGCGTTCCCGCGGATGGTCTCCGTCACTGAGCAGCACGCGCGCGCCGGCGAACTGCCGTTCGAACTGTTCGACGGTGCGCCCGGATCCCATACCGCGCTCAACGAGCGTGCGCCCGTCGCACGTGCGGCACTGCCAGCGAGCCGGGTGCTCCCCGCACCAGCGGCACGATGCTCGACCGATCGCTCGGAAGCCGATCGGTCCCGCACAGACCTGGCATCGAGCCAGGTCGCCGCACTCGGCGCACACCGCGACCGGGGCGTAACCCGGCGTGGCGACCTGCACGAGCACCGGTCCGCTCCGCAACCCTTCGCGGATCGTGCGCGCGGCGAACTCGGGGACGCGGCCCGCAAACGCGTCGGGCGCCAACGACGCGTCGGCATGCTGGATGCGGGCGCGCCGCGGCGGGTTGCGCTGCGCTCGCACGTAGCCCAGGTCGACGAGTCGTTGCACCTCGGCGCTGCGCGTGTGCCCGGCGAAGAACAGCCCGGCACCGGTCTGCTCGGCACGCACGAGGGCGGCGTCTCGCGCGTGCACGTAGGGGGTCAAGGGTTCGGCGAGCACGGGGTCGCCGTCGTCCCAGATGAGGATCGCCCCGAGTTCGTGGGCTGGCGCGTATCCGGCAGAGCGGTTACCGAGAATGATGCGGGGTTCGGCGTCGAGCGCGCGGAGGAACCCCGCGTAGCGCTCGCCATTCGACTGACGCGAATCGACCCGCACCACGTGCTCGTGCCCGAATGCGGCGAGTGCATCGCGCAGTTGGTCGAGGTCGCGATAGTCAGGCGCAATGATGATCACGCTGCGCCGTGACTCGTACACCGCGAGTGCAATGCGTGCCAGCTGCCCGGCCCACCCGCCGACCCACTCCCCCGTGTGCAGCCGCTCGGGACCGTGCGACGCGGTCAGCGCAAGACGTGCGCCGGCGGTGAGCTGTTCGGCGATGGTGTGCTCCGCCGACTGCGCGACGTCGTCGGCGATCGCGGTCGCCGTGATCGCTTCCGCCTCGGCCGGATCGACGCCATCGGTCTCCGGGCTCTCCAAGACCTCAGGGGCTTCCCTGGATTCCGCGTCTGCCGAATGCTCTGCGCCCGAACGCTTCGACTCCGGGGCCGACGCTGCCGCCAAGTGCTGCTTCTCGACGCGCACTTGGCGCGTGGGAATGGCAAGCCGCAGGATGTCACCCGCCGAGCCTCCCGCGCGATCGGCGACCGCTCGAGCCAGGCGCCAGACTTCCGGGGTCAGCTGGGGTACGGGAGTGACGAGATCGGCGACGGGCGACAGCTCGCCGCCGAAGTCGCTGCGCTCGGAGAACCCGACGACGAACCCGAATGTCTTGCGCTCTCGCGAGCGGAACGGCACGCGTACGCGTTGCCCCACGCGAATCTCGTCGGCAAGCTCGGGCGGCACCGCATAGTCGAAGAGGTGATCGAGTTGTGGAAGAGCGGAGTCGAGCAGGATCTGCGCGATGGGTCGGCCCTGTGCCCCTTCAGCCCGTTCATACCCCGACCATCCGCGTGCGGAGACCGGTGACGCGCTTGACGCCATACGCGTGCCTAGAGCCCGGCGGCGGCCCGCAGCTCTGCGACGCGCGGGGTAGCCTCCCAGGTGAACTCGGGCAGTTCGCGGCCGAAGTGCCCGTACGCGCTCGTCTTCGCGTAGATCGGGCGCAGCAGTTCGAGATCACGGATGATGGCGAGGGGTCGCAGGTCGAAGGTCTCGCGCACGGCGCGCTCGATGCGGTCGAGCGGCACCGTCTCCGTGCCGAAGGTCTCGACGTAGAGACCGACCGGGTGGGCACGACCAATCGCGTACGCCACCTGCAGTTCCGCGCGCGAGGCCAGCCCGGCGCGCACCACGTGCTTCGCGACCCAGCGCATCGCATACGCGGCAGAACGGTCGACCTTCGACGGGTCCTTGCCACTGAAGGCGCCACCGCCGTGTCGGCTCGCACCGCCGTAGGTGTCGATGATGATCTTTCGGCCGGTGAGCCCGGCGTCGCCCATCGGGCCGCCGACGACGAACGGGCCGGCCGGGTTGATGAACAGGTCGGCGTCTGCACTCGAGAGTTCGACGCGCTCGAGCACCGGACGAATGACGAGGCGTTCGATCGCGTCACGGAGCGCGGGCTGCGTCAGATCGGCGTGATGCTGCGTCGAGACCACGACGGCTTCGACACTCGCGGCACGGTCTCCGTCGTACCCGATCGTCACCTGCGTCTTGCCGTCGGGGCGCAGCTCGGGCAGCTCACCGCTCTTGCGCACCTCGGTGAGGCGCTCGGCCAGGCGATGCGCGATCCAGCTGGGAAGCGGGTGGAGCTCCGGCGTCTCGTCCGTGGCGAACCCGAACATGATGCCCTGGTCACCCGCGCCCTGACGGCTCAGCGCGTCGTCGTCACCTGAACCGCTGCGCACCTCGAGCGACGTGTCGACACCGCCGGCGATATCGGGCGATTGCTGGCCAATCGACACAGAAACACCGCAGGACGACGCGTCGAACCCCATTTCGGAGCTGGTGTAGCCGATCTCACGCACGGCGTTGCGCACGAGCTGCGGGATTTCGACGTACCCCGTCGTGGAGACCTCACCGGCAACGTGCACCAAGCCCGTGGTCACGAGCGTTTCGACGGCGACGCGAGCGCCCGGGTCTTGCGCGAGCATCGCGTCGAGGATCGTATCCGAGATGCGGTCGCAGATCTTGTCGGGGTGCCCCTCGGTAACGGACTCTGAGGTGAACTGACGCAACGACACGGGTCTCCTAGAACTGCGATGACGGGGCGGAAATACATCCACCAGATGAAAAAACGCCGGTGGCGTCGGACCCTTTCAGGGTATCCGACGCCACCGACATTGCTGAGCCGCATCACTCAAGATTGCAGAGCACAGCGAAAGATTGCGGCTGCAATCGCGACTTACGCCTCTTCGTCGAGCTCCGGCGTGGCCTCAGCGCGCCGGGTCATCGTGAGCTTGCCCTCGACGATCTCGTGCAGGGCGATCGAGAGCGGCTTGTCGTCGACCGACGAATCGACCAGCGGGCCGACGTTATCGAACAGATTGCCGTCGTGCAGATCGGTGTAGTAGTCGTTGATCTGACGGGCACGCTGCGAAGCGAAGACCACCAGGGCGTACTTCGAATCGACCTTCTCGAGCAGATCGTCGATGGGCGGGTCGATGATGCCGTTGGGGTTGGCCATTACACACTCCTCTTGTTGACCGTCCTATCCTACCCGAGGAACGAGGGATTCGCTGGACGCGCAACTCGACTACCCCAGAAGCGAGCGCACCAGCACATGCCCGCGCGCCGCGGTGAGACGCGTCCACGTCAGCGAACGCGCAATGTGGACCGGCGCGTCATCACCGAGAAACCCCAGCGTCTCGGCGGCGAATGCGGCCGCTGCCGGCACACCGGGCGCCATCTCCAACCCCCACACCGTTGCTCGAACGCGGTGCACCACAGCTTCGCCGGGATCGGCGGGCAGCGCCGCGGCCACGCGGTCGATTCCCTCGAGTGCAACCCGGCGCACCGACGCCGCGTCCAGCGAACCGGCCGGGATCCAGCCCGAGGTGGGCGGCAGTACGCCGGCCCATGCCGCCATCGGGCTCGGAACCGGCAGTTCCAATTCACGGCCGATGAACCCGAGTCGGGCAATGCGATCGAGCAGCGCGCGCGCCTCGACCGTGGTGTCGACATCTGGCTCCGTCGACGTTGCCAGAGCGAACGCACGCATAACGAGCACCACTGGCACCGGATCGGTGATCCCGCGCGGCGCCTGCGTGCACCCGAACACCGCGAGCGCAGTCCCCCGCGACACGATCCGCACCTCGGGTTGACCCGCGCGCAGGAGTCGTTCGAGAAAGATCTTCAGGTCGTCGCGTGTCGCCGCATCGGCGAGCGAAAGGGTCGCAGGCATCGCTGCCGAGTCTAGTCCGCGCAGGCCAGAGCACCCCGGCCGCAGCCCTAGACTGGGGCCATTCCAGTCCGCGCGCACACGACGGAGGCTTCCATGACCGCATCACCGAACCTGCTTGAGATGCTCACCGTGCTCGATTCGGGCGCACGCACCCGTGAGAACATCCTGACCGGCCCGCCGCTGCCCACCCCGCACGGGCGATCCTTCGGTGGACAGGTGCTCGGTCAGGCGATCGCCGCTGCCGGCACGACGGTCCCCGACGATCGACACATCCACTCGATGCACGGCTACTTCCTGCGCCCGGGCGATAGCGACGAGCGTATGACTTTCGAAGTCGACCGCCTCCACGATGGGCGCTCGTTCTCGACCCGACGCGTGCAGGCCTATCAGCACGGCGAGGCGCGCATGTCGATGATCTCTTCGTTTCAGACCCCGGATGCGGGTGTGGAGCACCAGCAGACGATTGATCTTGCGACGGTTCCCGACCCGGACACGTTGCCGACCGTCTGGGAAAAGTACGGCCACCTCGGCGGCGATGGGCGTGCCTCGTGGGTACTCAACCGACCGTTCGACTTTCGCTACGCCGAGTCAGACATCATCCTGCGCGTTGCCGAGCGCACCTCGACGCAACGCGTCTGGATGCGCAGCCGCGAAGCATTCGACGCGTCACCGCTTCTCAATGCCGCGGCACTCGCCTTCGGCAGCGACTACCTGCTGCTCGAACCGGTGGCGCGACAGCACGGCATTCCGTGGGCCACACCGGGGATGCGGGCGGCGAGCCTCGACCATGCCATGTGGTTCCACCGCCCGTTCCGGGTCGACGAGTGGTTGCTCTACGAGCTCGATTCGCCGACCTCACAGGGCGGTCGCGGGCTCGCGCATGGCCGCTTCTTCGATCGTGACGGCAACCTGGTGGCAAGCGTGGCGCAGGAGAGCATGATCCGGCTGCCCGGCCAGGAGTAAGCCGAAAAACCGCGCTCAGCCGCGCCGCATGCGCAGCGGCTCGTCCATCCAGGGTTCGACCGACGCTCGACCGACCTCAGAGAGACGCACCGGACGCAGCGTCACCCCGTCGACGATGACGATGTGGGAGATCGCCTTCGCGACGACCGAGCGTTCGGCAGCCGCGCCATCGACGATTTCGTAGTGGACTTCAAGGCTCGAACCCCCGAGCTTGCCGATCCACAATTCGACGGTGATCGGGCGCTCCGAATACTCGAGCACGCGGGTGTACTCGATCTGTTGGCTCGCCACGAGCATCTTCGGGCCGTTCGGATCGTCGCCCCGGAAATGAAGCTCCATTCCAGTGCGCTCGCGCCCCGACCCCAGCCAGAAGGTGCGCACGCGAGCCTCCTCGAGAAATCGCGCGAATGCGACGTTGTTCACGTGCCCGTAGGCGTCTTGATCGCCCCAGCGCAGTTCCATATCGACGCGTGTCCGTGCCATGAGTGATCCCCTCTCACCTCGCCGCGCTGCCGCCCGCGAGGCGAACGATGTGCGCCCCCAGCAAGCGAGGCGCGGCTCCCAATCGGGAGCCGCGCCTCGCTGCGGTTCAGTCGCGCGTGAGCTTGCGGTAGGTGACCCGCGACGGCTTCGCCGCGTCGGCACCGAGGCGCTCGACCTTGTTCGCCTCGTAGGCCTCGAAGTTGCCCTCGAACCAGTACCAGCTCGCGGGGTTCTCCTCGGTGCCTTCGTAGGCGAGGATGTGCGTCGCGATGCGATCCAGGAACCACCGATCGTGCGTGATGACGACCGCGCAACCCGGGAACTCGAGCAGCGCATTCTCGAGGCTCGTGAGCGTCTCGACGTCGAGGTCGTTGGTCGGCTCGTCGAGGAGCAGCAGGTTGCCGCCCTGCTTGAGCGTCAACGCCAGGTTCAGGCGGTTGCGCTCGCCACCGGAGAGCACGCCGGCCGGCTTCTGCTGATCCGGGCCCTTGAATCCGAAGGTCGAGACATAGGCGCGCGACGGGATCTCCACGTTGCCGACTTTCATGTAGTCGAGGCCCTCGGAGACCACCTCCCACACGGTCTTCTTGGGATCGATGCCGCCGCGGGTCTGATCGACGTAGCTCAGCTTGACCGTCTCACCGATCTTGAGCTCGCCGCCGTCGAGCGGCTCCATGCCCACGATCGTCTTGAAGAGCGTCGTCTTGCCGACACCGTTCGGGCCGATGATGCCCACGATGCCGTTGCGCGGCAGCGAGAACGACAGGCCGTCGATCAAAGTGCGGCCGTCGAACCCCTTGTTCAGGGACTTCGCCTCGAGCACGACGTTGCCGAGACGCGGTCCGGCGGGAATCTGGATCTCCTCGAAGTCGAGCTTGCGCGTGCGCTCGGCCTCCGTCGCCATCTCTTCGTAGCGGGCCAGACGGGCCTTCGACTTCGCCTGGCGTCCCTTGGTGTTCGAGCGCACCCACTCGAGTTCCTCTTTCAGGCGCTTCTGCAGCTTCTGGTCCTTCTTGCCCTGGACCTCGAGACGCGCGGCCTTCTGCTCCAGGTAGGTGGAGTAATTGCCCTCGTACGGATACAGGCGACCGCGGTCGACCTCGCAGATCCACGTGGCGACGTGATCCAGGAAGTACCGGTCGTGGGTCACGGCCATGACCGCACCCGGGTACTTTGCGAGGTGTTGCTCGAGCCAGAGCACGCTTTCGGCGTCGAGGTGGTTCGTCGGCTCGTCGAGGAGCAGCAGGTCCGGCTTCTCGAGCAGCAGCTTGCAGAGCGCGACGCGGCGCTTCTCACCCCCCGAGAGATTCGAGATGATGGCGTCAGCCGGCGGGCAGCGAAGTGCGTCCATGGCCTGCTCGAGCTGGTTGTCGAGATCCCAGCCGTCGACCGCGTCGATGGCTTCCTGGAGCTCGCCCATCTCGGGCAGCAGCGTGTCGTAGTCAGCGTCGGGGTTGGCCATTTCGGCCGAGATCTCGTTGAAGCGATCGAGCTTGCCCTTGATTTCGGCAACGCCCTGCTGCACGTTCTCGAGCACCGTCAGGTGCTCATCGAGCTCCGGCTCCTGCATCAGGATGCCGACAGAGTACCCGGGGGTCAGGATCGCGTCACCGTTCGACGGGGTATCGAGCCCCGCCATGATCTTCAGAATCGTGGACTTACCGGCCCCGTTCGGGCCGACCACACCGATCTTCGCGCCCGGCAGGAACGCCATGGTCACGTCATCGAGGATCACCTTGTCGCCGTGCGCCTTGCGCGCGCGAACCATCTGGTAAATGTACTCAGCCATAGACACTTTCGGGCGCGAAGGCGCCCCGAACTCCTTTGTGGGCAGGAATGGATGCGGATCGCCACCACTCTACCGCGCGGAGCGTTGCTCAGCTGATGGGCGCGGTCTCCCCGATCAGGCACAGATCCTGATTCGGCCCCACAGCGGGTTCGTTCTGAGCGACGAAGCTCCGATCGGCCGCAACGACTTGACCGATCAAGCAGTCCGTACCGATGCGCACCGACACAAAGATGTTGTCGGCGGGCAGATTGGTCTTGCTCGCGTCGAAACTCACCTGCATCGCGCTCTTGTCAAAACCGGCATCGGCAACGGCCTCCACGATCGGTGCGCCTTGCACGGCCCCCGTACCGGCACTGTACGCCCGCAGCACTTCCGTGAAATACGGCAGATTCTCGGCGGCGGACCCCCCGGGGACCAGCTCGGGGGTGGTCTCGGGCGGTGCCTGCGTCTCGCGCTTCGGAGTCTCGGGAGTGGGACCCTCGAGCAGGGCGCACCCGCCGAGCAGCAGTGCGCTCAGCGCGAGCGCTGCGACAGCGGCAAACGCGGATCGGCGGGAGGGATGCGGATCAGTAGGCACACGCACAGTGTACAAAGCGGGTGCACGACCTGGCTGGTGATGCGCTGGAACAGGGCCCCTCCCGCAGCCAGGTGCAATGATGCGCTCACTGTTGTGGATTCTCCCGGACTGCTCCTGCGGCGTTCACAATTCGCGCGCACCCGCCGGTGGGAGCCGCGTGGATCGCGCAGGCTATGGGTGAGCGGGCGGCACGGACTCCGCACGGCACGCGCCGCCCGCTCATCACATTCCCCGCCGTTCGCGGCATCAACGAAGGAGCGAAGCATGACCACCACTGTCTGCGTCGTCGGCACGGTTGCGACGACCCCCAAACTGATTTCGACACCGGGCAAGGTAACGCTCTGCACGTTCCGCATCGCCGCGACCGAGCGGAAATACGATCGCGAGCGTTCCCAGTGGGTCGATGGCGAGACCAACTGGCTGACGGTCAACACCTTCCGAGGCCTCGCCGATCACTCAGCCGCGTCGTTTTCCACCGGCGACCGCGTCATCGTGAATGGGCGATTGCGCGTTCGCGCGTGGGAGACGGAGGAGAAGTCTGGCACCTCCGTCGAAGTCGAAGCCGATGCGATCGGCCACGACCTTCGCTGGGGCACGAGCACGTTTGCGAAGCAGAACGCCGCACCCCCACCGATCGAATCTGACGCATCGGCTGAGCCGGCGAGTCCCGGAGCCTTCTCCGACGACGCACTCACCCCGTCGGATTCGGGATGGCCGGTGACCCCGGTGACTTCTGACGATGCCGAGCGTGCGCCGTTCGGCGAAGGCGACGTCGCCGAGGCGGATGCGCTGCCGGCTGCCGCCTAACGCAGGTACTCGGCGAACGACGCCCGAACCTTGTTCACCTTCGGCACGGCGACCGCGAGGCAGTATCCCTGGGTCGGATTCTTCGCGAAGAAATCCTGGTGGTACTCCTCAGCCGAATACAGCGCGCCGAGCGGTTCGATCGTCGTAACGACCGGACGAGGCCAGAGTCCGCCCGCCCGCTCGCGGGCGGACTCGAACTCGGCCCGTTGCGCGTCGTCTGCTGGGAACATCGCGGATCGGTACTGCGTTCCCACGTCGTTGCCCTGCCGGTTGAGCTGAGTCGGGTCGTGCATCGTGAAGAACGCATCCAGGATCACCGAGGAAGGAATGACCTCCGGGTCGAATGTCACGGCCACGGCTTCCGCATGCCCCGTTGCTCCCGTGCACACCTGCTCATACGTGGGTTGGTCGCTCTCGCCACCCGTGTAGGCCGACACCACATCAGTGACACCCCTGAGTGCGCGATACGCGGCATCCAAGCACCAGAAGCAGCCCCCGGCCAGAACGTAAGTCGTGTTCGTCATTTCTCTCCTTCAGCCGGCACCCACCAGTCATCGCTGGGCGAGACCGGCTGACGGCGCTTGTGCTCCGTCGCGCGGTACCGGCGCTCGAGGTTCTCAACGCTCGACGGGTCGACCGTGTTCCCGGTGAGGAACGCGTCAATCTCGGAGTAGCTGACGCCGAGGCTCGATTCATCGGTCTGCCCCGGCTGGTCGTCGAGCAGATCGGCGGTCGGTGCCTTCTTCCAGAGCCGCTCCGGGGCATCGAGCGCCCGGAGCAGCGAGGCACCCTGCCCCTTGGTCAATCCGTCGAGCGGTACGACGTCGGCCGCCCCGTCGCCAAACTTGGTGAAGAAGCCGGTCACCGCTTCCGCAGCGTGATCTGTACCCACCACGAGGAGTCCGCGGTCGCCCGCGATAGCGTACTGCGCGACCATGCGCATTCGCGCCTTGATGTTGCCACGATTGAAATCGGTGACCGGTGAGCCGAGGGCATCCGACACGGCCGCATCGAGCGCGGAAGTCGCGGGCTTGATATCCACCGTCAACGTCTGATCGGGCGCGATGAACTGGAGTGCGAGTTGCGCATCGTCTTCATCCTGCTGCACGCCGTGCGGCAGCCGCACGGCGACGAACTCTGCCTCGCGACCCTCGGCGCGCAAGCGTTCGACAGCGAGCTGCACCAGCCGACCCGCCAGCGACGAATCTTGGCCGCCGGAAATTCCGAGCACGAAGCCGCGCACCCCTGGAATGGAAGCGGCGTATGCGGCGAGAAAGGCGACGCGACGTTCGATCTCCGCCTGCGGGTCGATCTCGGGTTGCACGCCCAGGGCGTCGATGATCTGCTGCTGTGACTCGCTCATACGCACACCCTACTCCGGCCTGATTGCCGCACGGTTACAGCAGATCTTCCACGGGCAGCAGACACCGCGGGCCGAGCAGGCCCTTCAGCTCGCCGAAGAGATCAGCCGTGATGCGCACCTGCTGCGGAAGCTCGAAGACGCGGATCGCCGTCGACGTCATCAGGTTCAAACGCACCTCGCTGTCACCCCGGTGACGCGTCAGGGTATCTTTCAACTCCCCCATCACCTTCTCGGTCGCTCGGGAGTCCGCAAGGGAGATCATCAGCATCGACGCGTCGTCTTGCGCAGAGACGTCGATCGGTTTGACCCCGTAGGCGTGCATAGACATGCCGTCGTCACGCGCATTCATCTTCCCTCGGAGCGCCACCACGCTGTCGGGCTGCAGCAGGCTGCCGAACTCCTGATACGACTTCCCCATGAAGAGCGCCTGCACCTCGCCGGTGAAGTCCTCGATCGTGACCATGCCGTACAGGTTGCCGGACTTCGCCGTGCGGTGCTGCACACTCGTGAGGAGCCCGGCGACCGTGACAATCTCGCCATCGAAACTCGGGCTCGCTTCGGGGTTGGTCACCTGCTGCACGGTGGCACTCGCCTCTTTCGCAAGGGCGGCGTCGAGTCCGCGAAGCGGGTGATCCGAGACGTACAAGCCGAGCATCTCTCGTTCGAAGGCGAGCTTGTCTTTCTTCGTCCACTCCGGGCGATCGGGAACCTGCGACACCGAATCACCGGCACCGTCCGCCTCGGCGACTTCAGCGAACAGGCTGTCGAAATCGAAACCAACATTGCCGTTCTCAGCGTCACGCTTCTCCTTGACCGAACTTTCGATCGCGGATTCGTGAATTTCGACCAGTGCCCGTCGCGTACCCCCGAGCCCGTCGAAGGCACCCGCTTTGATGAGTGATTCGATCGTGCGCTTGTTCAGCCCGACCAGCGACACCTTCTTGAGATAGTCGTGGAACGTCTCGAAGTTGCCCTTGGTCTCGCGCGCCTCCCGGACTGCCTCGACGACGTTCGTACCGACGTTGCGAATCGCGCCGAGGCCGAATCGAATATCGGTGCCGACTGCCGAGAAGTTCGCGAACGATTCATTCACCGCGGGCGGCAGCACCTTGATGCCCATGCGGCGGCACTCGTTGAGATAGATCGCGAGTTTGTCTTTGGAGTCGCCGACGCTCGTCAACAGCGCCGCCATGTACTCGGCGGGATAGTGCTCTTTGAGATAGGCGGTCCAGTAGCTCACCACGCCGTACGCTGCAGAGTGCGCCTTGTTGAATGCGTAGTCCGAGAAGGGCAGCAGAATGTCCCAGAGCGCTTTGACAGCGGCCTCAGAGTACCCGCGCTCTTTCATGCCGCCGGCAAAGCCTTCGTACTGTTTGTCGAGCTCGGACTTCTTTTTCTTGCCCATGGCGCGTCGCAGAATATCGGCCTGACCGAGCGAGAAGCCCGCGACCCGCTGCGCGATCGACATCACCTGCTCCTGGTAGATGATGAGGCCGTACGTCGTCTCGAGGATGTCTTTCAGCGGCTCGGCCAGCTCGGGGTGAATCGGCGTGATCTCTTGCAAGCCGTTCTTGCGGAGCGCGTAGTTCGTATGAGAATCGGCGCCCATGGGACCCGGGCGGTACAGTGCGAGCACCGCGGAGATGTCTTCGAAGTTGTCGGGCTTCATGAGGCGCAGCAGGCCGCGCATCGGCCCGCCGTCGAGCTGGAACACTCCGAGTGTGTCTCCGCGCGCGAGCAACTCGTACGACGGCGCATCGTCGAGCTCGAGGCGCTCGAGGTCGAGCTCCTCGCCACGGTTCAGGCGGATGTTCTCCAGCGCATCCGAGATGATCGTGAGGTTGCGCAACCCCAGAAAGTCCATCTTGATCAGCCCGAGGCCCTCGCAGGTCGGGTAATCGAACTGGGTGACGATCTGACCGTCTTGTTCGCGCTTCTGCAGCGGAATGATGTCGATGAGCGGATCGCTCGACATGATCACACCGGCGGCGTGCACACCCCACTGCCGTTTCAGGCCTTCGAGCCCGAGTGCGGTGTCGTAGACCGTCTTGGCCTCGGGGTCTTCTTGCAGTACCGCGCGGAACTCGGCTGCCTCTTTGTACCTCGGGTGCTTGCTGTCGGTGATACCCGAGAGGGGAATGTCTTTCGCCATGACGGCGGGCGGCATCGCTTTGGTCAGCTTCTCGCCCATGCCGAAGGGGAACCCGAGCACGCGCGACGAATCTTTCAGCGCCTGCTTCGATTTGATCGTGCCGTAGGTGACGATCTGAGCGACACGCTCATCGCCGTATTTCTCCGTCACGTACTTGATGACCTCGCCGCGGCGACGATCATCGAAGTCGACGTCGAAGTCGGGCATCGAAACACGGTCGGGGTTCAGGAAGCGCTCGAAGATTAGCCCGTGCTGCAGCGGATCGAGATCGGTGATGCGCATCGCGTACGCCACCATCGAACCGGCACCCGAACCGCGGCCGGGGCCCACGCGGATACCGTTGTTCTTCGACCAATTGATGAAGTCGGCGACGACGAGGAAGTAGCCGGGGAACCCCATCTGCGTAATGACGCCGATCTCGTACTCGGCCTGCTTGCGCACATTATCGGGAATGCCGTTCGGGTACCGGTACTGCAGTCCCAGCTCGACCTCTTTGATGAACCAGCTATCTTCGGATTCCCCTGCGGGCACCGGGTATCGCGGCATATAGTTCGCCGAGGTGTTGAATTCGACATTGCAGCGCTCGGCGATGAGCAGGGTGTTATCGCACGCCTCCGGGAAGTCGCGGAAGATGTGCCGCATTTCAGCGGCCGTCTTCAGGTAGTACCCCGACCCGTTGAATTGGAATCGGTTCGGATCGTCAAGGCGCGACCCCGACTGCACGCACAGGAGCGCCGAGTGCGCCTCGGCATCGGCCTCGTGCACGTAGTGGAGGTCATTCGTCGCGACGAGCGGAATCGAGAGATCGCGGGCGATCTTCACGAGATCGCTCTGCACACGGCGCTCGATCTCGAGTCCGTGATCCATCAGCTCGCAGAAGAAATTCTCGCGCCCGAAGATGTCCTGGAATTCTGCCGCGGCCTGACGCGCCTCCTGGTACTGCCCCAGGCGCAGTCGGGTCTGGATCTCGCCCGACGGGCAGCCGGTCGTGGTGATCAGCCCCTTCCCATAGGTCTGGAGGAGCTCACGATCCATACGCGGCTTGAAGTAGTAGCCCTGCATCGACGCGTAGCTCGAGAGTCGGAAGAGGTTGTGCATGCCCTCCGTCGACTCGGACAGCATGGTCATGTGCGTGTAAGCGCCCGAGCCCGAGACGTCGTCGCCACCGCCGTCGCCCCAGCGCACACGTGTCTTGTCCGTGCGATGCGTGCCCGGCGTGAGGTACGCCTCAATGCCGATGATGGGGTTGAGCCCGTGGTCTTTGGCCTGTCGCCAGAAGTCGAACGCACCGAACGTGTTGCCGTGGTCAGTGACGGCGATCGCCGGCATTCCCTGCGCAGCCGCGGCCTCCATGAGCGGCCCGACACGCGCCGCCCCGTCGAGCATCGAGTACTCGCTGTGCACGTGCAGGTGCACGAACCCGTCTGAATCTGACACCGGTGAAACCCCTCTCGCGGACCATCACCAGGGTACTGCGCGCCTCTGACATTCGACACTTCGCGAGACGGCGCGCGCGGCGCGGCGCGATCCGGCGATCAAGCGATCAAGCGATCAGGCAAGTACCCCGCGCACCCAAGGGATGCACCGCAAAAGCAGTGAGGCCCCGAGACTCAGTGCGGCGACTGCGACGGTGAGCACGGGAACCGAGATCCAGGGGCTGGCGATCTCCGTCGTCACTCCGACCTGCCGCAGGCACCACAGGAAGAAGGGATGCACGAGATAGATTCCGAATGATGCCCCGGCAAACAGGGTCACCGCGCGAGACCACCTCGTGCTCAGCCGGTGCGACACGTTCCAATCGCGTGCGCAGACGAAGACGGCGACAGCGACGACGGCCACGGTGATCGACACGAAGTCGAAGTACCGCTCATCAGTCTCTCCCGCTGCCCGCGACGCGTCGATCGTGCCCCAGACCGTCGCCGCGATGCCTGCAGCTGCGCAGATGATCCACCCCACGCGTGCTCGTGTCGTGCCGCGCGCCGTATGCAGCAGATAGCCGAGCACGAAGTAGCCGGAGTACCCGAGCACGAGGTCGAAGCGCATCGTGCCGAGCACCGACCGCAACAGGTCACCGGCACCCGAGATGGATTCGAGCAGCGGAAACACCGCCGCGAACGGAACCGCGAGTGCGACGAAGTACCACGAGATGCGACGGTCGGTCGTGATCCGGCGCAGGATCGGCGTCGCCAGGTTCAACCCAATCAGTGCGATCAGGAACCACAAGTGGAAGTGACCGGTCACGAATTCGGAGATGAACTCCCACAGATCCCGGCTTCCACCGGGGCCGTACACCGTGAGCGCCGCGTACAGCAGCGACCACACGGCATATCCGAAGGCGAGACGTGCAATTCGTCGCCGCAAAGAACGGGCCCGAAGCGTGCGCTGGGGGTCGAGGAAGAGCGCTCCCGAGATCATGAAGAAGATCGGTACGCAGAACCGGAGTGCACCGTTGATCCACGTCAACTCAACCCATCGGGTGTCGATGATCAGAATCGCATGCCATTCGGTAATCGCGGCGTGGATCCCGATCACCGCGATCGTCGCAACGACGCGCAACACCTCGAAATACTCGATGCGCTTCGGGTCCTCCCGCACGGGAGTGGTCGTCGCTGCCTGAGTATCCATGCCTCGGAAGCGTATCAAGCTCTGCGCACCGAGGCTCACAGCCGGCCGACCCAGCGGGTCGTCACAGCGGTTCAAAACCTCGCCGGGAGTAGGGTGAACGGACGGCGGGTACGAACGCGCTCTCCCAGCGCCCCGTTCCAAGTACGAGGTTCCATCGACATGGGCCGCCGCCGCTAGCGATACTTCGAGGAGTTGCCCAGTGAACGAACGCATCCCGCGCGTGAGCGTGGTGATTCCCGTCTACAATTCGATGCCCTACCTCACCGGGACGCTCGAATCGTTGGTCGCTCAAGACCTGCGCGACATCGAGATCATCGCCATCAACGACGGTTCGACGGATGGATCAGGCGCAGAACTCGACCGCTTCGCCGCCCTGGATCACCGGATCACCGTCGTGCATCAGGAAAACAGCGGATGGCCCGGGATGCCGCGCAACCGGGGCCTCGAACGCGCGCAAGGACGCTACGTACTGTTCATGGATGCGGATGACACGATGGTGCCGCATGCACTCCGCGTGATGGCGGATCAGGCCGACTGGGCGGAGGCCGACGTCGTGATCCCTCGATTTGCGGGGACCGGGGGTCGCCACGTGCAGGCGTTGTTCGAGCGTCACCCGGAAGGCCCGATCTCGCTCGAGCGCGCCATGGAAAGCCTGTCACCGCAGAAGCTCTTCCGGCGCGACATGCTGGAGACGGAGGGGCTCCGATTCCCCGAGGGCAAAGTGCGCCTGGAAGACGGAATCTTCGTGACGCGCGCCTACGTGCTCGCCCGCCGAATCCTGTTCTCGGGATCCGGCCCGTTGTACCTCATCGCGTTGCGCGACGACGGCGGAAACATTTCGAGCCAGGCGATCGACCCGCAGAACTACGTGTCGTCATGTCGCACGATTGCCGAGACGCTGCGTGCCGGTGTTCCAGATGAGACACGCAGCAGCACCCTTATCCGTCAGTTCTTCACGCGCAAGGGCTTGCGGTTCTATGCGCCGAAGCGCTGGATGCTCATGGATTCCGATCGTCGACACGAATGGGTCAATCTTCACCGCGCCTTCCTGCACGACTTCCTCCCCGAGTCGAGCGACGCGCGGATCGCGCATCCGACGGACCGATTGAAGCTCGAACTCATTCGGGCCGGAGACGTATCAGGCCTGGACCGCCTCATCGCGTCGGCGCCTGAACTCGATCATCTCCCTCGAGCGGTCGGGGCTCGCGCCGTTCCCGGCGGGCTCGAATTGACCATCTCGATGTCGCCGACATCGGAAGATTCGCCGCTGCGGAGTGCCGGAGCGGGAATTCGAGCGCGACTCGCGGACCGCGTGTACCGTGCCTCGCGCCCGTACCTCGACCGCCGCGTCGTCCGCGGAGGCTCGCGATGGATCGCGCGACTGCTCACCGGTGATGCTGCGGGGGCGACGCTGCTTCTTGCCGGACGCAAGGTCGCGCGCGCGGCAGCCATTCCCGGCCGACTCGCCTATCGCGCTGACGCATCCTCATCTGGCGACACCGACGGCCCCAGCTACCGATTCGTCGTGCCGAACTCGCTCCTGCGCCGATACGGTGCGGATCGCGTCGACCTCTGGACGGTTGCCCGTTCGGGGCGCCGGCTCAGTGGGGACCGCATTCGCGTGACGGCGGATCGCCGACCCGCTCGCGAGGTCGCCGGTGTGCGGCTGTACACGACCGACCGCGGCAACCTCAGCCTGCACGGTCGCGGCACACGCCGCAGCACGAACGACTAGGCGTCGAGCACGTCGAGTGCGTGCTGCAGGTCTGCAGGGTATCGACTCGAGTACGTCACCCGTTCTCCCGACCCGGGGTGACGGAAGCCGAGTCGCATCGCGTGCAGCCACTGCCGCGTGAGCCCGAGCCGAGCCGAGAGGGTCGGGTCGGCGCCGTACATGCCGTCGCCCACGCACGGATGCCGCTGGGCTGCCATGTGTACACGAATCTGGTGGGTGCGACCGGTCTCCAACTGGATCTCGAGCAGCGTGGCGTAGGGGAAGGCCTCGAGCGTTTCGTAGTGCGTCACCGAAGGTTTGCCGTCGCGCGTGACGGCAAACTTCCACTCGTGACCGGGATGACGACCAATCGGCCCATCGATGGTTCCCGCGAACGGATCCGGATGACCTTGCACGACGGCGTGATAAATCTTCTCCACCTCGCGCTCCTTGAACGCGCGCTTGAGGTCGCTGTACGCACGCTCGCTCTTGGCCACCACCATGAGTCCGCTGGTGCCCGCGTCGAGGCGATGCACGATGCCCTGACGCTCGGGCGGGCCTGAAGTGGCGATCCGGTACCCGGCTCCCGCCAGCGCGCCCAGCACCGTGGGTCCCTGCCAGCCCAACGATGGGTGCGCAGCAACGCCCGCGGGTTTGTCGATCACGACGATCTCATCGTCATCGTGCACGATTCCGAGCTCCGGGAGGTCGACCGGAACGATCTCGGGGCCGCGCTTCTCCTGCCACGACACTTCGAGCCAGCCGCCTGCCGTCAAACGATCCGACTTGCCCAGCGTCCGACCGTCCAGCACAACATCGCCCGAGCTCGCGATCTCCGCGGCGAAACTGCGCGAGAAACCGAGCATCTTGGCGAGTGCCGCGTCGACGCGCTCGCCCGCGAGACCGTCCGGGACCGGAAAACTACGGTGTTCCATGCGCCTGGTCTTCTGCACCGTGTGCGTCGTCGCGCGACTCCCCTGCGGGATCGGTGTCGTCTGCAGCGGACGTCGAATCGCGGTCGCTGCGAGGTCGGGCATCGATCGAAACGCCGAGAAGCGTGATCAGGATGAACAGGATCATTCCGGAGACGATGGCGATGTCGGCGATGTTGTAGATCGCTTCATTGAAGCCGAGCCACAACCAGGGCGTCGAGATGAAGTCGATCACGTGGCCCTGCGGAAAACCTGGCTCACGGGTCAGACGATCCGTCAGATTGCCGAGCACCCCGCCCAGGAGCAACCCGAGGAACAGCGCCCACGCGACCGAACGCAGTCGTCGAATCTGCCAGAGGACGACCACGACGACGGCGACCGCCAGGATGGTGAAGATCCAGGTCGAACCGGTTGCGAATGAGAACGCAGCTCCGGGGTTGCGCACGAAGTGCCACCGCAGCAGCTCGCCCCACACGGGCACCGTCTGGCCCTCGACCAGATGGTCGACGACCCAGTTCTTCACGAGTTGATCGGCGGATAACACCACAGCCGCCACTCCCAGGAGGAGCAGCGGCACGAGCGCACGCCGTCGCGAGGCGGTGGGGGTGCCCACCGCCTCGGAACCGTCGTTCACGTTCGCGACTACTACTGCAGGCCGTCAGGCGCGCCGGCCGGCTCAGGAGAGCCGTCGAGTCCACGCAGCTGGGACTGAATGTAGGAGCGAAGCGTTGAGCGGTACTCGCTCTCGAACTGACGCAGGTCCTTGATCTTGAACTGCAGGTCGCTGCGTTCTTCGCCGAGCTGACGCAGTTCTTCGGCGCGCTGCTTCTGAGCCTCATCGACGAGCTGCTTGGCAGTACGCTCGGCGTCCTGGATCATCTGATCGCGCTTCGCCTCAGCGTCCGAGATGAGCTTGTCGCGGGTGGCTTCACCCTCGTGCACGTGCTTGTCGTGCAGCTCAAGCGCCAGCTGCAGCATGGCGCTCGACTTGACCGCATCGGGCTGCGGAAGCGCCGTGTCGGTCGATGCGGCGGGTGCCGATACCACGGGCGCGGCCACCGGCTGCGGTGCCGGCGCCTCAACCACGATGGTCTGTTCAGATGCTGCACCATCGGAGGCGTCAGCGCTCTCCGCAGCAGCAGTGCTCGACCCGGCAGCCGCGAGTTGCGCGGTCAGATCGTCGATCTGCGAGCGCAGTTCGGCCTTCTCCTGCTCGTGCTGGCGCAGCTCCTCGACGATGGTGTCGAGGAAATCATCGACCTGGTCGAGATCGTAGCCATCGCGGAACTTGGTGATCGTGAACTTCTGGTTCACGACATCTTCGGGAGTCAAGGCCATCGTTACGTCTCTTTCGCTTCGGGACCACTGACGTGGTCTAGAACAACGCTAGCAAATAAAGTCGGGTTCGCGCAGGCGAAGCGCAGCTGACTACAGGGCGGAGAGGATCGCGATGAGGATCCAGCACGCGATCATCGTGAGCATCCACCCGAGATCGAGCGCTACCTGACCCAATCGAATTGGCGGAAATACCTTCCGGAACAGCTTGATCGGCGGGTCGGTCACCGAGTACACGAGTTCGACCAGCACGACCCAGAATCCGCGGGGCCGGAAATTGCGATTAAGTACGGTGACCCAGTCGAGCACGAATCTCGCCCACAGCACAAAGGTGTAGACGCGCAGCGCGAGGATCAGGATGAAGGCGATCGCCCCAACGATCTGCACGCTCAGGCCGAGGGCGCGACGAAGAACGAACCGCTGTCGCTCTTCTGAGAATCATCACCAGCGGTCTCGATGTGCTCCGGCGAGAGCAGGAAAACCTTGCTCGTGACCCGTTCGATGCGCCCGTGCAGGCCCATCGTCAGACCGCTCGCGAAGTCGATCAGGCGCTTGGCGTCGCCGTCGTTCATGCGCGACACATTGACGATGACGGGAACACCGTCGCGGAAGCTCTCCGCAATGACCGTGGCATCGCCGTACGCCGTCGGGTGCACCGTGAGGATCTCGTTCAACGCCTGGGGCGCCGCCTGGCGTGTCGGCGTCACGCGGCGGAGCGGGGTCACGGACGCGCGCTGGGGCGCCTGGCGCGGCGCGTCCGCCTTCGGCGCAGACGCCGCGGGCTGGGCAGCGCGGGGGGCCGCCGGCTGCGGCGACTCGGTGCTCTGCGCGTCGAGGTCTTCCTCGGCGAGGCCCAGGAACACCATGGTCTTCTTCAGCGGGTTGCTCATTGTTTCTCCCAACGGTGCGGTGTTTCGAGACTACCGGGGGTCCGGGCGTTTCCCCGTGATTGCACTGCCGATCCGCAGGTGTGTCGCGCCAGCGGCAATGGCCTCCCGGAAGTCGTGCGTCATGCCCGCAGAAATGGCGGTCGCCTCGGGTGCGAGCGTACGCACGCGATCGGAGTACTGGGCGAGTCGCTCGAACGCGGCGGCCGGCGGCTCTTCGAGCGGGGCGACAGCCATCACACCGCGCAGGCGAAGATCTTCGGCGCGCAATGTCCGTTCGACGAGTGCTTCGAGCCCTTCGGGTGCAACTCCCCCGCGCCCCGGATCATCCGTGAGATTGATCTGCAGGAACACGTCGAGCGGCGTACCGACACCGTCCAGGGCATCAACGAGACGTTCGCGATCGATGGAGTGAATCGCGCGCGCATAGCGGGCGGCCTGGCGCGCCTTCTTCGTCTGCAACTGTCCGATGAAGTGCCAGGACAGCGCGGGATCAGCTACCGCATCCGCCTTCTCCTGGGCTTCCTGGTGCCGGTTTTCACCCACATCGCGAACGCCGTGCGCGATGAGTTCCGTGACCAGTGCAGCCGGGTGAAACTTGGTCACCACGATCAGCGTCAGATCGTCGGGCTCCCGCCCGACGGCCCGAGCAGCGTCAGCGATCTCGGCGCGCACAGAGGCGAGGCGCTCCCCGAGACCCGGGTATGCGAGCGTTGCATCGTCTGCCATGTGCGCGAACCGTCGCCGTTACCGGAGGAACTCGGGGATGTCGAGATCGTCGTCGTCGTCTCCGTCGAATGCCGGATCCGACAGCTGCGCCTCAACCGGAGGGTTGGAGAGCACCTCGCCGAACTGCCCGGTCGGCGGATTCTGCGTAGCGGCCTCGCGATCCTGCGATGCATTGAATCCCGGGTAGCCCAGACCGGTGGCTTCGGCGGTCGCACCCGCTGCGCGCGGCGCCGGCGCGGCGACGTCTTCCAGGCTCTCGACGTGGCTGCCGCGCCGTCCGCGCTCGGGGCCGGTCACCTGCGGGCTCGGCTCCTCGTCGAAACCGGCAGCGATCACGGTGACACGGACTTCATCACCGAGCGTGTCATCGATGACGGTACCGAAAATGATGTTGGCTTCGGGGTGCACGACGTCCTGCACCAGCGTAGAAGCCTCGTAGATCTCACTGAGCGCGAGGTTGGATGACCCCTGAATCGACAGCAGCACGCCGTGCGCGCCTTCGACCGATGCTTCGAGCAGCGGCGATGCGACGGCGAGTTCTGCGGCCTTGATCGCTCGGTCGGCTCCCCGTGCGGAACCGATGCCCATGAGGGCCGCGCCCGCGCCCTGCATGACCGACTTGACGTCGGCGAAGTCGAGGTTGATGAGTCCCGGTGTCGTGATGAGGTCGGTGATCCCCGAGACTCCGGCGAGCAGCACCTGGTCCGCGGCGGCGAATGCCTCGATCATGCTGATTCCCGGCTCACTGATGTCGAGCAGGCGATCGTTCGGCACGACGATGAGCGTATCCACGGCCTCACGAAGCGTGTGCACCCCAGAATCGGCCTGTGCGGCGCGGCGCTTCCCCTCGAAGCTGAACGGTCGAGTGACGACGCCGATGGTGAGTGCGCCGATCGACTTCGCGATGCGTGCGACCACGGGAGCGGCGCCGGTTCCGGTGCCGCCACCCTCACCCGCGGTGACGAAGACCATGTCGGCCCCCGACAGGGCCTCCTCGATCTCCTCGGCGTGGTCCTCGGCCGCACGTCGCCCGACCTCGGGGTCGGCGCCGGCGCCGAGACCGCGGGTCAGCTCACGCCCCACATCGAGCTTGACGTCGGCATCGCTGAGCAGCAGCGCCTGGGCATCGGTGTTGACAGCGATGAACTCGACTCCACGGAGTCCGAGCTCGATCATGCGGTTGACGGCGTTCACGCCGCCGCCGCCGACGCCGACGACCTTGATCACCGCAAGGTAGTTCTGGTTCGCTGACACGTGGTTCCTCCGCCCCTAACCTTCAACCTCTACTTAAGGTTAAGTGTTAGTATCGCCGTATACATTTCCTGCGCACCACCGTATGGGGAGCGCCCCGCCACCAGAGGCAGACACGCCGCGACCGGTACGAAACTTCGTCCGAACGCGTCCGTGCGCATGCCGCCACGCCGTTACTGCACGAATACGGGAGCCTCGGACGACGAGACATCGATTCGACTCACGGACTGATCGGCGAGCGCGGTGAGCATAGTCTGCAGCACCACTGCCTTGCGACGCGTATCCGTCGCGTCGCCCCAGAGCACCTCAACCCCCGAGGCGAGCGTCAACGTCACGTCCTGTGCACTCGTCGCCGTCGCTCCCACGATCTGGGCCCGAAGCTCGTCGGGCATGTCGCGCAACGACCGAGCGGCCGAGTGAAACGCGTCGGAATCGAGGTCGGAGAGGGCGCCGCCGGCCACCGGCACACCGGCCGGGGCCGCCTCGGCGGTACCGAGCAGCACTCCCGCCGCATCGTACATCGAAACCCCCGCGTCACCGGCGACCGAGAGGACGGGCACGCGTTCTTGGATCCGCACGATGAGGGTGTGCGGCGGCACGCGCTCAACGGCATAGCGTTGAATGACCGGGAACGGTTCGAGCGCGCGATGCACCTCGGAATCGTCGACGAGAGCAAGAGGCACGCCGGTGAAACGCTGCAGGGCCGCCGAAATATCTGCTTCGTTGACCGTCGCCGCGCCTTCGACGCGCACGTCGCGCACCGCCATGAGTGGCGTGAACACCCCTGCCGCAACGAAGAGGGCGAGGGCCGCAACGGCACTTCCGGCGATGATCCAGAATCGCCGTCGCCCTCTCGAGGCAGCAGAGAAACGCTTCCGTTCCAGACGAAAGCGTGCGCGCCGCTGCTTCGCGGCAGCTTTCAGTCGACGTTCTGCGGCACGCACACTGTCGGCCTCGCCCCGATCTCGCCAGCGATCGGGTGACGTCACTGCGCCCGCACGAATCGCGCGCACGTCGCTGAGGTCGACCGTCGGAGCCACCGCTGCCTCGCCGCTCAACGATTCGGCGTCATCAACCGGGGAAGCGGGAGACCCCGCTTCAGGCGCTGTCTCTCCCCCGGTATCGGACCCGGATGGGTTCAGCGGCCTGCTCGCCCCGGCACGGCGTCCCCGGAGTCGATCCACGATCGAAGGCGCGTCGCCGCGCTCCGCCGCACTCGCGTCGAACGGTGTTGCATCGTGCGCCCGCTCCGGCGCACGCGCCCCCGCGGAAGCGGGCCGCGATGCTTCGGGCTCTGGCTCTGGCGAGCGATCGAACCCGCTCGGCCGCTTCACCGTGCCTCGGACTCGAACCGGTCGCGCAGCGCTTCGACGACCTGGGGAATAATGCGATACACCGTGCCGCAGCTCATCGTGACCATGACGTCACCGGGCCGTGCGATCTGGGCGAGGTACGCCGCGGCGTCGCCCCACTCGGGCAGATAGGTCACTCGCTCAGCATCGACGAAGTCGTCAGACACGAGCGCGCCGGTCACTTCGGGCACCGGATCTTCGCGTGCGCCGTCAACCGCGAGCACCACGGTGTGATCAGCTCCCTGCTCGAGCACCTCGGCAAATTCGCGGTGGAACAGGCGGGTGCGGCTGTAGAGGTGCGGTTGGTGGATCGCGATGAGCCGTCCGTCCCCAACCACCGCGCGCGCGGAATCCAGCAGAGCAGCAACCTCGGTCGGGTGATGCGCGTAGTCGTCATAGACACGCACCCCGCCCACCTCAGCGTGGAATTCGAACCGTCGCTTCGTACCCCCGAACTCGGCGATGGCATCGAGTGCCGCTTCGGGCGCCCAGCCGAGCCCGGTCAGCACCGCGAGTGCACCGACGGCATTCACGGCGTTATGCGTACCGAACACGGAAAGCTGCGCGCTGTAGCGCTCGCCTGCGATTTCAACGGCGAAACGCACCGGCCCGGAGTCATCGACCTCGACGATGCGCACATCGGCGCTCTCGTCACTGCCGAAGGTGCGAATCGCAGCAGCACTCCCCTGTGCACGCACAGCCTCGAGCACTTCGCGCGCTCCCGGGTCGTCCGCAGAGATGACGATCTGCTCGCTCGCCCCGCGGGCGAAATCGACGAATGCCTGCATGAAGGCCTCGCGCGAGCCGTAGAAGTCGAGGTGCTCGGGATCGACGTTGGTGATCAGCGCGACGGCGGTGTCGTAGAGCAGGAAGGATTTGTCGGATTCATCCGCTTCGATCACGAAGAGGTCGTCTGCTCCGGTTCCGGAACTCGTTCCCAACGACTCAATAATGCCGCCGTTGACGAACGACGGATCTGCGCCGAGTCCGAGCAATCCGGTCACGAGCATGCCCGTCGATGTCGTCTTTCCGTGCGCGCCGGCCACCGCGACCAGTCGCCGCGAACGCGCGAGCCAGGCGAGTGCCTGTGAGCGGTGCAGTACGGGGATGCCCGTCTCCAGTGCGCGCTGGTACTCGGGGTTGTCCGTCCAGAGTGCACCCGTCACGACGAGGGTGTCCGCGTCGCCTACGTTCGCCGCATCGTGCCCAATGCTCACCTGAATGCCGAGGGCCTCGAGCGCCGCGGTTGAGTAGTTCGCGCTCCGGTCAGAACCGGTGACGCGCACCCCTGCCTCATGCAGCATGCGAGCGATTCCGCTCATGCCCGAACCGCCGATACCGACGAAATGGACGTTGCCGAGATCTTCAGGGATCTCCAGCTCGAGATCGGGATAGATCATGGCGCCTCCTCAGCACGAACCGACAATCAAGAGTATCGCGCGACACCCGCGCGACGAGTTCACGCGCTGCGCGTCGCGCTCAACGCTTCGCGCACGAGGCTCAGCAGTCGCGCCGTTCCGTCGAGCGAGCCGGCGCGGCGCGCGCGCTCCGACATGTCGGCCAGTCGCGCATCATCGACGATCAGCGGGATCAGCGTGTGCCGTACCCATTCGGCGCCGAGCTCGCCGTCTTCCACCAGCAAAGCACCGCCCGCTTCGACGACGCCCGCAGCGTTGAAACGCTGCTCGCCGTTACCGACCGAATAGGGCACGAGCACTGACGGGATTCCCAGTCCGGCGAGCTCGCTCACGGTGGTCGATCCCGCGCGCGACACCGCAAGATCGCAGGCAGCGAAGGCCAGATCCATCCGATCACAATAGGGCACCACCGAGTAGCCCGGAACCCCCGGGTCGGCGAGCTCGGTCAGTCCACCCCAGACGTGCAGCACCTGCACTCCGGCCGACACCAGTTCACGGGCAGAACCAGAAATCCCCTGGTTCAACGCCCGCGCGCCAAGCGATCCGCCAGTAACGAGCAATGTGCGGTGGTCGGGTGCGAGCCCGAAGTGGGCACGTGCCTCGGCACGAAGCGCCTGCCGATCGAGGCCCGCGATCTCGGGCCGCAGCGGCATTCCAGTCACGCGGGCTCCCGTGATCGGGGTGCCCGCAAAGGTCACCCCGACGTACGGCGTGCTCCGCGCACCGAGCTTGTTCGCCATTCCTGGCTTCGCGTTCGCCTCGTGAATCACGACCGGAACGCGCTCGCGCGCGCCGGCACGATAGGCCGGAGCCGCCGCGTACCCGCCGAATCCGACGACCACATCGATGTTGCGCTCGCGAATCAGGGCGCGCACCCGCAAGACCGCACGAGCGAATCTCCAGGGAAACCGGAGCGCGGCGAGGTTCGGTCGACGCGGAAACGGGAGCCGTTCGATGTGCACGAGTTCGTACCCGCGTTCCGGAACCAGTCGCGCTTCCAGCCCTTCTCGGGTGCCGAGCACCACGATCACCGCGTCCGGCTCCTCGGCACGGATCTGATCAGCGAGGGCGAGGAGCGGATTCACGTGCCCGGCGGTGCCGCCGCCGGCGAGCAAATAGTGGGTCATTGCGGTGAGATCTCCTCTGAATGCTGTGCGGTGTCGCGCGCGATCGAAATCACCACGCCGATGGCGATGAGACACGCGATGAGTGCGGTGCCTCCCGAACTGATGAGCGGGAGCGGCACCCCGAGCACGGGCAGGATGCCGATGACGACGCCGATGTTCACGAATGCCTGGCCCACGATCCACACGAGAATGCCCCCGACGACCGTGCGGCCGAAGCGGTCGCGCGTACGCGTGATGAGGCGCAGCATGACCACCGTGAGCACGACGAATAGCGCGATGACCAGCAGCGCGCCGATGAAGCCGAGCTCCTCGCCGATGATGGCGAAGATGTAGTCGTTGTCGGCCGCGGGGAGCCACGACCACTTCGCCTTCGAATTGCCCAGTCCGACCCCGAAGAACCCGCCGCCAGCGAGCGCCCAGAGCCCGTGCGTCGCCTGCCAGTCGATGCCGCTGTAGTCGTCAGTGCCGCCGGCATGGCTGAGGAGCCGCTGCATGCGGTTCGGGCTGGACAGCACGAAGAAAGCCACCGCAAGGGCTCCGCCCAGGGCGGTCACCCCGAGTGTCTTCCAGCTGATGCCCCCGAAGTACATCGCACCGAACACGATGGCGGCCATGATGAGCACCGTGCCGAGATCTCGGCCGAGCAGCACCACGCCGAGCGCGATGACGGCGCCCGGCAGCACCACCGGAATGAGTTCGTGTCGCATCTGCCCGAGAAGCGGTTCCTTGCGCTGCAAGACGGCACCGACCCAGACCACGAGGGCGAGCTTCAGCGCTTCAGAAGGCTGGGCGGTGAACCCGCCGATCTGAATCCAGTTGCGGTTGCCGTAGACCTCGACGCCGAGTGGCGTGAACACGAGCAGCTGCAGCACGATGCCAATACCGAGGAACAGCCACGCGTACCGCTTCCAGAACTGCATCGGCATCGCTGCGGCAACGAGCATCAATGGGATGCCGATCACCGCGAAGATCACCTGCCGCCAAAAGCCGCCGAAAAAGCCCTGGTCCGCAAGATAGGAGGTAATCGAAGATGACGACAGCACCATGATGAGGCCGAACCCCACCAAGAGGAAGGTGATGGTGTAGAGCGCGACGACGGTGCGATCCGACCCGGTGCGCAGCACCCCGCCCAGGCGGATGATCGCCTGAATCGGAGCCTTGCCCGTGCCCTCGCTCGGCCCCGCACCCGCTGACATCACTCCAGCTCTCGCACAGCCGCCTGGAACCGACGGCCGCGATCGGAGTAGCTCTCGAACTGGTCCATCGAAGCCGCCGCCGGCGAGAGCAGCACGATGTCTCCGGGTTGGCCGATCCCGAGCGCTTCCGTCACGACCGCGCGCATGATCCCGTCCGCATCCAGGTCTGCGTCGATGATGTCGATCACCGGTCGTTCGCCGAGGTGCCGCCGCAGCGCCTCGAGCACGGGAGCTCGATCCCGACCGATGACGATGGCCCCACGCAGTCGATGCGCGTGGGCACTCACGAGCGCGTCGATATCGACGCCTTTGAGGAGTCCACCCAGCACCCACACGACATTCGTCAACGCACGCAAGGAGGCGTCGGCAGCGTGCGCGTTCGTCGCCTTCGAATCATCGATCCAACGCAGATCGCGGATTTCGCCGAGGTGCTGCGCACGGTGGGGGTCCGGCGTGAAACTCAGGATCGCACTCGCGATTTCGCCGGGTTCGACTCCGCGCGAGCGTGCGAGTGCGCTGGCCGCGAGAATGTTCTGCACCATGTGGGGCGCACCGAGATCGTGCTCGGCGAGCTCGTCGACGGTCACCAGCTCATACGCTTCGGATCGCCGACCCGCATGGAACCCGCGATCGACGAGAATTCCCTCGACGACCCCGAATCCGCTCGAGGGCGGGGTGTCGAGACCGAAGCTGATCGCGCGAGCACCCTCGATCACGTCGGCTGCTTCGACCATGCGTTCCGTCTCGGCGTCCGCACGGTTGTAAACGCACGCGATTTGCGTGCGTTCGTACACCTTTGCCTTCGCCGCCCAGTAGGCCGCGGGGCTCCCGTGCCAATCGAGATGGTCGTCAGCGAAGTTCAGGCACGCACTCGCGTACGGCGAGATCTCGCCGAGGCGCTCGAGCTGAAAGCTCGACAGTTCGACGACGATGACGTCGTAGCCCTGAGGATCACGGAGCGCGTCGAGAATCGGCGTGCCGATATTCCCGGCCGGCGTGACGCGAAGTCCCCCCGCCGCGAGCATGTGCGCGGTGAGCTGAGTGGTCGTGGTCTTCCCGTTAGTACCGGTGATGCAGATCCAGTCGGCGACGCGATGGGTCTTATCGCGCAGGCGCCAGCCGAGCTCGATATCGCCCCACACCGTCACACCGCGCTCGGTCGCCCACATCGTCAGCGGGTGATCGGGTCGGTAGCCCGGCGACACCACGATGAGTTCGGGATCGAAGTCAGCGAGATCCGCGAGCTGCGCCGTGTCATCGTCATCCACGAATCGTTCCGCGCCGATGACGTCGAGTAGCCGTTCGCGCTCTGCATCGGGCGCTCCGAAGATCACCCGCACCCGCGCGCCGAGCTCGACGAGCGTATCGGCGACCGAGAAGCCGGTCACGCCGAGTCCGAGCACGGCCACGCGCAGCCCGCTCCAGTCGTGGTGCCAACTGGAGAGCGCCGAGACCCGTTCGGCCACCAGTCGTGCGTAGATTGCCGCCGATCCCCCGGGTTCCTGCGCCTCCACGTTCGTGTCGCCCATGCTCATCGCGTCGTGTCCTTTCACGGCTGCTGCAGCAGCCATTCGCCGTAGAAGGCACCGACCCCAGCGATGACGAACAGTGCCGCGATGATCCAGAATCGAACCACGACGGTGACTTCCGCCCATCCCTTGAGTTCGAAGTGATGGTGAATCGGGCTCATCAAGAAGATGCGTTTGCCATGGGTCACCTTGAAGTAGATGCGCTGCACGATGACCGAACCGGTCTCGATGATGAAGAGCCCGCCGATGAGCAGCAGCAGTACCTCGGTGTGGGTCAGGATCGCGAGGGCCGCGATGGCGCCGCCGATGCCCATGGAGCCGGTGTCGCCCATGAAAATGTGTGCGGGATTCGTATTCCACCACAGGAAGCCGGCGACGCCGCCCAGGAATGCCGCGGCGATGACCGCGAGATCCATGGGGTCGCGCACGTCATAGCAGCCGGGTTCGGCTCCCGTGCTGATGCAGCTCTGCGCCGACTGCCAGAACCCGATCAGCAGGTAGGCGCCGAAGGCGAAGATGGCCGAGCCCGCGGCAAGACCGTCGAGACCGTCAGTCACGTTCACGGCATTCGTCGTTGCCGTCACGATGACCATCACCCAGATCACGACCAGGCCGACGCCCACGATCGCTCCGAAAGTCATGAAGTCGAACGGCAGGTCCCTGAACACCGAGATGTGGGTCGAGACGGGCGTAATCCCGGCCTCATTCGCGAACTGCAGTCCGAGCACTGCGAATGAGACAGCGATGATGACCTGACCGGCGATCTTCGCCCAGCCACCGAGCCCTGCGGACTGCTGCTGGCGTGTCTTCATGAAATCGTCGATGAACCCGACGATCCCGGCCCCGACCGCCATGAGAATGACCAGCAACGCCGAAGGCGACGGCTGCTCACCCATGATGAGCTTGCCCACGAAGTACGCAATCACCGACCCCGAGAGGAAGATGATGCCACCCATGGTGGGGGTGCCCCGCTTGACCTCGTGCTCTTTCGGCCCGTCGACACGGATCGGCTGGCCCCAACGCAGGCGATTGAAGATTCGCACGAACAGCGGTGTCAACAGCAGCGAATAGAGCAGCGAGAACCCGCCCGCGATCAGCAGCGCGATCATGCGTGCGCCTCCCCGAGTCGGTCGCCGAGCTGCTGCAGCCCTGCGGCGTTCGAGGACTTCACGATGACCGTGTCATTCGGCCGGAGTGTGTCGGAGAGGTAGGCGAATGCTTCGTCCTGCGTCTCGAAGAACACGCTCTCGCCGTCCCAGGATCCCTCGTTGATCGCGCTGATATGCAGCTGGCGAGCTGCGGCACCGACGACGACGAGTTCAGAGATGCGCAGGCGCACGGCCTGCAAAGCGACTCGGATGTGCTCTTCGATCGAGTACTCGCCGAGCTCGCTCATCGCTCCCAGCACGGCGACGGATCGCCCGTCAGGCTTACGGATCTGCGCCAGCGTGCGGAGCGCCGCGCTCATCGAGTCGGGGCTGGCGTTGTAGGCATCGTTGATGATCGTGATGCCGTTACGGCCGCCGAGCACCTCCATGCGCCCCGGTGCGGCGAGTGTGGCCGCTTCGAGCTCGGCGACGACGTCGCTGAGTTCCAGGCCGAGTTCGAGGCCGACCGTTGCCGCCGCGAGTGCGTTCATCACGTGGTGCTCCCCCAGCACCCGGAAGTGCACGGCAGCTTCGGCACTGTCGGCGCGGATGGTGAACCGCGTGCCCTCGGCCGACGATTCGATGTCGGTGGCGCGCACGTCCGCGTCCGCGCCCAGACCGAACCACCGCACACGCGCGCGCGTCAGGTCGGCCATCTGCGCGACGCGCGGATCATCGCGATTGAGCACGGCGACGGCGGACTCAGGAAGGTCGCGCACCATCTCGCTCTTGGTGCGGAATGTGGTTTCGATGCCACCGAACTCGCCGGCGTGGGCGAGCCCCACGGTGAGCACGACTCCGATGTGCGGGGGCGCCATGGCGGTCAGCCGGGCAATCTCGCCTTCGCCGCTCGCGCCCATCTCGGCGACCAGCGTGCGAGTGTCTGCGGCGACGCGCAGCATCGTCAACGGGCCGCCGACCTCGTTGTTGAACGATTTCGCGGAGGCCACGGTGGCTCCGGTGCGCTCGGCCATGGATTGCACGAGGTTCTTGGTCGTGGTCTTGCCGTTGGAGCCGGTGATCCCGACAATGGTCAGCTCACCCGCCGCACGCACTCGACTCACGACTTCGGTCGCGAGATCGCCAAGCGCGATCGTACTGTCGGCGACCACGATCTGCGGAACTCGGTCGTCGACTTCGTGTTCGACGACGAGCAACGACGCGCCTGCGTCGACGGCACGATCGGCGAAGCGGTGCCCGTCGGTCTCTTCGCCGCGGCGGGCGAAGAAGATATGCCCGGGGCCGACCTCGCGCGAGTCCGTCTGGGATTCACCGGAGACGAGCGTCGTGTCGGGCACGCCGGTCGCTCCCGGAACGAGGCGTCCGCCGACGGCGGTCGCAATCTCGGCGAGTGTCAGTTCAATCACGGGAGCAATCCTGCCTCGCGGAGTGCGCCGCGAACTTCGTCACGCGCCGAGTACGGAAGGAATTTCCCGGCGACTTCCTGGTGGTCCTCGTGTCCTGGACCGGCATACAAAATAACATCCCCGGGTTCGGCAAGCGAAATGGCGAGCCGCACGGCGGTGCGCGGGTCTCCCTCTTCAATGACCGTCGCGTGGTGTGCGGAACGCGCTCCGGCGAGCAACTGCGCGCGAATCGCCTCCGGCGGCTCGGAGCGAGGGTGGTAATCGCAGACGATCACGGTGTCAGCCCCAGCTGCGGCGATACGACCCATCTCCTCGCGCTTCGTGGTGTCGCGATCCCCGTCGGCGCCGAACAAGAAGATCACCTTCCCCGGAGCGACCTCGCCGAGTGCATCGAGCATTGCTTCGAATGCGCCCGGGGTGTGTCCGTAGTCGACGTAGAAGCGCGGACCGTCGCTTCCGGGCAGCGTCATCTGTTCGAGCCGCCCCGGAATGAATACCGAAATGCGCCCTCGTTCGAGACCCGCTTCAACCTGGGCGAGCGGGATGCCTGCCTCGTGCAGCATGATGAGCGCCAACGCCGCGTTCTCGGCCATGAACCGGCCGAACACCGGCACGCTGCCCCGGAAATGCGCGCCCTCCGGCCCCTGCAGTACGAACGATACACCGTCGAGGTTTTGCCGGGTGACCGCCAGATGCCAATCGGCGTCTTGGCCGTACTCCGTGGCCAGTCTGGTGACGGGAATCTTCGATTCACGCGCAATGCGCTGACCCCACGGAGTGTCGACGACGACGACCCCGCGCGCGGCATGCTCCGGAGCGAACAGCGCCAGCTTGGCCGCGAAATAGGTTTCGAGGTCGCCGAATTCGTCGAGGTGATCCTGCGAGAAATTGTTGAACGCAACGACATCGAAATGTACGCCGTCCAGGCGATGACGCACGACCGCCTGCGCCGAGACCTCGAGCGCGACGCCCGCCACACCGACCTCGACCATGCGGGCGAGCAGGCCATGCAATTCGGAAGCTTCGGGGCTCGTCAAGTTGCTCACGATGACCTCGTCGCCGATGCGGCGCTCCGCGGTCGAGCTCAAACCGGCCGTGATGCCCGCGGCGCGCAGCAGTTCGGCGATGAGGTACACGACGCTGGTCTTGCCATTCGTTCCGGTCACCCCGAAGGTGCGAGCCGACAATGCCATCGTGCCGTAGACCTGCGCAGACACGTCGCCGAGCACCGTGCGCGGGTGGGCCTCCGAGACGAGCACGGGCACATCGAGACCTGCTTCGCGCACCCGGTGCACACCGGCCGCGTCCGTGAGGATGGCGACTGCGCCTGACTGCACGGCTTGCGCCGCAAAATCGGCACCGTGCCGGTGCGCACCCGGCATCCCGACGTAGAGATCCCCGGGGCGCACGTCGCGCGAGTCCAGCGAGATCCCGGTCGCGGCGACTCCTGCGATGGATCCATCGACCGTGAATCCGAAGTCGCCGACCACCGCCTCGAGCGAAGCGGGATTGGGGCTCTGCGGGCGAATGCTCAAGGCATCTCCGGTACTCACGGGTGCGTGCCTCCTGAGGCGTGTATCAATATTCGGTCGGGAGCGGGGTGAACTCGCCCGTCGACGGCGGAATGTGGAAGGTGCGAATCGTCGCTTCAGCCGCGTCACGGAACGCCGTGATCGCGGCGACGCCGCCGTCGCCATTCGTGGGGAACGCCACTGATGCTACCGCGACATATTGCGGGTCGTCGGCCGGGAAGATACCGGCGAATGAGTTCACGTAGTTGGTTCGATACAGGCCGGTCGCCGGATCGACCTGTTCGGCGGTACCCGTCTTGCCGGCGATCCGATACCCCGGAATCGCCAAGATATCTTTGAACCAGGCCTCGGTGGTCACGGTCTCGAGCATGGCCATCATGTCGGCCGCCGTGCTCTGCTGAATCGCAGTCACGTCGTCGCCATGATCCATCGTGGTCTTCGTGCCGTCCGATGCGACGCAGTCCGCGACCAGCGCGGGCGGCACCCGCACTCCGCCGTTCGCGATGGTCTGGTAGACGCCCGCGGTCTGCACGATCGTCGACGAGAGCCCCTGCCCGAACATGGTGTTGTACGCCGTCTGCCGGTCCCAGTCCGTGTAATTGGCGAGTTGGCCTGAATCTTCGAGCGGCATGCCCGCCTGGGTGGACTCGCCGATCCCGAATTTGCGGAGATAGTCGTAGCGCACTTCGGGGCTCAGCTGGTTGCCGAGCATCGAGGTACCGACGTTCGACGACTGCGTCAAAATCCCGGTCAGCGTCCACGGCATTTCGGGGTGCGAAAACGCATCGCCGAAGCGCACGTCGGGTTCGGGCGTGAGGTAATCGGGTGTCAGATTCTGCGACAGCGGCGTCGAGACACCCTGGTCGATGAGTGCGGCAGCGGTGATCGCTTTAAACGTCGAGCCGGGCTCGTACGGGCTCGTGAAGGATCGCGCCTCGCGCTTTTCGGGGTCGCCCGCGTCGACATCGTTCGGGTCGACCGAGCCGTCCTCGGCCACTGCGACGAGCTCACCGGTTTTCACGTTCATAATGACGAGCAGGCCCCACTCGGCCGCGACATTCTGCACCTGCTGGTTGATCGCCTGCTGCGCTTCCCACTGCAGGTCGCGATCGAGGGTGAGCTCCACCGTTCCGCCGTCTTGCACCTTGCGCGTCACCACGACGCTGCCCGGGAGTGCGACATTGTCCTCGCTCCGCTCGTAGGTCTCGGTGCCGTCCACGCCGGTCAGGCACGCGTTCTGCGAGAGTTCAATGCCCGCCAGCGGCTCGTCGTCCGCGCCGAAGAACCCGACAATGTTGCCCCCGACTGCGCCGTTCGGATAGGTGCGCTGATGCTGGCTCTCGAACGTGAGCCATGGGATGTCGAGCGCCTTGAGTGCGTTGAGCTGGGTGAGATCGATGGATCGCTTCACGTAGGCGAAGTCAGACTTCGGGTTGTCTTTCAGCGCGTCATCGACGATCTGCTGAATATCGTCCGCGCTCTGACCGGTGATCTTGCCGACCTCTGCAAAGGCTTGCGCGGCGGTCACTTCGACCGTACCGACGCCGCGTTCGGTGTCTGCACGGTAGAACACGCCCTTGTTGAGCTTCGTGTTCTTCGGGGACAGTTGCACGTCGTAGCGTTCATCGGTCGTCGCGAACACCTCACCGTTGCGATCGACGATATCGCCGCGCACGCTCGGAATCGCCACGGGCACCGCGCGTTTGTCTTTCGCATCCTCGTTCAGCGCCGCGGCTGACACCACCTGCACATCGACCAGTCGCACGAGAAAGACGAGTGAGGCGACGACGATGATGCCGAGCGCAATGGCTCGGCGCAGCGACGAACCGCGCATTCTCAGCATGCCGTACCTCTCCCTCTTCGGCCGCCGACGGGACGCGCTAGTGGGTGTCGGGAGCCGGAAGCTTTCCCGACAACCGTACCGGCGGATCCATGGTTTCCGACTGAGCGCCCGCGGCCTGTCCGCGAGGCACCAGCAATCCCGCAGCGTCGACGACCGGCATGTTCTCGAGCGTCGAGTTCGGAATCAGGTTGCCACTGGCTTCGGTCGTCTCGGAATCGAGCGCACCCAGCACCGCGCCGTCGCTCAGACGCAGGGTAGCGGGGCGCGTGTTCTGCACCATTCCGAGGGCGGCAGCGTTCTCCGCGAGGTTCTGCGGGGAGGCCAGCTTGTCGACGTTCTGTGACAGCACACGCTCCACGCGGCCCAGGTCGCGCTGCTCGGTTTCGAGCGCGCGCGTCTCGTAGGCGCCCTGTGAAATCGCGATGCTGAGGCCGAGCTGCGTGGCGAAGATGGCGAGGATGATGCCGACTCCTGCGAGCGCGATGGCAAGCGGGCTGCGGCGCGGGCGGGGTACCGCTGCCGGCACCGAGACCGGCCGCAGATGGCGCTCCCCCGGCGTCGTCGTCGGCGTCTGAGCCGGCGCACCGAGCCGCAGCGCGGCGGATTCAAAGTTGACCGGAAGCGTTGCGCTCATCGCACGTCCCTCACTCGTTCGGCGGCGCGAAGCCGGACCGGGATGGCCCGCGGATTGCGGGCCCGTTCTGCATCGTCTGCGAGTTCCGCGCCTCGGGTGAGTAGACGGAACTCGGGCCGGTGCTCGGGCAGTTCCACCGGAAGCCCGGCGGGAGCAGTCGACGTCGATCGGCGCGACAGTTCGCGCTTGACGAACCGGTCTTCGAGCGACTGGTACGACATGATGACGGCACGGCCGTCAACTGCCAGCAGGTTCAGCGCTGCGGGTATCGCGCGCTCCAGCACGGCCAGCTCTGCGTTGACCTCGATGCGCAGCGCCTGGAACACGCGCTTGGCGGGATGCCGCTGGTCGCGTACGGCTGCGGGGGTGGCCTCCTGCAGCACGTCGACGAGCTCTCCGCTGCGCGTGATCGGCGCGAGTGCGCGGGCGGCGACGATGGCGCGCGCGTACCGCCCCGCCAGCGGCTCCTCGCCGTAGCGCTCGAAGATCGCGCGGAGTCGCCCCTCAGGCGCTTGCGCAAGGACATCGGCGGCGGTCTCGCCACGGCTCTGGTCCATGCGCATGTCGAGCGGTGCGTCCTGCGCATAGGCAAAACCGCGATCGGCTTCATCGAGCTGCAGCGAAGACACTCCGAGATCGAACAGCACGCCGTCGATCCGGTCGAAGCCGCTGTCGTGCACCGCGCGCGCGATGTCGTCGTACACCGCGTGCACGCGGATTGCGCGGGCACCGAAGCGCTCCAGTCGCTTTCCGGCCAGCGCGAGCGCTTCGGTGTCACGGTCGAGGCCGATCACCGTGAGGTTCGGAAAGCGCTCGAGCAGAGCTTCCGTGTGCCCGCCCATGCCGAGCGTTGCGTCGACGATGACCGGCCCGTCGGTACTCCCGGCAGTCATTGCGACCGGAGCGAGGAGTTCGATGCAGCGGTCAAGGAGCACTGGCGTGTGCAGCTCGCTCGGATCGCGTGAGATGTCGTGCGTCATGGGATTCCGGGCTAGAACAGCCCCGGGATCACCTCCTCCTCGATTTCGGAGAACGACGCTTCCTGCGCCGCCAAGTAGGTCTGCCAAGCGTCGAGATCCCAGATCTCAGCGCGTGTGCCGGCACCGATGACCGCGACGTCGCGGTCGAGCCCGGCGTAGGTGCGCAGATTCTGCGGGATCGTGACGCGGCTCTGCTTATCCGGCGTCTCGGGGTGCGCCCCCGAGAGAAACACGCGCAGGTAATCGCGTGCCTGCTTGGAGGCAAGTGGAGCCGATCGGACCTGATCGTGCAGCACCTGGAACTCGGTTTCGCTGAACACGTACAGGCTGCGCTCTTGACCGCGAGTAATGACGAGACCATCCGCGAATTCATCCCGAAACTTCGCCGGCAGGATCAACCGGCCTTTGTCGTCCAGGCGCGGCATGAAGGTTCCCAGAAGCATGGGCCCTCCCTCCACCGTCTCGTCCTGGTTCCCAGTTTACTCCACTTTCCTCCACCAGTTGCGAGATTGGCTCCACTTTATTCCCGAATTCGCGGAAATTCGCAGATGCATGCCGCTGAGTCGCGAGCGCGACCGGGCCTGAAACTGCCCGCGCAGTCGCCAAATATCGCCGAGAATCCGCGCCGTCTCGCCGATGATCACACCGTCGCGCGACGCCGGGGAGCAAAGTGGAGGGATTTTCGCCGTCGATGCAGAATCAGACGACGCATCCCAGCTACGGGGCTACGACAGGACGCGCCCGATGGCAGTCAGATGTCCGCTTTCAGGCCGAGGAGATGCGAGTGCGTGCGAGCGGTCTCACCCGGGAAACACAGAACGGGCGCCGGACCCAGTCCGACACCCGTTCACGGTGCACTTACGCGCGCCTACGGCGCATCTATCATGCGTTCCACCCGCGCTCCGCCCTGTGGGCCGGCACTGAAGCGCCGCCGAACGCGGTTCAGAAACGCGATGCGTTTCCGATCAGCGTTCCACCCTGCGCTCCGCTCCATGGGCCGGCGCTGTTGCGCCGCCGAACGCGGTTCAGAAACGAGATGCGTTTCTGATCAGCGTTCGCCCTCCATGCGCTGGTCCCAGCGGCGCTCCATGCGCTCGCTAAAAGACTCACGCGAAGCCTTGCTCGACCCGCCGCCTGACGGAGTGGAGGTGATGTCCTCGACGGTCAAAGCATCTGAGGATCGTCGCGACAGCATGAGCATGACGCCGCCCAGCATGACGGCAAACCCGATGAGCCCCAGCCACAGCTGCTGGGCTGCAACGCCTCCGATGAGTACGCCGATACCGATGATCACCACGACGATGCCGAGCACGAGCGAGCGGTAATTCAACCGGCGATGCTCTGATGATCCCGCCTGCATGACGTCGGCTTCGCTTTGATAGAAGCCGCGCTCCATCTCGTCAAGCAACCGCTGTTCGTGTTCTGACAGCGCCATGACGACCCTCCCGGCTCGGTGAAAACTTGGTACCCGTCAGTCTACGACTCCCAGCCGTGAGTAGGCTAGGCGCGTGGAAGAAACGACCCGACTCGCAGCCCTCGTCCAGGAGCGCATCACTGACATTCTGGCTCGGCATCGCGAAGATCTGGCGCCGCTCGGCGACGACGCCGACCTGCTCCTCGACTCGGCGGAACGCTTCCTGAGCGGCGGGAAGCGCTTTCGCGCGCAATTCGCTGCGCTCGGGTACCGCTCCGTGCGCGAACTCGACATCTCCGGCGATATCGATGGTGCATTCTCCGGCGTCCTCGATGCCGCGTGCGCGCTCGAATTCTTCCATGCGGCTGCGCTGATTCACGATGACATCATCGATCGCTCCGATACGCGACGTGGGCGCCCCGCGGTGCATCGTGCGTTCGCCGAGCGGCACGCCGCCGCGAACTGGTCAGGCGCCTCAGAGCATTTCGGTGTCGCCGGGGCGATTCTGCTCGGCGACCTCCTCCAGTCCTGGGCCGACGAACTGATGCACTCAGCCTGCGCCCATGCAGCGACCGCCGCAGCCGCGATTCGCGCACGCGAGCACTTCAATCGGATGCGCAGCGAGGTCGCGATCGGCCAGTATCTCGATGTGCTCGAAGAGCAGCAGCCCGAGTTCGCCGAGCACGACTTGCAATTGGAGCGGTCAACCCGGGTGCTCGTCTACAAGTCGGCGAAGTACAGCGTCGAGGCGCCGCTGCTGATCGGAGCCGCACTCGCCGGCGCCGACGAATCGCACGAACAGGCGATGCGAGACTTCGGGCTTCCGATCGGCGTCGCCTTCCAACTGCGTGACGATCTGCTCGGGGTGTTCGGTGATGCCGCGGTCACCGGCAAGCCCACCGGTGACGACCTGATCGAGGGCAAACGCACGGTTCTGGTGACATTGGCCCGGCACCACCTGCCGACGACGCAGCGCCGCATTTTCGATGATCTGCTCGGCAACGATCTCGATGAAGAGCAGGTCGCGATCCTGCAGCGCACGATTCGCGAAAGCGGTGCGGTCGATCGCGTCGAAGAGATGATCAGTCGAAATGTCGAGCGCGCGCTCGGCTCACTCGCCGGTGCTCCCGTGCGTCGGGATGCAAGCGATGCACTTGCGCGTCTCGCGGATCGCGCCGCTCGACGCGAGTTCTGAGGCGGGCGACCGCCGTCAGGTCGTCGCGCTAGAACGCGAGCGACTGCGTGGCGCGCCGCACGGCACTCTTACGCCCCGCCTGTAGCGAATCGACCGGGCGCTCGCCCAACTCCGCATTCTCAGCGAGCAGCCAGATCACCGCTTCCTCTTCCGAGAAGCCTGCGTCGTGCAGTACGAGCAGCGTGCCGCGCAGCGGCGGCAATGGCTCGTCGCCCTGCAGAAATTCTGCGGGTACACGCATGACCCCGTCGATGCGCACGGATGCGAGGTAGTGCTCCTCGATCAGGCGATGGAGCCGGCCCGGCGTGACGCCGAGACGGTCAACCAGGTCGGCGATGCCGAGCATGGGCGCGGTCGTCAGCGGGCTGCGATCAGAAGAGGTGTTGTCTACCACGGTTCTACTGTGCCAGCGCCTCGCATCTCGCGCAATCCGCGCGACTCCGGCGCGCGTCATGATTCGTCGCATCAGACTTCCGTAGACTCGACGGGTGACTACCGTGCCCACCGACCCGTTGATCGGGCAGACGCTCGACGATCGGTATGCAATCCGCTCGCGCATTGCGCGGGGCGGCATGGCCATGGTGTATCTGGCGACCGACCTCCGTCTGGAGCGGCGCGTCGCGGTCAAAGTCATGCACGAGCATCTCGCCGAAGACGACAACTTCACGCGTCGCTTTGAGCAGGAGGCGCGGAGTGCCGCACGCTTGTCGCACCCCAATCTGGTCAACGTCTTCGACCAGGGGCACGACCTCGGCCGCACCTATCTCGTGATGGAGTACCTGCCGAGCATTACGCTCCGAGACCTCCTCAAGCAGCAGCACCGGCTCACCACCGAGCAGACGATCGAGATCAGCGATGCGGTGCTCTCGGGCCTCGCTGCGGCGCATGCGGCGGGCATTGTGCACCGCGATTTGAAGCCCGAGAATGTCATGCTGGCTGACGATGGCCGCATCAAACTCGGTGATTTCGGTCTCGCTCGCGCTGTGTCGGCCAACACGACCACCGGCCAGGCGCTCCTCGGCACGATCGCCTATCTCTCCCCCGAACTGGTCACGCGCGGGATCGCCGACGCGCGCAGTGATCTCTACGCCTTCGGCATCATGCTGTACGAAATGCTCACCGGCGCCCAGCCCTTCACGGGCGAGCAGCCGATGCAGATCGCGTATCAGCACGCGCACTCCGAGGTTCCCCTGCCGTCGCTCGTCACCCCCGAAGTTCCCGCGGATCTCGACGACCTCGTGCGGTGGATGACGCAGCGCGAGCCCGACGCACGACCCGATAACGCGGGCATCGCCCTCGCAGCCCTGCGCGACGGTGCGGTGCGTGACGCACCCCTGGGATCGACGCGGGTACTGCCTCGCGGGGCCGACGAGGGCATCCCGACGCCGTCCACCTCGGTTCTCGACCCGCAGCAGCAGTGGGCGGTGGCCTCGGGCGCCGATGCCACCACGGTCGCTCCGCAGATCGACGCGACAGAGTCGCCGGCGAACACCGCCGCAGCTGCCACTTCCATCGATCGCGCAGCTGGGCACGCCCGATCCCGAAGCCGCCGAGGCCGTTGGATCGCGCTGCTCGCGGCAGTGCTCGTCGTCGCTGCCGGCGGCATCGGATGGTGGTTCGGGCAGGGTCCCGGATCCCAGGTGTCTGTACCCGATGTCTCCGGGCAAGAGATCGCGGCCGCTCAATCCGCGCTGGAACAGCACGATCTCGTGGTGTCGCTCGTCGAGTGCTCGAGCCTCGAGGTGCCGGCCGGCAGTGCGGCAGGCAGTGATCCGCAAGCCGGTACACGTGTCGATCGAGGCACCGCGGTGCAGCTCTGCCAGTCGACAGGGCCGCAAATGCTGCCGGTACCCACCCTCGTGGGGCTCCCCCAAAGCGACGCCGAGGCGGCGATCGCTCAGGCCCAGTTCGCCTTTGGCTCCATCGTGGAACAGCGTTTCTCCGACGCTGAGGCCGGTACGGTGCTCGCTGCGCTCGGCAGCGACGGCGATGCCCTCGGCGACACCTACCCTGAGCAGGGCGTGGTCGACCTCATCACCTCAGCGGGCGCCCTGCCCGACGTTTCTGGGGCGTCCGTTGCCGACGCGACGGCGACGCTCGCCGACCGCAAGCTGACGGTCGACGCATCCCTGCAGCAGGATGCGTATAGCGACACCGTCGATAAGGGATCCGTGATCGCCCTGCTCCCGCAGACCGACCCGGTACGCCCAGGCGATCCCGTCGGATTGCAGGTGTCGCTCGGCCCCGAACTCTTCCCCGTTCCCGACGTGTCGGGCCTGAAGAATATTGGCGAGGCGATGGATGCAATCAGCGCTGCCGGATTTGCTCCGACGGTTACTGGCGTCGAAGGGCTAGACGCGATTAGCGAACGGTTGCTGCGACGGTTACCGTTCGATAGCGTCGATCCAGCACCAGGTACGATGCTCGAAAAGGGAACGACGGTTCGAATTCTCGTGTTCTAGCCGCGTTCCAAGTACGCACGAACGCCCCCGCACACCTCAACGGTGAGCGGGGGCGTTCGTCGCGAGCGGGTCAGGAGATCTTCTTGAGCTCCTCAGCCACCTGGAACGCAAGCTCGAGCGACTGCATGTGGTTGAGGCGCGGGTCGCAGAGCGACTCGTACCGCGTCGCAAGCGTGTCTTCATCGATGTTCTCCGAACCACCGAGGCACTCGGTGACATCGTCACCGGTGAGCTCGATGTGGATGCCGCCGGGGAACGTGCCGACCTCGCGGTGCGCCTCGAAGAAGCCACGCAGCTCGTCCATCACGTCGTCGAATCGGCGCGTCTTGTAGCCCGTGGCCGTCGTCATGCCGTTCCCGTGCATCGGATCGGTGACCCACAGCGGAGTCGCTCCGGCGTCACGTACACCCGCAAGGAGACCGGGAAGGACGTCGCGGATCTTGCCCGCCCCCATGCGCGTGATGAACGTCAGTCGGCCGGGCTCGCGCTCGGGATCGAGCTTGTCGATGAGACGCAGCGCATCGTCAACCGACGCCGTCGGGCCGAGCTTCACACCGATCGGGTTGCGCACATGCGAGAGGAACTCGACGTGCGCGCCGTCGAGGTCACGAGTGCGCTCACCGATCCAGAGCATGTGCCCCGAGGTGTCGTAGAGGTTGCCCGTGCGCGAGTCGACGCGCGTCAGCGGTCGCTCGTAGTCGAGCAGCAGTGCCTCGTGGCTGACGTAGAACTCGGTCTGCGTCAGTGCTGTGTTGTCGACGCCGCACGCGGCCATGAACTTGAGAGCGCGGTCGATCTCGGCGGCCAGGGACTCGTAGCGCTGGTTCGCCGGGTTCGAGACGAAGCCCTGATTCCAAGCGTGCACCTGACGCAGGTCGGCGAAGCCCCCCTGCGTGAACGCGCGAATGAGATTCAGCGTCGACGCGGAGACGTGGTACCCCTGCACCAGTCGCTGCGGGTCCGCGGTGCGCGAGTCGGTCGTGAAGTCGTAGCCGTTCACGAGATCGCCGCGGTAGGCCGGCAGCGTGACCCCCTCACGGGTCTCCTCGTTGCTCGATCGCGGCTTTGCGAACTGACCGGCCATGCGGCCGACCTTGATCACCGGCATCGAGGCGCCGTACGTGAGCACGACCGCCATCTGCAGCAGCGTCTTCACGCGATCACGGATCTTGTCGGCCGTCGCCGCGGCGAACGTTTCGGCGCAGTCCCCGCCCTGCAAGAGGAAGGCTTCACCGCGCGCAGCAGCGGCGAGACGCTCGCGCAGCTGGTCGGCTTCGCCGGCAAAGACCAGCGGAGGCTGTGCAGACAGTTCGCGCGACGCATAGGCCACGGCATCGGGATCGGGCCAGACCGGCTGCTGCTTGGCCTCGAGCGCCTGATAGGCGTCGAGCTCCGCGAACGCTCGTTCGGCAGCAGTCTCGTGAATCTGGGTAGTCATTGCGATCCCTCACAGTAGGTACGTGAAATCGTCGCGGCGGATCGCCGCAACCCTGTCAGCCTACTGCCTCAGGCGGGCCCGCAACGACTCGGGGACGGTTGAGCGAGACGCTCGAAGCGAACGTGCGACGCCACGGCGCGTGCTGCCGTGGTCGACGGGGCGATCAGCGGTTGCGCACGCTCGACGCGTAGACGTCGACGTAGCTCTGGCCGCTCAGTTTCTGGATCTCGAGCATGATTTCGTCAGTGACGCTGCGCAGCACGAATCGATCGGCGCTCATCCCAGCGAAACGAGTGAAATCCAAGGGCTTGCCGACGACGGTTCCGATGCGACGGATCTTCGGCACCTTTGCCCCGATGGGCATGGCCTTCTCCGTATCGATCATGACGATGGGCACGACCGTGGCACCCGATTCCACGATCAGACGCGCGACACCCGTGCGCCCGCGATACAAACGGGCATCGGGGCTGCGCGTGCCCTCGGGGTAGATGCCCAGCACGTCACCGCGATCCAACACCGCGAGACCCGTGTTCAATGACGCTTCGGACGCTTTGCCGCCGGAGCGGTCGATGGGCAGCTGACCCACGGCCAGCATGAACGACTTCACCAGCCAGCCCTTGAGGCCTTTCCCGGTGAAGTAATCGCTCTTCGCAAGGAAGTAGACCCGCCGCTCGATCATCGCGGGCATGAAGAAGGAGTCGATCACCGACAAGTGGTTTCCTACAAGAATCACCGGCCCGGTCGCGGGAATGTTCTCGGCACCCTCCAGCCACGGGCGGTAGATCGTTTTCAGCAACGGCCCGATGATCAGGTGTTTAAAAATCCAGTAGAGCACAGCCCACGATTCCTCTCGACTGAGAACACCATACCTGAGCCCGGGTGGACGCGGGGGTATGCATATAGGGTGGCAGAACAAGGTGCGACGCGAGACGCCGCGTCGCGGATGACGGATACATGAGTATCGAAGGAGCTGCCGTGAATCAGTCCGAAACCCCGATCCTCGTTCCGCCGGTGCCGGAGGACAACATCACGGATCTTCTCGAGCAGCGAGTTGAGGAGACGCCGGATCGCGCACTCTTCGCCGTCCCCGAAGGCGATGGCTGGCGCGACATCAGCGCGGCCGAGTTCCGCGCAGATGTGATTTCGCTGGCGAAGGGGTTCGCTGCCGCCGGCATCGAGCCGGGCGACCGCATCGCGTTCATGTGCAAGACGAGCTACCAGTGGACTCTAGTGGACTTCGCCATCCACTACACGGGTGCCGTGATGGTGCCGATCTATGAGACGTCATCCCCGCTGCAGGTGCACTGGGTATTGGAAGACTCGGGCGCGCGCGCGATCCTGACGGAGACCGAAGATCACGCAGAACGGTTCGCGGAGATTCGTGACGACCTCCCTGCCGTGTCGCTGTCTTGGCGCCTCGACCATGGCGCGCTCGACGAGCTCCGGGCGCAGGGTGCAGCCATCGACGACGCCGAGATCGAGCGTCGCCGCTCCATCGCCGTCGGAAGCGACGTCGCAACACTGATCTACACGTCCGGCTCCACCGGACGGCCGAAGGGCTGCGTACTCACGCACGCCAACTTTGTCGACCTGTCACGCAACACGGCTCCCGCACTTACCGAGCTGGTGCACCAACCGGGCGCTTCGACGTTGCTCTTCGTGACACTCGCGCACGTCTTCGCCCGGTTCATCTCGGTGCTCTCCGTGCACGGGGGCGTTCGCGTCGGGCACCAGGCCGATACCTCGCAGCTGCTGCCCGCACTCAGCACATTCAAACCGACGTTCTTGCTCGCGGTGCCACGCGTGTTCGAGAAGGTCTACAACTCGGCCGAGCAGAAGACCGAGTCCGAGGGCAAGGGCAAGATCTTCCGCGCCGCAGCCAAGGTTGCGGTCGCGCACTCTGAAGCGCTCGACGCCGGCAAGGTGCCGTTCGTGCTGGGCCTCAAGTTCAAGCTCTTCGACAAGCTCGTCTACGGCAAGCTGCGCGAGCGTCTGGGCGGCAACGTACGGTTCGCTGTGTCGGGCTCAGCTCCGCTCAGCCACTACCTCGGTCACTTCTACCGCAGCCTGGGTGTCAAGATTCTCGAGGGCTACGGGCTCACCGAAACCACAGCGCCCGCAACGGTGAACCTTCCGCACAAGTTCAAGATCGGCACCGTCGGCCCGGCGCTTCCGGGGCACACGATCCGCATTGCCGAAGACGGCGAAATCGAGATCAAGGGAATCGACGTCTTCAAGGAATACTGGAACAATCCCGAGGCCACGGCGGCTGCGTTCACCGCCGACGGGTTCTTCCGGACCGGTGACATCGGTTCGCTGGATAACGACGGGTACCTGTCGATCACCGGCCGCAAGAAGGAAATCATCGTGACCGCGGGCGGTAAGAACGTCGCGCCAGCGGCTCTCGAAGACCCGATCCGTTCGAATACCATCATCGGGCAGGTCGTCGTGGTCGGCGATCAGAAGCCATTCATCTCGGCACTCGTCACGCTCGATCCTGAAATGCTCCCAAGCTGGCTGAAGAACAACGGCGAAGACCCGAACATGACGCTCGAGGAAGCTGCCGTGCACCCGAAAGTGCTCGCTGAAGTGCAGAGCGCCGTCGATGCCGGAAACGAGTACGTGTCGCGTGCCGAATCAATCCGCAAGTTCGTCATTCTTCCGACGGAGTTTATCGAGGCGAATGGCCACCTCACCCCGAAGATGAGCATTCGTCGCGACAATATTCTCCGCGACTTCGCGGGTGAAATCGCCGGGATCTACGGCGAGAACCCGCAGACCGAGGCCGTCAACGTCGCACGGTAGCTGCTCCACCTCCGACAGTACAGCCCGGACCACCACACTTGTGGCGGCCCGGGCTGTATGTGTGACGTCGCGTCGCTCAGAACCAGGCAGAGGTGCGTATCTGACGCATTGCCTCGCCGCGTGATTCGCGGTCGAGACGAGAGAGGTACAGCTTGCCGTCGAGATGGTCGCACTCGTGCTGCAGCGCTTGCGCCATCAAGCCCTCGCCCGCGATCTCGATCGGGTTGCCGTCGAGATCGATTCCTCGAACCGTCGCACGCGGATAGCGCAGCACGTCGAACCAGAGGTCGGGAACGGAAAGGCAGCCTTCCCCGGTCAGCTCGGGTTCGCCCTCGAGCGCAACGATCTCCGGGTTCAGAACGTAGCTGATCTCTCCGTCGATATGCAGGCTGAACGCTCGCAGGGTATGACCGATCTGCGTCGCAGCGAGCCCGGCACGGCCGTCCATGTCGACCGTATCAATGAGGTCTTGCGCCAACGCTCGCACGCCGTCGTCAATGTCGACAATGGGATCGCAGACCGTGCGGAGCACGGGATCGCCAAAGACTCGGATGTCACGAATCGCCATGACATCCGAGCCTACCGGCACGGGCCGTCAGCCCGAAAACGCTACTCGGTGATGGTCGCGATCAAATCGCCCGACTCGGTCGCCCGCGTCCCGGTGAACACGACCCGCTCCACACGACCCGATACCGGGGCCGTGATCGCGGCCTCCATCTTCATCGCCTCGATCGACGCGACCGGCTGACCCGCTTCGACGACGTCCCCGACCGCGACCTTCACGGTCACCGTGCCCGAGAACGGGGCCGCGACATGCCCCGGAACCGTTCGGTCCGCCTTCTCCGCGATCACGGCCTCAACCTTGACCGACTGGTCCTTGACGTATACCTGACGCAACTGGCCGTTCACACGCACCATCACGGTTCGCACGCCCTTCGGGTCCGCCTCACCGATCGCTTCCAGGCCCACGTACAACCGCACACCCTTCGCCAGGTCGATGGCGTGCTCCTCACCCGCGGACAGACCGTACAGGTAGTCCGGAGTGTCGAGCACCGACACGTCACCGAACTGCTCGCGCGCATCCAGGAACTGACGCGTCGGCTGTGGGAAGAGCAGTCGGTTCAGTGTGTCCCGCCGCTCAGCGCTCGTGCCATCGAGCAGCGCCTGGTCGGCGTCCGACACCGGCGTGACTGCGATATCAACGTTGCGCCCGGCGAGCACCTTCGAGCGGAACGGCTCCGGCCACCCGCCCGGGATCTCGCCGAGTTCACCCGCGAGGAATCCGACCACGGAATCCGGAATGTCGTACTTCTCCGGGTTCGCCTCGAAATCAGAGGGGTCGGCGTCGACGGCAGACAGATGCAGAGCGAGATCGCCCACGACCTTCGACGACGGCGTCACCTTCGGGATGCGCCCGAGAATCCGGTCTGCCGCCGCATACAGGTCTTCGATCCTCTCGAAGTTGTCGGCGAGCCCCAACGCGATCGCCTGCTGACGCAGATTGGACAGCTGGCCGCCAGGGATCTCGTGCGTGTAGACGCGACCGGTCGGCGAGGGCAGTCCTGACTCGAACGGCTTGTACACAGCACGCACGGCATCCCAATACGGCTCCAACGCATACACCGCGTCCTGATCAAGGCCCGTGTCACGGTCCGTGTCCGCCAGCGACGCCACCAGAGCGGACAGCGACGGCTGCGACGTGGTGCCCGACATCGGTGCGGATGCCGCATCGACCGCGTCCACGCCCGCAGCGCTTGCCGCGAGCAGCGTCGCGAGCTGCCCACCCGGAGTATCGTGCGTGTGCAGATGCACGGGGAGAGCGAATCGCTCCCGGAGCGCGGTCACGAGCTTCGTAGCTGCAGCCGGGCGCAAGAGCCCAGCCATGTCCTTGATCGCGAGTACGTGCGCGCCCGCGTCGACGATCTGCTCCGCGAGACGCAGATAGTAGTCGAGGGTGTACTTGTCTTCGGTCGGGCTCAGCAGATTGCCCGTGTACGACATCGCGACCTCGGCAACGGCCGTTCCGGTCTCCCGGACCGCGTCAATCGCGACCCGCATCTGGTTCACATCGTTCAGCGCGTCGAAGATGCGGAACACGTCGACGCCCGTCGACGCCGCCTCTGCCACGAACGCCTGAGCAACTTGCTTCGGGTACGGGGTGTACCCGACCGTGTTCTGGCCACGCAGCAGCATCTGGATCGGCACATTCGGGAGTGCCTCACGGAGCACCGCGAGCCGCTCCCAGGGGTCTTCTCCGAGGAATCGCAGGGCGACATCGTACGTCGCACCACCCCATGCTTCAACCGACCACAGCTGCGGCGTCATCCGCGCCACATACGGGGCGATGCGGGCGAGGTCGCGGGTGCGCACGCGCGTCGCAAGCAGACTCTGATGCGCATCGCGGAACGTCGTCTCGGTGACCGCGAGTGCGGTCTGCGCGCGCAGCTGGGCGGCGTAGGCCTCGGGGCCTACCTCCAAGAGCAACTGCCGGTTGCCCGCGGGGGCCGGCGCCGCAAGGTCGATCGCGGGCACCTTCTGCGCAGCATCAATATGCCCCGGCCGTGCCCCGTTGGGTTGATTCACCGTCACGTTCGCGACATGCTGCAGAAGCCGCGTCGCACGATCCTTCGGCTTGTTCATCGACAGCAGCTCAGGCCGCTCCTCAATGAACTGCGTCGACACATCCCCCGCCCGGAACACATCATCAGCAAGCACCGCCTGCAAGAAGGGGATGTTGGTGGAGACCCCACGAATCCGGAACTCCGCGAGCGCACGCTCAGCACGATTCACGGCCTCAGGGAACGAACGCGCCCGACACGTGAGTTTCGCGAGCATCGAGTCGAAGTGCGGGCTGATCTGCGCCCCCACATCAATCGTGCCCCCGTCCAGGCGCACCCCGCCACCACCCGGGGAGCGGTACGCCGTGATCCGCCCCAAATCCGGACGGAAGCCGTTCGCGGGATCCTCCGTCGTGATGCGGCACTGCAACGCTGCACCACGCAACTGAATGCGATCCTGCGTCAATTCGAGTTCGTCGAGCGTGGCCCCGGCCGCGATGCGCATCTGCGCGCGCACGAGGTCGACATCCGTGACCTCCTCAGTCACCGTGTGCTCCACCTGGATGCGGGGGTTCATCTCGATGAACACGTGCTCACCCTGGCGCTCCCCCGCCGTGTCGAGCAAGAACTCGACCGTGCCCGCGTTCTCGTACCCGATCGATTTCGCGAACGCGATCGCGTCCCGCGTCAACTCGTCACGCTTCTCCTGCGACAAATTCGGGGCCGGCGCGATCTCCACAACCTTCTGATGCCGACGCTGCACCGAGCAGTCTCGCTCGAACAGGTGCACGGTCGCACCAGTGGAGTCCGCAAGCACCTGCACCTCGATATGGCGCGGGCGCAGCACGGCCTGCTCAATGAACATCGTGGGGTCACCGAACGCGGATTCAGCCTCACGCATCGCTGACTCCAACGCGTCACGCAGATCCTCGACCCGTTCCACACGACGCATGCCACGACCACCACCACCCGCGACCGCCTTCGCGAACACCGGGAACCCGATCTCCGACGCCCCCGCAATCAACGCATCCACATCCGTCGTCGGCGGCGTCGAACGCAGCACCGGCACCCCAGCCGCGATCGCGTGCTCTTTCGCAGCAACCTTGTTGCCCGCCATCTCGAGCGCGTTCTTCCCCGGCCCAATAAACCGGATCCCGGCTGCCTCGGCCGCCGCCGCGAGCTCCGGGTTCTCCGACAAAAACCCGTACCCCGGGTAGATTGCGTCGGCGCCCGATTCGACCGCGACCCGCACGATCTCAGCGACATCCAGGTACGCACGCACCGGATGCCCGACCGTACCAATCAAATACGCCTCGTCCGCTTTCAACCGATGCAACGAGTTGCGGTCTTCATACGGAAACACCGCCACCGTCTGGGCACCCAGCTCATGCGCCGCCCGAAACGCACGAATCGCGATCTCACCACGATTCGCCACCAAGATCTTCTGGAACACTCCGCCTCCTTGCTACTGCGCTTATCGCCGGGTGCCCACACCGTCGAACTGGTTTGATATCAAGATACATGGTCACGGTTACCGGCTTCTGCATTGAGCAACACCGGCACCCGCCCGCACCGCGAATTTCCCCACTGAATCCGTTGCGATCCGACTTCGCCGAGAACGAAGTCAGGCGATGCACACACCAAATCCACTAAACTTGCCGTGTGCATGTATTGAGTGTGAGTTCCCTCAAGGGCGGCGTCGGCAAGACGACCGTGACGCTCGGCCTCGCATCGGCCGCGTTTTCACGGGGTCTGCGGACCCTCGTCGTGGACTTCGATCCGCAGTCCGACGTATCGACCGGGCTCGCCGTCAACCCCGAGGGGTACGCCAATATCGCCAACGTTCTTGAGAGCCCGAAAGAGAAGACGGTGCGCAGTGCGATCGCGCACAGCGGGTGGAATGACTACCACGAGGGCGGCACCATCGATCTGCTGGTGGGCAGCCCCTCCGCAATTAACTTCGATGGCCCACACCCCTCGACGCGCGACATCTGGAAGCTCGAGGAAGCCCTCGCGATCGTCGAATCCGAATACGATCTCGTGCTGATCGATTGCGCCCCATCCTTGAACGCTTTGACGCGCACCGCCTGGGCAGCGAGCGACCGCGTGCTGGTCGTCGCAGAACCAAGCCTGTTCGCTGTGGCAGCGACCGACCGCGCGCTTCGCGCAATCGAGGAAATTCGTCGTGGCGTCAGCCCGCGCCTCCAGCCGCTCGGCATCCTGATCAATCGCACGCAGCCGCAGTCGATGGAGCACCAGTTCCGTATTCGAGAACTCCGCGAGATGTTCGGCCCGCTCGTGCTCAACCCGCAGCTTCCCGAGCGCCTCTCGCTGCAGCAGGCTCAGGGCGCAGCGAAGCCGGTACACATGTGGCCGGGCGAGGCATCTCAGGAGATGGCAGCGAATTTCGATCTCGTCCTCGACCGCATTCTGCGTTCCGCCGGCATCGACGCCGCACGAGCTTCTGAATCGGGAGCTCCGACGGCGACCGTGGTCACCGAAGACTGACGACGAACCGCGTCCCGTGAAATGACGAAGGGGCTGACCGCGAATATGCGGTCAGCCCCTTCGTCATTTCAGAACCGAATCAGGAGATCTTCCGGGTCTTCCGGCGAGCAGCGAGCTCATCGACCGCACGATCTTGCGATGCTTCCTCGCGATGCTCGTCCATGTCGACGAGCGACGTCTCCACCTCGCGCAGCACCTTACCCACGGCAATGCCGAAGACACCTTGGCCGCGACTGACCAGGTCGATCACTTCGTCATTCGAGGTGCAGAGATACACACTCGCCCCATCGCTCATGAGCGTCGTCTGCGACAGGTCATGTACACCGGCTTCGTGCAGCTGCGACACAGCAGTGCGAATCTGCTGCAGCGAAATGCCCGTGTCGAGCAGGCGCTTGACGAGCTTCAGCACCAGAATGTCTCGGAATCCGTAGAGGCGTTGCGACCCCGAGCCCTGTGCGCTGCGCACCGTGGGCTCGACGAGACCCGTGCGGGCCCAGTAGTCGAGCTGGCGGTAGCTGATTCCCGCGGCACGCGCCGCGGTCGCACCCTTGAAACCGCCATCTTGGTTGGGGCGCGGAAGACCATCATCGAACAGCACATCGGCATCGATCGCATACGACTGGAGCGTTTCCGTAGGCGTATCAGAGTGCGCCCCGGCGGACACAGCGTTTGGCTCCGCCTCCACCGATGGAGTCGTCGCATCGCCGTCAGGCTGCCGAGTGTGCTCCATCGTGTTCCTTTCTCATCGGCGCACCGTGAGAGCGGCGCCGAACTCCCCCAACGCTACCGAGCGCTCGACCCCCGTGCAACGACCGTCGAGTCTCAATTTGATCGTGTCGACTTCAAGTGGAACTTGAAGGTTGAAAACACGCCAAATACAAGTCGATCAGGCCGTTCCGAATCGCCGCCGCAACACGCCGGAGCGCACCGTATCCAGGTGCTCAGCGAGTTCAAGCGCTCCCTCGGTGGCCGCGGGTGACGCCGGCTTGACTCCACGTGTCGACACGGCGTGCGCGATCAGCTCGGCATCACGCTCAGCTGCAACGCGGAGCGGTCGGAGGTGTCGCGGCGTGATGCCCTGCTCGGCAAGCTTCAACAGTGACGTTACTTGCGCCACCGCGTCATGCGGAAACACCTCTGCGGCCGGCAACAGACCCGCCGCAATGGCTTCACCCAGGAATCGCGCGCTCGCCCCGGTCAGACGTCGGAGTTCCTCGCTGCTCAGCACCCGCTTCGGAGTGAGGATGCTCGACGCGCTGCGCGACGCGGCGCCGGGAATGATGGGATCTCGTCCCTGATCAATCTCGTCGAGCACCTCCGCAATGACCTTCAACGGCAAGTAGTGGTCGCGCTGCAGGGTCAAAATGAGACGCAGCCGCTCAATGTGCTCCTGCGAAAACTTGCGGTACCCCGACGCCGTGCGCTCGGGAGTGATGAGCCGCTGCTCTTCGAGAAAGCGAAGCTTCGAAGGCGTGAGATCGCCGAAATCGTCTTGGAGACGCGCGAGGACCTGACCGATGCTCAGGAGGCCAGAGGAATACGGGCGGGCCTGTGCCGCCACCACCCTAGTTCTCCTCGGCGAGATCGAATCGCGAGGCAAAGAACGTGAAACGGAACTTGCCGACCTGCACCTCTGAGCCGTCGGCGATCGAGACCGCACCCTCGATGCGCGTGCCATCGCTGAACGTCCCGTTCAATGACCCGAGGTCAGCCACAGTGAACTCCGTGCCTGACCGACGGAACTCCGCGTGACGTCGAGACACGGTCACGTCATCGAGGAAGATGTCGACAGCCGGGTGTCGACCGGCGACGGTCACATCTTGATCGAGCAGGAACCGCGCACCCTGATCGGGACCGCGACGTACGACGAGCAGGGCAGCACCCGATGGCAGCGCTTCGACCGCCTCGCGCTCATCGATCGTCAGGTCGGTGGCCCGGGTGCGAATGAGGGCTCCGAGATCTTCACGGAACTGCTGAGTCGATCGCACTTCTGTGCTGTCGTCGCGACGGGCATGATTTTCGCTGGTCATGTCCTCACCCATTCCTACTCCCGGAGCCAATGCGAGCCGGTCGACTCGGTACTTCTACGCTAGCGCAGCCCAGGCCAACGGCGCACCTTGGCATGAGGTTTTGTGCCGCATCACGGCGTGGCGTCCAGCAGATTCACCGCGTTTCGTGTGATTCGAGGAACGCGTAGACTTCGTGCGCGTCCACTCCTGGAAAAGTGCCGGTCGGCAACGCTGCCAGCAGACTCGTCGGTGTCGCTGCTTCTGGCCACGCCGCCGGCGCCCATTTCGTCGTCATCTCCGTGGAGGCGCTCCGGCAACACCGATCATCGGGGCAGAACGACTGTGAACGGTGCGGCGTCTCGCGCCCGCGGAACCACTTGACGTCCGAGAACTGCACCCCGACGCTGACCGAATAGAGCCCCTCTTTCGCGCGTTCGACTCGCGAGGTGCACCAGTACGTGCCGCCCGACGCCATATCGGTGTACTGGTACCACGGGTTGAAGTGGTCAGGCTGCCCAAACACCGTGCGTGCGGTCCAATTGCGGCAGACCATCGCACCCTCGACGTTACCGAGCGCGTCTGACGGGAACCGCACTCCGTCGTTCTCATACGCTTTGATCAAAGTGCCCGACTCATGCGCTTTCATGAAGTGCACATCGAGCCCCAGCCGCTCCGTGGCGAGATTCGTGAATCGGTGGGCTGCCATCTCGTAGGAGACTGCAAACGCGTCCCGCAGATCCTCCATTGAAATCTGCCGCTGACGTTTTGCTTCGGCGAGCAGCGACACCGTCGCCGGCTCGGGAAGCAGCACGGCGCCGGCAAGATAGTTCGCCTCAATGCGCTGACGCAGGAAGTCGCCGTAACTGGTCGGCTCTTCATGCCCACGAACGACGCTCGCGAGCGCCCGCAGAATCGGCGCGCGAGCGTCACGCGACGGAGTTCCGCTGCCGAGATACACCCGACCATTTCGACGGTCGATCACCGACCGAGTCGAGTGCGGCATATCGGCAACATAATGCAGACTGAAACCCAGCTTTTCCGCGATGTTTGAGACCAGCTGTTGCGAGACGGGACCTCCCGAATACCCCACCCGTTCGAGCATCGCGGCCGCTTCCCGCTCGAGGTCGGCGAAGTAGTTGCCTGCCACGCGCATTTCCGCTCGAAGCTCGGTGTTGGCGCGTCGCGCCTCCTCAGGAGTTGCTGCACGTTCGCGGTGCAAGCGCTCGACTTCGCGATGCAGGCCCAGCAGGGCACGCAGCGTCTCATCACTTGTCGTCTTCGATACCCGAATCGGCTGCAACCCGAGCGATTGGAACACAGCGCCACGCTGTGCCCGTTCCACCGCGATCTCGAGCCCCGCGCGTTCCGAGGGAGCCTCATCGCGCAGCAGATCGTCGACGCTCACTGCGAGCGCCGCTGCGAGGGAGCGAAGCATGGGCAATCGTGGCTCACGCCTGCCGTTCTCGATCGCCGACAGTTGCGATGGGGCGCGGTCGACGGCTTGGGCAAGTTGCTCGAGCGTCAAACCGCGTTGCGCACGGAGTGCACGAACGCGTCGGCCCAGTGTCAGGGCGTCGCTGCTCTCCTCGGCCGGGTCGAACTCGGCGGAGTGGGTCGGAGGTACTGACTGCAGTGTCATGACGACATCATGTCAGAGCCCCGAACTTCCGACAAGCAGAACTTTCAGGCTTCTTCGCAGCCCGAACCAGAGCGCAGAGTGCGGTGTGGAGCAATTTCACGGAAATTATCGCGATGCGCCTGAGTCGCCGGCTTCCCGATCCGCAGGCTCGACGCGGTCTGGGAGGCGAGGCCCGTACAGGTCACTTCGTTCGATCGCGGGGCCCAGCTCATCAACGACGAGCGTGGCCGTATCGAGCTGCCCGGTTCGATACGCGGCGCGACCCACCATGTGCGCAGCCACCGGAGCGGTGAGCGACTGGAAGACGAATACCGGGACGAGCGCGAGCAGCGTCGCGAAGGAACGTTGATCGAGCGCGATCGCGGCGATGACCAGCAAGAGTCCGAAGATCTGAGGCTTGGTCGCGGCATGCAACCGGCTCAACGCATCGGGGAACCGAAGGATCCCGATGCCTGCGGCAACCGACAATACTGCGGCCAGAAACACGCAGATCACCGCGGCCGTGTCGAGAATGATGTCAGACATGGCCCACCTCCGATGGTTGCGGCGGTGCCGGTTGCTCTGCACGACGCTTGACGAATCGTGCCACAACGATGGTCGCGAGCGTCGCCGTTGCGGCGATCACGGTCATGAGCGGAATCGTGTCGGTGTGCCCGCGAGCGACCATATCTGCCCCGACGGCAAGCATCAGCGTCGTGAGGAGCACATCGGATGCGACCATGCGATCGAGAATCGTCGGCCCCCGCACGATCCGAATGATGGCGGCAAGCGCGGTCACCGTGAGACCGGCGCCGGCAGCGATGAGCAGAGCGGCATTGACTACGGTCATTTGAGCGCCCTCATCTCTTCTTTGGAGCCGACCGCGCACACCAGCAAACGTTCGATGGTGCGCACGTCGTGCCGCATCTTGGTGAGCTCGCGCTGCGTCGGCGTATTGAGCACGTGCAAGTACAGAGTGGATTCGAATCGATCGATCTCGGCAACGAGCGAGCCAGGGATGAGCGAGTTCGTCAGGCCGACCATCGTCATGATGAAGTCTGAGCGTGTGTTGAGCTTGACGGCGATGATCGACGTTTTGGGTGGTGGCCCGGGCCTCACTGCGAGCCACGCGACCTCCCATGAGGCGCGCCCGAGATGCCAGATGAAGTACGCCAAGTACTGCACCGCGAACCACACGTTGAACCGACCGGCAAGTTCGACCGGTGGCAGGTAGAACAAACGCATGACGACGATGGCGACCACGAGCCCGCTCACCACGGAGAGCAGCGATACCTCTTGCCAGAGCATCATCCACAGCAGCACGAGTCCGATGACGAGTGGGAGCTCATGCAGTCGCACGCCCCATTCCATCCGGCGGGCGGCACGTGGTGATCCAGTACTCGACTCACTCATGCTCGCCCCCGTTCTCGAGCGTCGTCGTTCCGCTGCCGCCGCCCGGTCCACCACTGCCCGCACCCGAGCCGTCGCCGAGCACCTGGTCGACCACAGCGCCCGGGTGTGCCAGATCTTCTCCGGCGCGCGTTGCATACGCGTACAGGGGGCCAGCGAAGACGGTGAGCGCGACACTCACCACGACCATGCCTGTCGTCGCGGCGAACATGAGACGGGGAATCTCTTTCTGCTCGGCTTGCGGCTGCGCATCAGGCGCATCTTGCAAACGCTCGAAAAGTGCCCGCTCGCGTTCGCGCAGCACGAGTGCTTCAGTGGTCGCCGGCTTCGCCGCTTTCGCCTCGGCCTTCGACGGCGAACGCCAGAACGCGAGCACCCAGGCGCGAGCCAACGCGTACAGCGTCAGCAGGGACACCAACGCGCCGATGCCGATCAGCCAGTAGGCCTCGGGCGTTCCGAGGTCGGCGGCGACCGTGAACAGCCCGAGCTTGCCGATGAATCCCGAGAATGGTGGAATTCCGCCGAGGTTGAGCATGGGGATGAAGAACAGCACCGCGATGAACGGCGCGCTCCGCATCAGTCCACCCAGGCCCGAGATCGATGTGGTGCCGCCCTGACGTTCGATGAGACCAACCGCGAGGAACAGGGTGGTCTGCACGATGATGTGGTGAGCGATGTAGTAGATCGTGGCGGCGAATCCCGCGGAATTCGCCATGCCGATGCCGAAAATCATGTAGCCGATGTGGCTGATGAGCGTGAATGACAGCAATCGCTTGATGTCGAGCTGTGAGACCGCGCCCAGGATGCCGACGAACAAGGTGAGCCCAGCGATGATCAGGAGCAATCGATCAACGCTTGAGTTCGGAAACAGTTGTGTCTGCGTGCGGATGATGGCGTAGACGCCGACCTTCGTCAGCAGCCCGGCGAAGACGGCCGTCACCGGCGCCGGCGCCGTCGGGTACGAATCCGGGAGCCAGAACGCGAGCGGGAACACCGCGGCCTTGATACCGAATGCGATGAGCAGGGTGAGGTTGAGGAGCAACTGCACCTCGCTGGGGAGCTCAGCGATCCGCACCGTGAGCTGGGCCATGTTCACGGTACCTGTCGCGCCGTAGATCAAACCGATCGCCGCAAGGAACAGCACTGATGAAACAAGCGAGACGATGACGTAGGTGACGCCGGCTCGGATCCGCTGGGCCGTGCCGCCGAGTGTGATCAGGACGTAGCTCGCAACCAGAAGAATCTCGAAACCGACGTACAGGTTGAACAGATCGCCCGCGATGAATGCGTTGAACACGCCCGCGCCGAGCACGAGGTACGTGGGGTAGTAAATCGAGACCGGCGTATCGTCGTCGCCGTCGGCGAGACCCTGACCGATCGAGAACAGGAAGACCCCGAGGAGCACCACAGATGACACGGTGAGCATCAGTGCGGAAACACGATCGACGACGAGGGCGATGCCGAACGGCGCAGCCCAGCCGCCGACTTCCATGACGAGGGTGCCGTGGGCGTCGACGAGATACATGAGTGCGCCGCTGAGCACGACGACGGAACTCAACGCGACCAGTGTGATTCCCTGCTGCAGTTTGCGATGCCCGGGCACCGCGAGCGCGAGCGCAGCGCCGGCGAGCGGGATCAGAACTGCGAGCGGCACGAGTGGAATCATCGGGCGTCCTCCTCTGCGGAGTGAACGGTGCTGCTCGTCGACGTCTCGACGGAATCAGCATCCGAAACTTCGTCCGGGAAGTCCTCGGCGTCGTATTCCTGGGTTTCAGCCAGGTCCTCATCGGTGACCTCGGTCGCCGCGAGCGCTTCAGCAGTGGCAATCTCGAGATCGGCCTCATCGTCTTGCACACGATCATCGTCCTCGTGCGCAAGCCGCCATGAACGATAGATCAGTGCGAGCAGAAACGCGCTGACGCCGAACGTGATGACGATCGCCGTCAGAATGAAGGCCTGTGGCAGCGGATCGCTCATGTCTTCGGCGGCGGTCTCCCCCGAAATCGGTGCGGCACCGAATGAGCCCGACATCAGAAAGATCAGAATATTCGTCGCGTTGCCGACCAGAAGGAAACCCAGCAGCAATCGCGTCAGCGATCGGTCGAGCATGAGGTAGACACCGCAGGTGTAGAGCACCACCATCACTGCGACCAGAACGAGTGGCATGGTCATCGTGCGCTCACCTCCTCTTCCTCGAATGCTGCAATATCAGCTTCTTCATGTTCGTCGATCTCGGCGCCGAGGCTCCGCAATACATCGAGAATCAGACCGAAGACTACGAGGTACACGCCCACATCGAACAGTGTGGACGTGACAAGCGGCAACGTCCCGAAGATGCCGAGATCGACATCGACCCAGGCTGACGCCAACGCGGATTGCCCGAACAGCATGGGCAGGAAGGCCATCGACACTGCGATCGCCAGCCCAGTCCCCAGAATGCGCCCGGCATCGAGCGGTACCGTCGCACCGAGTTCGTGCCGACCTCCGGCCAGGTAGCGCGCGACGAGCGCGAGACCGGCCACCAATCCCCCAGCGAATCCGCCACCGGGCGTATTGTGCCCCGTCAGCAACAGGTAGATCGACAAGATGATCAGCCCGTGGAAGATCAGTCGCACCACGACCTCGAGCAGGATCGAGCGTCGTGCGGGATCGAGGTGCCGCCCCGCGAGCACCCACGACATGCGTCGCGCCGGGTCCTGCGGATCCGCCACGCGCATGAGATGCTCCTGCGCAGCCGAACGCGCCGCGCGGCGGCTGATCTTCGGTCGGGTATCGACGCGGGTACTCACGAAAACGAGGGATGCGACGCCCGTCGCCGCGGCCAGGATCACCGAGAGTTCACCCATGGTGTCCCACCCGCGAATATCGACCAGCATCACATTCACGACGTTGCTGCCGTGTCCGCCAGCGTAGGCGAGCTCGGGAAGCTGCAGAGAGATCGGCTCGGCGATTCGGGAGCCCAGAGCAATCACTGCAAGAGCACCGAAGACCAGACCGACTCCAAGACCAATCGCACCCCGCGCCCAGCGCTTCGGCCGGGTTGCGCGGCTGCCAATCCGCTGCGGGAGTCGACGAATCACGAGAACGAACGCGATCAGCGTGACGGTTTCGACGAGGGCTTGCGTCAACGCGAGATCGGGCGCCCCGTGCATCGCGAAGATTGCGGCCATGCCGTACCCGGTGACTCCGACCAGCACCACTGATTGGAAGCGCGTACGCGCACGCAGTGAGAACAACGCGGCAATGATCATCACGATGGCGATGGGAATCTGTACCGGTGAGGTCGCGAACACCACTTCACTGGGCCACTCGCCGGTGAGAAGCACCGTGCCGCCCAGCGACAAGACCAACACGATGAGGATCACAGCCAAGTAGAACGGCAACGAGCCGCGCTGCGTAATTGCGGTCACCCGAACGGCAAGCACATCGACGAAATGGGTGACGACCCAGTACGCGTGTGAGGCAGACCAGCGCTCAGCGGGTGGCGGTGCGAATGTACGTGTACGACTCAAACGCAGCGCGAGAAGCACGCCGAGCACCAGTACGACCACCGAGGCCAGCAGTGCCAGGGTCCACCCGTGCCACAGTGCAAGATGCTCCACTTCGATACCGCGTTCGTGCGCTTCGGGAACCAGCGGCTGCAGCACGTCATCCACACTGCTGGCAAGGATTCCGAGGAGCAGCGCGGCAGCTGAGAAAAGCGCCGGGGCAACGAGAATCAAGCGACCGGGATCATGGGCGACGCGGCAGGATTCGACACCGTTCTTGCGCCCGAAAGCGCCCCACAAGAATCGTCCCATGTAGGCGACGGTCAGCAGGCTACCGAGGACAGCGACGGCAAAGGCGACCATCGCGATCGGTTCGTCGCGACCCACTGCGAGCAATTCGGCGAACGCGGATTCCTTTGCAACGAACCCGAAGAATGGCGGAGCCCCCGCCATGGACGCTGCAGCGAGCAGAGTAATGACCGCGAGCACGGGCATCCGACGCCCCAACCCACTGAGCTTGCGCAGATCACGGGTGCCGGTTGCGTGGTCGATAATGCCCACTGACAAGAACAATGGAGCTTTTGCAACGGCATGCGCGAACAGCAACGCAAAGCCGGCGAAGCTAGCACGCGGATCACCCACGCCGAACACCATCACGAGCAAGCCCAGTTGACTCACTGTGCCGTGCGCGACGATCAGTTTGATATCAAACTGGCGAAGAGCACGAATACCGCCGTTGAGCATCGTCACGGCACCAAGTACCACGAGTGTCTCGCGGAATCCCGGAACGTCTGCGAAGGCGGGCGTGATGCGAGCGATCAAGTAGATGCCGGCCTTGACCATCGCCGCTGCGTGCAGATAGGCGCTCACCGGCGTCGGCGCCGCCATGGCACCCGGGAGCCAGAAATGGAAGGGGAAGATCGCCGACTTCGAGAGTGCGCCCGCAAGCACCAGGAATACCGCGGTGGTGCCCACAGCACCTTCGGGTCGAGTGGAAACAATCTCCGAAAGCAAAGAACTGTCGGCCTGGTGGGCAAGGAGCACCAGTCCGACGAGCATCGCGAGCCCGCCGAACGTCGTCACCATCAACGCTTGCAGAGCGGCAGCCGTCGATGTCCGCAGTCGCGTGAGGTGCCCGATGAGCAGGAACGAGAAGATCGTCGTGCCTTCCCAGAATACGAAGAGCAGATAGACATCGTCGGCGAGCACAAGCCCGAGCATTGACGTCGCGAACCCCATGAAGACAGCGGCAAAGCGCTCGAGTCCGGGCTCTCGGGGCTCAAAGTAGCGGGTGCAGTACAACAGCACCAGCGCACCCGCTCCAGTCACGAGCAGTGCGAACAAGAGGGCGACCGGATCAAGCCTGAATGTCAGCGTGAGATCGATCTGAGGTACCCACACGAATGCCTCGACAATCGTGTTGCCGCCGTACACGCCTGGAGCCAACGACAGGAGAACAACGAAGATCGCCGCCATCACGAGGGCAAATACCCCAAACACGCGACGCCCCAAGAGTCGGGCTGCGGGATGGGCGACAATCGAAACCAGAGCAAGGATGAGCAAGACACTCATCATCGCTCCCATAGGCGGCCCACTTCCGGTTCGGTCGTCGTTTGGATCTCAGTACAGTCTACCGGAACCGAGTCTCCAAAACTTCGCGGTGCGCCACTGGCGAACTCCCTGATCGCAACGGGGAACTTCCGTGTACGGCGAACCAGAACTCGCGATACTGTTCTCGGCGGCAAAACGGTCCCAGAAATAGCGAAAGGGTCGTACAGTGT